>NZ_JAEMSS010000050.1 GCF_016462705.1 Nocardioides sp. | reverse complement strand
AGCGCCAGCGAGCGTCCTTGACGCGGAGACCCGGCCTGCTACGCGCGCGGGCACCGCGCCCGGCCCTAAGACCGGACCCGCGCACCGGGTGGTCAGGTCAAAGCCATCCCTGCACAGGTCTCGAGGCGGCGCTGGCGCGCCTCCTCCACCAACGGAGTGCGGGCGCCTGCTCGACCAACGGAGTGCGCGCGTCCTCGACCAGCGCGTGCGTTCGCTGCTCGACCAGCGCGTGCGCGCCTCCTGGACCAACAGGGCCGCCCCCACGCCTCGCCACGAGAGAAGGCCCGCCTCACCCGACCGCCGTCGGCACCCCGCCGTACGCTCGCGCCATGACTCCCGACGACCTCGCTGCGGCCGGACTCCGCCTCGATCTGACCGACAACGTCGCCACGGTGACCCTCGACCGCCCGGAGGTGCGCAACGCGCAGACCCCGGCGATGTGGCGGGCGCTGGCGCAGGCGGGGGAGGCGCTGCCGCCGCACGTCCGGGTGGTGGTGGTCCGGGGGAGCGGTCACAGCTTCTCGGCGGGGCTGGACCGCAAGATGCTCGACCCGGGTGCGGCGCCGGAGGGCACCGAGTCGGTCGTCGACATGCTCTCGATGACCGACGAGGAGATGTCGGCACTGATCGACGTCTACCAGCAGGGTTTCACCTGGCTGCGTGACCCGCGGTTCATCAGCATCGCCGCGGTCCAGGGCTATGCGATCGGAGCCGGCTTCCAGCTGGCGCTGAGCTGCGACCTGCGAGTGATGACCGAGGACGCCCAGTTCTCCATGAAGGAGTCCGCACTGGGGCTGGTGCCGGACCTGACGGGAACAAAACCGCTGGTCGAGGCGGTTGGCTACTCCAGAGCACTCGAGATCTGCGCCACGGCACGGATGGTCGGCGCCGCGGAGGCCGTGGACATCGGCCTGGCGCTCACCGCCGTCCCGGCCGACCGGCTGGACGCCACCGTCGCCGACCTCGTGGCCGCTCTCACCGCCCCGCTCGCGGGCGCGGTGTCCGAGACGAAGAGGCTGCTGCAGAGCGCGGGGGCCGTGGACCTGGACGAGCAGCGCCGGCTGGAGCGAGAGGCCCAGGCCCGGCGGTTCCGGGAGCTGGCTCCCCTGATGGGGGTCCAGCCCGCGAGCTGACCAGGGGTACGACGGGAGGAACGCCGATGAGCATGCACGGACCAGGACCGGGAGCGGCCTTCCGGCACCTGCGCTCGGACCGCAGCGTCGTCAACAACCGGCTCGACCGGGGCACCGTCCGGCGCGTCCTGGGCTTCGCGCGCCCGCACCGACGGCTGATCAGCGTCTTCCTCGGGCTTACCGTCATCGACGCGGCGATGGTCGTCGTCATCCCGCTGCTGGTGCAGCGCATCGTCGACGACGGCATCCTCAAGGGCGACAACGCGCTCGTGGCCTGGTTGGCGCTCGCCATGGCCGGGGTCGCGCTGGTCAGTGCCGTGCTCGCCGTCCTGGGCGGCTGGCTCTCGTCGCGGATCGGTGAGGGCCTGATCTTCGACCTCCGTACGCAGGTGTTCGGCCACGTGCAGCGCCAGTCGCTGGCCTTCTTCACGCGGACGCAGACCGGCGCCCTGGTCTCCCGCCTCAACAACGACGTCATCGGCGCCCAGCGGGCTTTCACCAGCACGTTGTCCAGCACGGTCGCCAACTCGATCGCTGTCGTGGTCGTCGGCATCACCATGCTCGCCCTGAGCTGGCAGGTCACGCTGATGTGCCTGGCGCTGTTCCCGGTGCTCTTCCTCATCTCCCGGTTCGTGGGCGGCAAGCTGGCCGGGCTCACCCGCATGCAGATGGACGGCAACGCCGACCTCGGCAACCTGATGACCGAGCGGTTCAACGTCGGCGGCGCGATGCTGCTCAAGCTCTTCGGCCGCCGTGGCGAGGAGGACGAGCAGTTCGCCGACAAGGCGGCCGTCGTCCGCGACCTCGGCGTGCGCATCTCCCTGATCACCCGGATCTTCTCCGCCTCGATGATGGCGGTGCCCGCTCTCGCCACCGCGATGGTCTACGGCCTCGGCGGCCAGCTCGCCATCGACGGCACGCTCACCGTCGGCACGCTCCTCGCCCTCGCCACCCTGCTGCTCCGGCTGCTGGGGCCGCTGCAGGGTCTCTCCAACGTGCGGATCGACGTGATGACCGCGCTGGTCAGCTTCGAGCGGGTCTTCGAGGTGCTCGACCTCCCCTCCCTGATCCAGGAGAAGCCGGGCGCGGTCGTGCTGCCGCGCACGGCCTCGCGGCTCGAGTTCGACCACGTCTCGTTCACCTACCCCGGTGCCGACGACATCTCGCTCGCCTCGCTGGAAGTGGTGGCCCGCACCGAGTCCCGCGAGAGCGTCCAGGTCCTGCACGACATCTCGTTCACCGCTGAAGGTGGCCAGATGGTCGCCCTGGTCGGCCCGTCGGGTGCCGGCAAGACCACGATCACCCACCTGGTCGCCCGGCTCTACGACGTCGGCTCCGGCGCGGTCCGCGTCGGCGGGCACGACGTCCGCGACGTCACCCTGCAGTCCCTGGAGGACGTGGTCGGCTACGTCACCCAGGACGCGCACATGTTCCACGACACCATCCGCGCCAACCTGGTCTACGCCCGCCCCGGCGCGAGCGACCTGGAGATCTGGACGGCCCTCGAGGCGGCCCAGATCGCCGGGCTCGTGCGGGCCCTGCCCGACGGGCTCGACACCGTGGTCGGCGACCGCGGCTACCGGCTCTCGGGGGGTGAGCGGCAGCGCCTGGCGATCGCCCGGCTCCTGCTCAAGGCGCCGGCCATCGTGGTCCTCGACGAGGCGACCGCGCACCTCGACAGCGAGTCCGAGGCGGCGGTCCAGCGCGCCCTGGACGCTGCGCTGGAAGGGCGTACGTCGCTCGTCATCGCGCACCGGCTCTCGACCGTGCGCAACGCCGACCTCATCCTGGTCGTCGAGGACGGCCGGATCGTCCAGCAGGGCACCCACACCCACCTGCTCCGCGAGGGCGGCCTCTACGCCGACCTCTACCGCACCCAGTTCGCCGAGGACGTCCCCGCGTAGGAGCGGCTGCCCGGCGGCTACTCGGCGGCCTCGTGGCCGACGACCCGCTCGGCCAGCACGATGTCGCCGCTCCAGCCGCAGCCGCCGCAGAAGCAGACGAACACCCGGTCGCCACGGACCCAGTACTCCGTGGTCAGCCCGTGACCGCCCTCGGCCAGCGCGAACGCCGAACCGCAGGCGGGGCAGAACCGTGGTGCGTCCCGCCGGTGCGACTCGGCGTCGTCGGGGAACCAGCCGCGACCGACGTCGAGCCCGAACGCCGTGTCGAGCCCCGCGTCGAGCTCCGGGTCGAGCTCCGGGTCGAGGTCCAGGTCCACGACGCTCATGCCTTCTGCCGGCCCTCCCAGGCCTGCACGTGCAGCTTCTTGAGCGCGTCCTTCTGGGGGCTGAACCGGCTGGACGCCATCTCGATGAAGTCGAGGGCGAACTGCGGCCCGGCGTCGAACTTGTTCTTCTCGCACGGCAGGTCGATCCGGTCGTGCTGCTCGCGGATCGTGCCGAGCGGGTCCTCGCCGGCGGCGACCCTGGCCATCTCGGCCTTGAACATCCGGCGCAGCATGGTGACCCCGACGTCGGAGCGTCCGAGGTGCTCGACCGTGCGATCGGTGATCGCACCCTGCGTCACCCAGGCCATGATGTCCTGGCCCTCGACGTAGTCGGTCCGGTGCCGGCCGTCCTCGGTGAAGACCGGGATCTCGTAGTCCGGGACCACCGGCTGCTCCCAGAACGCCACCCCCTCGGGTGCGTGCACGGAGTACAGCATGAAACGGGTCGTGGTCCGGTCGATCGGGACCCGGATCTGCATCTGCTCGATGTTGGCCCCGCCCACCCGCATGTTGAACGGGAACACCAGCGGGTGCCCGACCGCCCAGTCGTCGTCCTGCTCGGAGGCGCCCTCGAGGACGCGGCGCTTGATGATGCCCCACTCGAACTCGTCGAAGCCGACCTTGACGTGCTTCTTGGCGAACGACGCCGGGGCCTCGAAGCCCTGCTGCCTGCCCATGAACTCGAAGTAGCGGCCGTGCAGGAACTCCACGTGGTGCGGGTCGACCGCGTTCTCCATGATCTGCACGAAGCTGCACGGCAGGTCGGCCCACCCGATGTCGCGCACCCCGTCCATGACGAACACGTCGAACCTGGGCAGCTCCGGCGCCGGGCTCTGCTCGGTGTCGGGGCCGACGTAGGCCCAGACCAGGCCGCCCATCTCCTGGGCCTTGCCGGCCTGGGCGCGGACCCGCTCGCGGAAGTTGGTCTCGTCCCGCTCGGCGGGCTGCTCGAGGCACTCGCCGTCGAGGCCGAACAGCCAGCCGTGGTACGGGCAGCGGAGCCCGTTGGCCTCCACCACGCCGTACGCCATCGACGCGCGGCGGTGCGGGCAGGCCTCGGGCATGATCCCGTAGCGGCCCGACGCGGTCTTGTAGACCGCCCAGTCCTCGCCGAGCAGCTTGGCGTGCTTGACGGGGAACTCCTCGAGCTCGCGGGTGAACGCGACCGGGTACCAGTAGCGGCGCAGCAGCTCGCCCATGGGCGTGCCGGGTGCGATGTCGGTGAGCTCGTCGTTCTGCTCTGCGGTCAGCATGAGAAGCCTTTCGCGGGAGTCGGTGGGGCGCGGTCGTGGTCAGTCGAGGACGGTGACGGTGCCGTTGTTGCCGTCGACGCGGAGCATCTGACCGGTCTTGATGTTCTTGGTCCCGAAGGCCGTGCCCGTGACCGCGGGGAGGCCGTACTCCCGGCACACGATGGCGGCGTGGCTCATGATCCCGCCGACGTCGGTCACGGTCGCGCCGATCTTGCCGAACACCGGGGCCCAGGACGGTGCGGTGAGCGGCGCGACCAGGATCTCGCCGGGCTGGAGGTCACCGATCCCGTCCGCGGAGAGGATGACCCGGGCGGGGCCCTCGGCGACCCCGGGCGACGCGGCGAAGCCGGACAGGCTCCCGTCGGGGCTGTCCGAGCCACCGAGCCAGGCCTTCACCGAGTCCGAGGTGACTCCCCACAGCATGACGCTGAACGGCTCGGTGATGACCTCGGGAGGTACGCCGAGCGCGGGCGGCGCCGACCACGAGCGGAGCGCCTGCATGATGGCCTGGCGCCGGGGGATCTCGCGGCCCCAGTACGCCGGCCCGCGCGCGGGGACGCCCACGGCCCAGCCGTGGAAGTAGTCGAAGATCGCGTCCGGCACCTCGTTGCGGCGGAGCAGGAAGATGTCGTCGGCGTTCGCCCAGAAGTCCTGGTCGGCGAGCAGCTGGCCGAGCTGGCGCATCTTGCCCCAGACCTGCGACATGCCCCAGTGCTCGACGTAGAAGTTGTGGTTCTCGACGTACGGGAAGACGAGCCGGGCCAGACCGAGCTTGCCCTCGAAGGTCGCGCGGGCCTCCTCGTCGTCGATGAGCTCGGAGTACTCCGCCACGATCCGGTCGCGCTCGGCCTCGATCGCGTCGATCGGCCGGGCCAGGGACTCGCCGCGGCCGAGCTTGGCGACGTAGGACTCGATGAAGCCCATCGGGATGTCGGGGTACTCCGCCCACACCCGGTCGGAGTGGTAGAAGCCGGAGCCGGAGGAGAAGTTGAACCACGGGTCCTGCGACTCCTCCCACTGGGCGAGCCACTTCTTGCCGTCGTCGTCCGCGCCCATGGCGGCCAGGGTGTCCGCCGCACTGCTGGAGACCCGGTCGCCGATCCCGAGGTCCACGGCGAGCTGAGCGAGCTTCTTCAGCTCCTCGTCGGGGCGGAACAGGTCGACGTCGATGCCCGCGACCATCTTGGCGATGGCCTGGTCCGGGATCGAGGGCCACAGCTGCTTGCAGAACCCGAAGAAGTCCAGGTAGGCCGCGTAGCCGAGGTTGAGGAACTCGAAGTGGTGCGCCCACAGCTTCGAGGTGAGCTGCACGAGCTTGTCGTACTCGAACATCATCAGCTGGCCCGAGCCGATGCCGCGGCCCTCGGTGAGGACCGCCATGTCCTCGCGGTCGGGCAGCGGCTGGAAGTCGATCGCCCCGAGCTCGGCGATGACGTCCTTGATCTTGTCCATCCAGGCGTCGTAGAGCGTCGACCAGTTGCCGAAGTAGTAGCCCGCCCGCTCGGCGAACTCCGGCACCCGCGACTCGATCTCCGCGGGGTCGGTCACGGGCACGGGGGAGAGGTACATGTGCCCGTTGAGGTAGCGGATGTCGACGCCCATCGCGGGCGGGATGACGTAGTGCCGGGTCGTGTACTGGCTCAGGAACGTGAGCGCGAAGTCGAGCACGGTGGCGTCCCAGGGCTCGATCACCTCCGGGGTGTGCACGCCGTCCATGAACCAGCACATCGACTCCTCGAGCTCGCGCCGGTCCTCGCTGAACACCGTGGAGTAGCCGTACAGCTCCTCCCAGCCCTCCGCACCGGTGGGCGTGACGACCTCGAACGGGCTCGGGAAACGGTCGGCCATGGTCTCTCCTCGGGATGCCGGGTGGTGATGCCGGGTGGTGATGCCAGGTGGTGGTGTCTCAGTGGTGGTGCACGACCGGCGTGCTGGCCGGGTGGAGCAGGTGATGGACGATCGACGAGAAGGTGTCCCGGGCCACCGCGTCGATCTGGGTGCGCCGGCGGCTCCAGACGGTCTCCGGCCGGCTCTGGAGGAGCACGACGTTGTCGTCCTCCGGTCGGAGCGGGTCGATCGCCCACTCCACGTCCTGGGGGCAGCCGTAGTGGCGCTCGGCCCTGCGGGCCAGCGCCGCCACCGACTGGATCTCGCTCTCGCTGAGACACGGGACCGTGCGGCGGTCCTCGTCGACGGGGAGCTCGACGACCCGGTCGCCGTCCAGCACGTGCTCGACGGTCTTGTCGGAGATGGTGCGTGCGGTGACGGCTCCCATGACCTTGTCGACCAGGAAGTTGTCGGGAGTGACCGAGCCGCCCACGACGGCCTCACCGAGCCCCCAGGACGCGTCGATGGCGATCTGGGAGCGGTCGCCGTTGGTCGGGTTGAGGGTGAAGGCCACCCCGGAGGCGCGGGGGAGCACCATCTGCTGCACGCCCACGCTCATGGCGGCGCCGTCCTCGGCGTAGCCCATCCCGCTGCGGTAGGCGATGGCGCGGTCGGTGTAGAGGCTGGCCCAGCACCGCAGGATGTGGGTCTCGACCTCGGCCGGGCTGCGCACCCACAGGTAGGTGTCGTGCTCGCCCGCGAACGACGCGTCGGGCTGGTCCTCGCACGTCGCCGAGGACCGGACCGCGACCGGGACGTCGTCGCGGCCACACCGCTTCGACAGCGTGGCGTAGGCAGCGCGGATCTGGGCCGAGAGCCAGCCGGGGAGCCCGGCGCCGAGGACGAGAGCCCGGGCCTTCTGCGCGACGCGGGTCAGCTCGGCCGAGTCGTCGGGGTGCACGCGGGCCATCAGGGCCGCGATCTCCCGGTCGATCCCGGTGTCGGCGAACGACTGCCGGTAGGCCCGGGCGGTGACCGCGAAGCCGGGCGGTACCGGGAGCCCGGCCATGGTGAGGATGCCGAGGCTGGTGTTCTTGCCGCCGAGGACCGGCTCGTGGGCCGGGTCGTGCCGGTCGAACCAGTGGATGTCGTCGTACTCGGCTCGGTCCGGACGCCCATTCGACTTGCCGGTCACGTTCCCAGTCACGAGGCAGAACCTAGGTGGCGGGCGTCACACCGGTGGGAAAACGTCCCGCGGAACGGGACACCGGCTACGCTCCGGCGAGTGACCTCCGAGTCGACGCCCTCGGGTTCGCGCACGCTGCTGGGATCGGTGCGCAACGCGGCCCGGGTGCTGCGCGCGTTCTCGCACGCCGACCAGGAGCTGGGGGTCTCCGAGCTGGCCCGCCGGCTGGGGCTGAGCAAGAGCACCACGCACCGGTTGGTCGCCACGCTGGAGGCCGAGCGGCTGCTGGAGCAGGACCCCAGGACCGGCAAGTACCGGCTGGGTCTGGCGCTCTACGAGCTCGGCACGACCGTGGCCGAGCACGTCGACCTGCACCAGGCGTCGTTGCCGGTGCTGACGACGTTGCGGCACCAGACCGGCGAGATGGTGCACGTGGCGGTGCTGGACGGCTTGGAGGCGGTCTACGTCGAGCGGCTCGAGAGCCACTACATGCTGCCGGTCTTCCGGCGGGTCGGGCACCGGCTCCCCGCGCACTGGACGTCCTCGGGGAAGGTGCTGCTCGCGGCGCTCCCGCGGCCGGAGCTGGAGCGCCGGCTCAAGGGGATCGCCCTCGACGCGCGGACCAGCCACACCATCACCGACCATGCGGCGCTCCTGCGCGAGCTCGACGAGGTCGCCCGCCGCGGCTGGGCCTCCAACGTCCAGGAGGGCGAGCTGGGGATCACCTCCGTGGGCGCGCCGCTGCGCGGGGCGGACGGCACCGTCATCGCCGCGGTGACCGTGGTGGGCAGCAGCGACCGGATGAACGCCGAGAGCCTGCGCCCCTACCGGGTGGCCGTGCAGGAGGCCGCCGCCGTGATCAGCCGGCGTCTCGGCTACCGCGGTCGGCACTGACCGGCCCGCGGGCCGCCCACGATGTGCGCGGTCAGTGGATGCCGCGGTGCCCGCCCGCGTCCAGGCTGAGCACGCCGCCGTGCAGGACGTCGGCCTCCGGGTCGAGCAGCAGCGTCACTGCCCAGGCGATCTCCGCGACCGTCGGGAGCCGGCCCAGCGAGGTCCCGGCGGCGTACGACGCCCACTGCTCCTCGACCGTGATGCCGCGCTCGGCTGCCGCGCGCTCGACGAGGGCGTGCACCCGAGGGGTGTCCGCCGGGCCCGGGCTCAGGGTGTGGGTCGTGACACCGCGGGGGCCGTAGACGTCGCCGAGCTGGCGCATCAGGTTGAAGACGCCGGCGTTGATCGCACCCGGGCCGGCACTCGAGGCCTTGGGCTCGAACCCGAGGGTGCCCGCGAACATCACGATCCGGGAGCCGGGCGCCAGCCTGGCGTCGACCGCGCGGACCAGGCGCAGCAGTCCGCCGAGCTTGATGTCCGCGCCACGGGCCAGGTCGCTCGGCGACACCGTCTCCACGGATCCCGCGACCGGGAGCCCGGCGGCGAAGACCGCCATCCGGACCGGACCGTCCAGGGCGGCGGAGATTGTCCCGATGGCGCTGTCGTCGGCGATGTCGGCCACGCACGGGATGACCCCGGCCGCCTCGGCGGCGAGCGCGGCGAGGTCATCCTCGTGACGCCCGACGGCCAGCACCCGCAGACCACGGGTCACCAGCCGTTCGGTGACCGCGCGCCCGAACGAGCCGGTAGCACCGACGACGACGCAGAGGTCACCCATCACGCTCTGCTTGCGCAGCAGCCCGGGCCTCGACCTCGGCTCGTCGAGCGACGCTGGCCGGCACCCCGCCGATGCCCCAGGCCTCCGGCGGGAACTGGGTGATGTAGGTCCGGACCCGCTCGATGGGGGTGTCGAGGGTCTCGGCCACCAGCTCGGCGAGCCTGCGGTGCAGCTCCTCGATCAGCTCGGGAGGGCGGCCCTCCATGATGTCGACGCGGACCAGCGGCATCGTCGCCTCCTCGGGGTTGCTGGTGGTCAGGCCAGGACGGGGATCAGGCCGAGCCGGCGCCGGGCCTCGTCCACCGCCTGGCGGCGGTCGTCGTAGAGCACCTCGATGGCCTGCAGGCCGGCCGCGGCCGCGCCGCGGACGTTGACCGGCATGTCGTCGAGGTAGACGATCTCGCCGGCCTCCAGGCCCATCGCCTCGATCGCCAGGCGGTAGGCGCCTGGGGCCGGCTTGAGCACCCCGGTGAGCGAGCCGTCGACGACGACGTCGAACAGGTCGAGCCACCGTTGCTCGTCGGCCCAGGCCTGGCCGTGGAAGTCGACCAGGTCGTTGGTGAGCGCGGCCAGGGGCAGGCCGGCGCCCTTGACCTCGGTCATCAGGTCGACCACCTCGTCGACCAGCCAGGCGGCCTGGGGGGCGTGGTAGAGCCACACGATCAGGTCACGGGTCCGCCAGCCCACCTCGCCGAGCTCCGCGCCGATGGCCGCCGCCATCTCCTCCCAGTAGGCCCGCTCGGTGATCTCGTGGGCGATCATCGCCCGCCACCTGTCGTCGCGCGGCCCGGCCAGGTCGGTCCGCTCGACGAAGCCCTGCAGCGCAGGCTCGGAGCGGGCCCGGGGGACCAGCATCTCGCGCCCGCTGCGCAGGACGACGCCACCGATGTCCAGGAGGAGCCCGGTGGCCTGACCCATGCCTGGAGCCTTCCTCCCGGTCCGTTCCTGCACAAGGACCGGCATTCCGGCCACCGGAACGCGACGTCCCTGTCCGCGGGACGAGGGCGGTCGTGCTGCCCCGGATCCCGGACCGTGGGCGAGCCGGCGACCCGAGGAGAAGGACCCGCGATGGAGCTGCTGTGGAGCTGATGATCCGCTCGATGACCGTGGAGGCCGACGGCGTGATGTCGCTGGAGCTGGTGTCTGCGGCGGGCGACGTCCTGCCGGCCTGGGAGCCGGGCGCCCACCTCGACGTCGTGCTGGGCACCGTGAGCCGCCAGTACTCGCTGTGCGGAGACCCGGCGGACCGCGCCCGCTACCGGCTCGGGGTCTTGCTCGAGCCGGCGAGCCGGGGCGGGTCCGCGTACGTGCACTCGACGCTCCGGCCGGGCGACCGCGTCGAGGTGACCGGGCCGCGCAACCACTTCCGGCTGGAGCCGTCTCCGTCCTACGTCTTCCTCGCCGGCGGTATCGGCGTCACGCCGCTCCTGCCGATGCTGGCCCGTGCCGCGGCCGAGGGCGCGGACTGGACGTTGCTCTACGGCGGCCGCTCAGCCGCCTCGATGGCCTTCACCGACGAGCTGGCGGCGTACGGCGACCGGGTCACGTTGCACCCGCAGGACCGGCACGGGCTGCTGGACCTGGACGGCCTGCTGGGTGACCCCCGCGACAGGACGCTGGTCTACTGCTGCGGTCCGGAGGCCCTCCTGACCGCGGTGGAGCAGCGGATGACGGACTGGCCCGCGGGCGCGCTGCGGGTCGAGCGGTTCGCCGCTCCGGTGGTCGACCGCGACCCCGCCGACGACCACGCGGTGGAGGTGGTGCTCGCCGAGTCGGGGCGTTCGCTGCTGGTGGGACCGGATACCTCGATCCTCCAGGCGCTCCTCGACGACGGCGTGGACGTCCTGCACGACTGCCAGGACGGGATCTGCGGTGCCTGCGAGACGAAGGTGATCGAGGGGGAGGTCGACCACCGCGACTACGTCCTCAGCGACCGGGAGCGGGCCGCCAACGACTGCATGATGGTCTGCGTCTCGCGGGCCTGCGGGAAGCGCCTCGTCCTGGGGCTCTGACCCGGTCTCGCCGCCCTGTTCCGCCCGGCGGCACGGCAACGTCCCGCGGAGAGGGACGTGGCGGACCGGACGACGAGCCGAGCACGAGCATCGCGGCCATGGCTCGCATGACACCCATCCCGCCCGAGGACTGCACCGATCCCGCCCTCGCCGAGGCGCTCGCTCACTTCACCCGGACCCTCGGCTTCGTCCCCAACAGCCTGCTGACCATGCAACGGGTCCCGGCCATCGCGATGGCGGTGATCCAGCTCAACCGCGCGGTCTTCGCCGCGGACGGCCAGGTCGACCTCGGGCTGAAGCGTCTGGTCGCGCACGTGGCCAGCACCGCCTCGGGCTGCCAGTACTGCAAGGCGCACACCACCGTGAGCGCCACCCGGCACGGGGTGAGCGACGAGAAGATGGCGGCGATCTACGAGTACTCGACCAGCCCGTTGTTCAGTCCCGCCGAGCGGGTCGCGCTCGACTTCGCGATGGAGGCGGCGTCGGTGCCCAACGGTGTCACCGACGAGTCCTACCGAGCGCTGGCCGAGCACTGGACCGAGACCCAGATCGTCGAGCTCCTGGGCGTGGTCTGCATGTTCGGGGTCTTCAACCGGTGGAACGACTCGATGGCCACACCGCTCGAGGAGGTGCCGCTGGCCCGGGCCGACGAGCTGCTGGGCGACCGGGGCTGGGAGCCCGGCAAGCACGTTCCAGGGGCGTGAGCACTACTCGGCGGCGGGGACGATCCGGATGTCGCGTCGGGCCCCGTCGCCCAGCGCCGCCAGCGCCTCCGCGTACGCCGGGCTGTCGTGCGCCGCGCGGGCGGCGTCGACGGACGGGAACTCGATCAGGACCGTGCGGGTCTGCTGCCCGAGCTCGTAGACCTGCTCGGGGTTGCCCCGGGCCAGGAAGCGGCCGCCGGCGGCGACCAGAGCGGGGCCGGCGATGGCGGCGTAGGCCGCCACCTTGCCCGGGTCGCTGACCTCGTCGTACGTGGCGATCCAGTAGGCCGTCATCGTCCTCCCTCGTCGTAGGTCTTCTTGTGGGCTTCGTGGGCGTGGGCGTGGGCCCGCAGCCGCTCCGACCAGGAGCGGTGCGGCTCGACGACGACCTCGGCGACCAGCACGCCGTCGGTCTCGACGACGGGATGCAGGGGCAGCGGGGTCTCGCTGGCGTTGCGACAGGCGCCGGTGGTGAGGTCGAAGGCGTACCAGTGCCCGGGACAGACCAGGCTGCCGTCCCGGAGCAGCCCGTCGGCGAGCGGGTTCTGCTTGTGCGGGCAGAGCGCGTCGGTGACGACGACCCGGTCACCCAGGTCGAGGACGAGGTAGGACCGGCCGTCCTGCTGCACCGTCCAGCGCTCCCGGCCGTCGCGGGCGCCGAGGGGGACCCGGGTCAGCGGCACCCGAGCTCCAGGGAGCCGAGCCGGTCGACGGTGGCCACCACCACGTCCCCGGCCGAGACCGGCACGGCCGCGGTGAGCCCGCCGGACAGGACGACGTCGCCGGCGCGGAGGCCCTCGCCGGTGGCGGCCAGCGACCGGACCAGCCAGGCCACCGCCGCGGCCGGGTGTCCCAGGGACGCTGCTCCCGAGGCGGTCGCCACGACCCCGCCGTTGTGCTCGAGGACGACGCCCACCAGCCGCAGGTCGATGCCCTGGGGCGGGACGGGGGTGCCCACGGCGTACCGCCCGGCCGAGGCGTTGTCGGCCACCACGTCCGGCATCGTGAACCGGTAGTCCGAGTAGCGCGAGTCGAGGACCTCGATCCCGACCGCGACGCCCGCGGTGGCCGCGAGCACCTCCGTGGAGCTGACGTGGGCGCCGGCGAGCTCGTGCCCCATGACGAAGACGATCTCGGGCTCGCAGCGCGGGTTGATGTGCTCTGCGACCGTGAGCGGCTCACCCGCGTCGAGCACGTGGTCGGCGGCCAGGAAGCCGTAGATGGGGGAGTCCACGCCGACCTGCTGCTGCTTGGCCCGGCTGGTGACGCCCAGCTTCCAGCCGACCAGCGGTCCCCGGCCGGACCGCAGCAGGCGCTGGACGGCGTAGCCGGTGTCGAGGTCGAGGTCCGGGGTGTCGTCCGAGAGCTGTGGGATGGCCGACACCGAGGTTCTCGCGCCGGTCAGGCGCTCCGCGAGCGCGGTCACGTCGGGCATCACTCCACCACCCTCAGGGTGACCGGCCCCAGCCGGTCGAAGTCGGCGCGGAACACGTCGCCGGCCGCCATCGGTACGGCGGCGTGCAGGGCGCCGGTCATCACGAGGTGCCCGGGCTCGAGGGCGATGCCGTGGTCACCCAGCACGTTGGCCAGCCAGGCCACCACTCCGAGCGGGTCCCCCAGTGCGGCGGCGCCGGCGCCGGTGTCGACCAGCTCGCCGTTGCGGGTCAGCGTCATGCCGACGTACCGGGGGTCGACCTCCGTGAGCGGGACGACCCGCGACGAGACCGCGAAGGCGCCGTTGGACGCGAGGTCGGCGACGGTGTCCGCCAGCTTGATCCGCCAGTCCTCGAAGCGCGAGTCGACGATCTCGACCGAGGCGCACACGCCTGCGACCGCCCGGGCCGCGTCGGTGACCAGCACCCCCGGGCCCTGGAGCCGCTCGCCCATGACGGCGATGATCTCGGCCTCCATCTTGGGCTGGATGAGCGTGGACAGGGAGACCGTGCCCCCGTCGACGTGGACCGTGGAGCCGAGGATCGGAGCGAAGTCGGGGGAGTCGACCCCGATCATCCGCTGCATCGGCTTGGACGTGAGCCCGACCTTGTAGCCGACGATCGAGTCACCGTCGGCGAGGATCAGGTCGACCAGCAGGCGCTGGACCGCGTAGCCGTCGGCCATCCCCAGGCTCGGGTCGCTGTCGGTGAACGGCGGGATCGGGGTGCGGTCGCGACGGGCGTCGTAGAGAGCGCGGGCCCGGGCCGGGGCGTCGGTGATCGGCACTGGGGTCACCCCTCCCTGGCGTGTCGGGTCTCGGGGGACCACCCCAGCCGGCGGGAGGCGGCCTCGCCGGCCTCCACGACCACCTCGGCCAGCCGGCGGCGCTGCTGGGCGCCCATCCGGGCCGCAGGCGCACCGATGCTGATCGCCGCGACGACCCGTCCCGACTCGTCGCGGACCGGTGCCGCGATCGAGGCGACGCCGATCTCGCGCTCCTCGACGGCCTCGCCCCAGCCGCGGGCCCGGATCCGGGCCAGCTCCTTGCGCAGCGCCGTCTCGTCGGTGATCGACCTCGGGGTCATCTGGGCCAGCGGCGACGCCGCCTCGAGGACCCGCACCAGCTCGTCGTCGGTCAGGTGCGCGAGCAGCACCTTGCCCGACGAGGTCGTGTGCACCGGCACCCGGCGGCCGGTCTCGGTGAACAGCCGCAGTGTCTGGGAGCTCTCCAGCCGGTCCACGTAGACGACCTCGTGGCCGTCGAGCACGCCGACCTGGCACCCCTCGTGGGTCTCCTCCCGCAGCGCGGCGAGCACCGGACCGACGGCGGCGTGCAGGTCCATGTGGACCCGGACTGCCTGGCCGAGCTCGTACATCACCAGGCCGAGCCGGTAGGCGCCGGTCTCGGGGTTCTTCTCGACCAGTCCCTCGGCGACCAACGTCGTCAGCAGCCGGTGCACGGTGCTCTTCCCGAGGCCGAGCCGCCGGGCCAGCTCGGAGACTCCGATCTCCTTCTCCCGGGAGAGGAACGCCTTGAGCAGCCGGGCGCCGTTGCCGACCGACGTCAGGCCCTCGCTGGTCACGAGGCCTCCGCCGGCGGGGTCCACTGGGTGCGCCCGCCGACTGCGTCCAGCAGGGCCCTGCGGACCCTGTCGGGGTCGGGTCGGCCGCTCGGGTCGAGGCTCTCGCAGGCGGTGCGCACGCCCTCGTCGTACGGGCTGATCTCCCGAGCCAGCAGGGCCTGGGCGTGCACCAGCCCCGAGCGGGCAGCGCCGGCCATCTCGTCGACGAGCGCCTCGCGTCCCCGGACCCGGGACCGGATGGTGTCGAAGTCCCGCCGGACCGCGGAGTGTGCGTTGGCGAGCCCGGTGCCGACGTGGGAGGCCTGGTGCCCCGAGAGCCCGGCTCCGGGCTCGGCGACGAAGTGGTAGAGGACGCTGTCGATCCCCAGGGCGCGCTTGACCTCGTCGAACGCCGGCTCGGTGCTCTCGTCGAGCAGTGCCAGCTCGGGCAGCACGACCGGGTCGTAGAAGCGCAGCGTCCACGACACCCCGCCGATCTCGGCCTCGAGCGCGACCTCGGGTCCCTGCAGCGGCCCGAGGTCCTCCTGGGTGGCCAGGATGTGCAGGTTGCGGGCGCCCACCGCGACGACGGTCAGCCGGCCGGCCGCCATGAGTGGCATCCCTCCGCGCACGCCCGGCGGGAACGTCGCGGCCTGGTCGACGTAGGCGCGGTGGATCTCCTGCACGTAGCCGGCCACCGCCTGACGCATGTCCTCGGGCCGTCGCCCAGCGAATGGTGCCGAGTGTTCTGCCATGTGGAACGCCCTTCCTTTACACGGAACGCTAGCCATCCCTACGTTCGGGCGTCAAGAAGGTCTTCGAGATCCTGACCAGCCCCGAGGAGCACGCAGTGGGAGTACTCCGACTCGCCCATGTCGACGTCCGGACGCCCGACCTGGAGCTGTCCTCGGCCTACTACACCGAGGTCCTCGGGCTGCACGTCAGCGAGCGCACCGACGACGCGGTCTACCTCAAGTGCTGGGACGAGGAGGACCACCACTCCCTGCGCCTGCGCACGGACACCCGGATCGGCATGGACAAGTTCTCCTTCCGGGTGGAGCGCGAGGACGACCTCGCCGACCTCGAGATCCGGCTGGCCAACGCCGGCTGCGACGTACGCCGGGTCAGCAGGGGCGAGGAGGTCGGCCAGGGGGAGTCGATCCAGTTCGAGATCCCGTCCGGGCAGACCATGGAGCTGGTGTGGGACCTGGAGAAGGTCGGCAACGTCCTCGGCAAGCTCAACCCGTCCCCGGTGCCTCCGCCGGACCTGCCCGGCATCGCCCCACCGCGGATGGACCACCTGCTCATCAACGCCGAGGAGGTGGGCGAGTCCTACGCGTTCTTCCACCACGTGCTCGGCTTCCGGATGACCGAGCAGGTCCTCGACGGCAACGGCCACCAGATGGGGGTGTGGCTGGAGCGGTCGCACTCGCCGCACGACATCGCGATCGTCAACGGCCCCAACGGCGCGCTGCACCACTTCGCGTTCTGGCTCGACGACTGGGACCACGTCCGCAAGTCGGCCGACATCCTGGCCTTCAACGGGGTCCAGATCGACCAGGGCCCGACCCGGCACGGGGTGACCCGCGGCAACACCATCTACTTCTTCGACCCGCTGGGCACCCGCAACGAGGTGTTCACCGGCGGCTACAGCCCGGACCCGGACTTCCCCCAGATCACCTGGACCGAGGAGCAGTTCGGGCGCGGGCTCTTCTACTACGAGAACGTCGTCGCGCAGCGGTTCCTGCGCTTCCACACCTGACCCCGGAATGAGAGGGACTGCCGTGTCCGACCGCATCCTCCGCCTGCAGCACGTGCAGATCCGGGTCCCGGACCTCGAGCTCTGCACCGCCTACTACACCGAGGTGCTCGGGCTCATCGAGACCGCGCACGAGGAGAACCGGGTCTTCCTCAAGTGCTGGGACGAGCACGAGCACCACTCGGTCGTGCTGCGCCAGGCCGCGACGTACGGGCTGGACCACATGAGCTTCAAGGTGGCCGAGCTCGAGGACCTCGACCACTACACCGAGCGGGTCGAGCAGTTCGGGATCCCCGTCAAGCGCTACGGCACGGGGGAGCTCGGTCCGGGCTGGGGCGACGCGATCCGGTTCGAGGCGCCGTCCGGCCACACCGTCGAGCTGGGCTTCGGCATGGAGAAGGTCGGCAACATGCTGCCGCTGTTCAACCCGCCGCCCCGGCCGGGCAACCTGGTCGGCATCGCGCCGCCCCGGCTCGACCACATCTTCATCATGGCCGAGGACGTCGACGCGGCCACCGCGTTCTACCGCGACGTCCTCGACTTCCGGCTCACCGAGCAGATCCTGGCGAACGACGGGCACCAGATCGCCACCTGGCTGGAGCGGTCCCACAGCCCGCACGACCTCGCGCTGGTCACCGGTCCCAACGGCGCGCTGCACCACTTCGCGTTCTGGGTCGACGACTGGAACGCCGTGCGTGAGGCCGCCGACGTGCTCGCCTACAACGGCGTCACCATCGACGTCGCGCCGACCCGGCACGGCGCCACCCGCGGCCACACGACGTACTTCTTCGACCCCGTCGGCAACCGCAACGAGATCTTCACCGGCGGCTACTGGGTCGACCCGGACTTCGAGCCCATCACCTGGACCGAGGAGGAGATGGGGCGGGCCATGTTCTACTACGCACGCGAGGTCAACGAGCGCTTCTTCACGGTGCACAGCTGATGACCTCGACCACGAACGGGGAGACCTTCCGGCGGACCGACCGCACCGACGCGCCGCTCTACCTGGCCCGCTACAGCGAGCGCCGGGCGCGTCACGACGCCGCCCCCGTCGAGGACGACGACGAGTCGGTGCCGCTCTACCTGCGCCGCTTCCGGGACCGGACGACCGGGGCGCCCAGCCGGAAACGGTCGGTGCCACTGGAGCACGACGGCGAGCGGTTCGCGCCGGAGTACGCCGCCGTCACCCGCAGCCACGAGATCATCCCCGAGCAGCGCACCGAGCGGGACACCTACACGACCGAGATCCGGATCATCCGGCACGGCATCACCCAGGGCTACTCGACCGACGCCGGCCTGACGCCCATGGGGGCCTGGCAGGCGCACCAGCGGGGGCAGGCGCTGTCCCGCACCCTGCGGGAGTGGCCGCAGATGCGGATCGTCTGCGCGCCCACCAACCGGGCGCGCCAGACCGCCGAGCAGATCCACCGCGGACTGCTCGACGGGCTCGACCAGTACGGCCGGGACTGCGAGGTGACCGGGCCGGAGCCGGTCGAGGAGCTGAAGAACTTCCAGGTGTGGAGCCCCGACGGCGTCCGTGACATCACCGCGTCGTTCCGCAAGTACCAGGCCGAGATGGAGAAGCTCGAGCGGATGGCCGTCGGCGACCGGCCGCGCTGGCTGGTCGAGATCGACCGGTTCTACCGGACCCAGCTCGGCGGCGCCGACCCGATCCAGCTCTGGCTGACCGTCCCGCTCATGTACTTCGAGTCGCCCCAGGCCTGCGTCCGGCGCTTCTGGCAGGGCTTCAACCGGCTGATCGCCGAGTCGCCCGGCCAGCGGATCATCGCGGCCACCCACTCCGGACCGATCCGGGCGTTCGCCACCTGGGCGCACGGCTACGACCCGGGCGAGCCGGTCAACACCGAGGAGGTCGTGGTGCGGGTCAAGCACGGCGGCCGGACCGCCACCGTGAGCTACCGCAACCGGGTCACCGAGGTGAACATCCCGCAGGAGGACGAGATCCCGAGGTGGGACGCATGAGCACCGCACGACCCGGGAAGGTCCGGGCCGCGATCATCGGCCCCGGCAACATCGGCACGGACCTGCTGGCCAAGCTCCAGCGCAGCGACGCCATCGAGGTGCAGTACGTCGTCGGCGTGGTCGAGTCCGACGGGCTGCAGCGGGCCAGGGCGCAAGGCATCGAGGCGTCCGCCGATGGGCTCGACTGGCTGCTGAGCCGCGACGAGCTCCCGCAGATCGTCTTCGACGCCACCTCCGCCAAGGCGCACCGCGCCGCCGCGCCTCGGCTGGAGGAGGCGGGCATCGTCTCGGTCGACCTGACACCGGCGGCCGTCGGCCCGCTGGTGTGCCCGCCGGTGAACTTCCGTGAGCACGTCGGCGCCCCGAACATCAACATGATCAGCTGCGGCGCGCAGGCGACCGTCCCGATCGTGCACGCGGTGTCCTCGGCGGTGCCGGTCGCCTACGCCGAGATCGTCGCCTCGGTGGCCTCCAAGTCGGCCGGGCCCGGCACCCGGGCCAACATCGACGAGTTCACCCACACGACGAGCCGCGCGGTCCGCGAGCTCGGCGGCACGCCGCGGGGCAAGGCGATCATCGTGCTCAACCCGGTCGAGCCGCCGATGATCATGCGCGACACGATCTTCTGCGCCATCCCGCCCGACGCCGACAAGGACGCGATCAGCGAGTCCGTCCACCGGCGGGTGGCCGAGGTCCAGGAGTACGTCCCCGGCTACACCCTGCGCGCCGAGCCGCAGTACGACGACCCCCGCGAGAAGTGGGACGGCAACGGGCGGGTCACGGTCTTCATCGAGGTGCTCGGCGCCGGCGACTACCTGCCGACGTACGCCGGCAACTTGGACATCATGACCGCCGCGGCGGCGCGGGTCGGCGAGCTCGTCGCCACCACCCGGTTCGCGGAGGCCGCGGCGTGACCGGCACGGAGCGTCCGGTCCGGATCACCGACACCACGCTGCGCGACGGCAGCCACGCGATGTCGCACGAGTTCACCGAGGCGCAGGTGCGCGCCACCGTGCACGCGTTGGACGCCGCCGGCGTCGAGGTGATCGAGGTGAGCCACGGCGACGGGATCGGCGGCTCGTCGTTCAACTACGGGTTCTCCAAGGTCGAGGACATCACCCTGGTGCGCGCCGCCGCGGAGGAGGCCACCACCGCCCGGATCGCGGTCCTCCTGGTGCCGGGCATCGGCACCATGGACGACCTGCGCAACGCCCGGGAGGCGGGTGCCTCGGTGGCACGCATCGCCACCCACTGCACCGAGGCGGACGTCTCGATCCAGCACTTCGGCCTGGCCCGCTCGCTGGGCATGGAGACGGTCGGGTTCCTGATGATGAGCCACCGGACCTCACCCGAGGAGCTGGCCCGGCAGGGCCGGATCATGGTCGACGCCGGCTGCGAGTGCGTCTACGCCGTCGACTCGGCCGGTGCGCTGGTGCTCACCGAGGCCAAGGCCCGGATCGGGGCGCTGGTCGCGGAGGTCGGCAAGGAGGCCCAGGTGGGCTTCCACGGCCACCAGAACCTCTCCCTGGGGGTCGCCAACTCGGTGCTGGCCTTCGAGTCGGGCGCCCGGCAGATCGACGGCTCGCTCTGCGCCCTGGGCGCGGGGGCCGGCAACTCGCCGACCGAGGTGCTCGCCGCCACGTTCGACCACCTCGGGGTGGAGACCGGCGTCGACGTCGGGGGAGTGCTGGACGCCGCCGAGGAGGTGGTCCGCCCGTTCCTGCCGCGCTGGCCCAAGGCCGACCGGACCGCGATCGTGCAGGGCTGGGCGGGCGTCTACTCGTCGTTCCTGCTGCATGCCGAGCACGCGGCCGAGCGCTACGGCGTCGCGGCGCACGAGATCCTCCAGCGGGCCGGCGAGGCCGGCTACGTCGGCGGCCAGGAGGACATGCTGATCGACATCGCCCTGCAGCTCGCCCAGGAGCGCGACCTGCACGCCGTCGGAGCCCGCTGAGAGGGGACCGGGATGGAGCTCATCACGCACGTCGTCGACGGCGAGGAGGTCGAGTCGGCCTCCGGTGCCCGGTTCGAGTCGGTGGACCCGTTCACCCGGGCGGCGTACGCCGAGGTCGCGCTGGGCGGCGAGGCCGAGGTCGACCTCGCGGTCGCGGCCGCGCGGCGGGCCTTCGACGAGGGACCCTGGCCGCGGATGGGGTTCGCCGAGCGGGGCGCTCTCCTGCACCGGCTCGCGGACCTCGTCGAGGAGCACGCCGACGAGCTCGCCCTGGCGGACACGACCGACATGGGCAAGCCGGTCACCGACGCGCGTACCAAGGACGTGCCGCGCACCGCCCTGAACTTCCGGTTCTTCGCCGACCACGCCCGGCTCAGCACCGGTGAGACGCTGCCCATGGACACCGGGCACCACGCCTACTCGCTCTTCCAGCCGGCCGGCGTGGTGGCCGCGATCTCGCCGTGGAACTTCCCGCTGATGCTCGAGTCGTGGAAGATCGCGCCCGCCCTGGCGTGGGGCAACACCGTGGTCCTCAAGCCGGCCGAGGACACGCCGGCCTCGGCGACGCTGCTGGCCCGGCTCGCCCTGGAGGCCGGGCTGCCGCCCGGTGTGCTCAACGTCGTCCACGGCTTCGGCCCCGACTCGGCCGGCGCGGCCCTGACCCGGCACCGGGACGTCGACCGGATCACCTTCACCGGCGAGTCCGGCACCGGACGCACCATCGGCCAGGCCGCGATGGCCAACCTCACCCCGGTCTCCTTCGAGCTCGGCGGCAAGGGCGCCAACCTGGTCTTCGACGACGCCGACCTGGACAACGCGGTCTCGTGGTCGATCAAGGCGGTGTTCGCCAACGCCGGCCAGGTCTGCCTGGCCGGGTCGCGGCTGTTCGTCCAGCGCGGGGTCTACGACGAGTTCCTCGACCGGTTCGTGGCGGCCGCCGAGGCGCTGCGGATGGGCGACCCGAAGGACCCCGCCACCGAGCTGGGGCCGCTGGCCTCGGAGGAGCACTGGAAGAAGGTCACCGGCTACCTCGAGGACGTGGCGGCCGGTACCGGCCGGATGCTGACCGGCGGGCAGGCCGAGGGCTGGTTCGTGCGTCCGACCGTGGTCGTGGACGCCCCGCTCGACTCCCGGGTGGTCTGCGAGGAGGTGTTCGGCCCCGTCGTGACGGTCCACCCGTTCGACACCGAGGAGGAGGCGGTCAGGACGGCGAACGACTCGCCGTACGGCCTCAACGCGATGGTCTTCACCGAGAACCTGTCCCGCGCCCACCGGGTCTCCGAGGCGCTGCGGGCCGGCACGGTCTGGGTCAACTGCTTCTTCATCCGCGACCTGCGCGCGCCGTTCGGCGGCGTGGGCGCCTCGGGGGTCGGCCGGGAGGGCGGCAGCTTCAGCCGGGAGTTCTTCACCGAGCCCAAGGCCGTGGTGATGCAGGTCTAATACCCTCGTGAGCTTCGGCCCGGGCCCACGACGACGCTCGCTCCGCTTCGCGGGCTTCGCAGTCGTCGTGGCCGCCGGACCGATCACGAGGCGCGCTCGATCCGCTCGCAGGCTCGCTCCGCTCGCACGCTCACATCGCGTCGTTTGCTGCAGCCCTCGCCGCCTAGGCTCGGGTCATGGACCTGGGACTCAAGGACCGCGTGTACGTCGTCACCGGAGGCGCCCGCGGGCTCGGCCGGGCCACGCTCGACGTCCTGGTGGCCGAGGGAGCACGGGTCGTGGTCTCGGGCCGGTCCCAGGAGTCCCTCGATGAGGTGGTGTCCGTCCACGGCGACGCCGTGGCCGCCGCCGTGGCGGACAACGCCGACGCCGACACGCCGGCCCGGCTCGTCGCCGCGGCCCGGGACCGCTGGCAGCGTCTCGACGGCGCCCTGATCAGCGTCGGAGGGCCGCCTCCCGGGCCGGTGACGGCGGTGACCGACGAGCAGTGGCGCAGCGCCTTCGAGTCGGTCTTCCTGGGCGGCCTACGCCTGGCCCGGGAGCTCGCGGCCGAGCTGGGCGAGGGTGGCTCGCTGGCGATGGTGCTGTCGTCCAGCGTCAACGAGCCGGTGCCCAACCTGGCCGTCTCCAACGGGCTCCGGCCCGGGCTGGCCGGGGTCGCCAAGACGCTGGCCGAGGAGGTCGGTCCGCGCGGGATCCGGGTGAACGCGCTGCTGCCCGGGCGGGTCGGGACCGAGCGGGTCGCCGAGCTCGACGCGTCCACCGGCGACGCGGAGGCGGCGCAGGCGGCGGCCGTTGCGAAGATCCCGCTGGGGCGCTACGGCGAGCCGGAGGAGTTCGGGCGGGCCGCGGCCTTCCTGCTCTCGCCCGCCGCGTCGTTCCTGACGGGCGTGCTGCTGCCGGTGGACGGCGGCATGGTCCGCGCCCTCTGAGCCGCGCGGGTCGTTCTGGTCGTGCGGTTCCGGCGTTCGCCGCGCGGCCCGCGCTTGCGCTCGTCCCAGGCCAGGTAGAAGAACCCGAAGACGGCGAGCACGCCGAAGAACCACCACTGCAGCCCGTAGAAGAAGTGCGGGCCGTTGTCGAGCTCGGGCAGCTCCACGGGCTCCAGGCCCTCGGCCGGGGAGCCGTCCTCGTCCCGGAGCTCGATGGAGCCCCCGTAGACCTCGCGGCCGAGGGCGGCTCCGATCTTCGTGCTGGAGACGGCACGGGTCGACTGGTCGGTGACCTCGGTGCTGTCTCCGGTGCCGTCGGCCCGCACCCAGCCGGTCACGGTGACCTCGCCGTCGGGTGGGTCGGGGATCCCACTGCGGTCGGTCCCGTCGGGACGGGCCTCGAGCCAGCCGCGGTCCACGAGGAGGGCGGTACCGCTCGTGGTCACCAGCGGCACGACCACGTCGATGCCGGACAGGCCGTCCCGGGTCCGGTAGCGCACCACGACCGTGTCCTCGGCGGCGTAGGTGCCGGTCGCCTCGACCAACCGCCACTCGTCGTCGTCCTCGACGGCCCGGCCGACCGCGAGCACGTCGGCGACAGGAGCGGGTTCCTTGGTCTCGTTGGCGCGGACGACCTCGTTGTCGGCCTTGCGGTCGGTGAGCCGGTCGAACTGCCAGTTGCCGAGCCAGATCGTGCCGGCGGTCAGGGCCGCCACCGTCAGGGCGAAGAGCACCCAGCGACGGCTGAGCAGGAACCCCCACGAGCGCACCTGTCGAGGGTATCCAGCGGGCTAGGGTCGGCCGGGTGCGGACCACCCAGCGCGACGTGCTCGTGGCGACGGCCGAGCGGCTCTTCGCCGAGCAGGGGATCGACGCGGTGTCCTTGCGCACCGTGATGGCCGAGGCCGGCACCAACGTGGCCGCGGTCCGCTACCACTTCGGCACCAAGGACGCGCTGGTCGAGGCGGTCGTCCGGGCCCGGAGCGAGGAGATCAAGGCGGCCCGGGACACGCTCCTCACCGCGCTGGAGGAGGCGGCCGACCCGTCGCTGCACGACCTCGCCGAGGCGTTCGTCCTGCCGCTCGCCGGGATGGCCACGACAGGCGACCTGGAGTGGATCCGCCTGGTGGCCGGGGTCACCGCCGGCGGCCACCCCGCGATCGCGGTGATCGACGAGGAGTTCGCGGAGCAGACCGCCCGCCTCGGCAGGCTGCTGCGCCGGATCAGCCCCGGCCTGGACCCGGTGGGACTGCGCTTCCGGCTGACGGTCGCGATGACGCTGACCTACCGCACCCTTGGGGACCTGGCGGACCTGCGCACCCGGGTCGCGGCGCCCGGGAGGCCCCCGGTCGGCGACGAGCGGCTGGTCGCCGAGCTCGTGGACGCGGTGACGGCGGTCCTGGGGAAGGTCTGAGCCGGTCAGACCGGTTCGACCGTCACCGGGATCCCGTTGACCGCGGCGTTGTTGGAGATCTCGTCGACGAAGGTCCCGGGGGACAGCGC
>NZ_JAEMSS010000049.1:8737-24622 GCF_016462705.1 Nocardioides sp. | reverse complement strand
CGCGATCAACGCCGGCCTCGAGGGCGGCGTCGTGGCGGAGAAGGTGCGCAACCTGGAGCCCGGTCACGGTCTCAACGCGGCCACCGGCGAGTACGTCGACATGATCGCCGAGGGCATCATCGACCCCGCCAAGGTGACCCGCAGCGCGCTGCAGAACGCCGCCTCCATCGCGGCGCTCTTCCTCACCACCGAGGCAGTGGTCGCGGACAAGCCGGAGAAGGCCCCCGCCATGGGCGGCGACCCGTCCGGCGGCATGGGCGGCATGGACTTCTGAGTCCAGCCACCCGCTGAACCACACGACCGGCCCGGTCGGAGCGCCTGCTCCGGCCGGGCCGTCGGCCATTTCCGGGAGCGTCAGTAGGTGACGCAGTGATGCCAGAAGAGACTTGCCGAGGCGTTCGAGATCGCGTTCCCGGCCTTGTCGAACGCGATCGGGGTGTAGGGGTTGGTCGCGGTGTGGTCGCCGGTGAACTCGTACTGACCGGCGTTCCCGTCTGCCCAGCCGTACTCCACGTGCGTCCTGATCCACGTGATCTCGGCGGTGGTCGGTAGCCGGCCGTTGCGCCGGCTGCAGTCATCGATGGCGGCCTGATAGGACGACGGTCCGCTGGCCGCGAGTCGCACGCAGCCACCGAACACGCCCGCTTCGCCGGCCGCGCAGGCCGGGTTCAGCTCGGCCCGCCCGAGCGAGCCCGCCTGGACGTCGGCCGCGGTGAGGCCGCCGTCCTGGACGTCGGAGCCGCTCAGACCGCCGTCGGTCACGTCCGCGGTGCCGAGACTCCCGTCCTTGAGGTCGGCGCCGGTGAGCGCATCGTTCTTGACGTCACGGCTCTTGATGGTGTTGTCCTTGATGTCGCCCGAGGAGATCTTGCCGGCGGCGTAGCCGGTGCCACCGACGGCAACCAGGAGGGCGAGCACAGCAACGACGAACGAGGGCGTCACCCGGATCTTCATCTCGGCAACGTACGCCGCGGCACCCGCGCCGACCATGGCTCGACCGGGTGGTGTTCCGGATCCTGACCCGGGGCTCGGACGCCAGCCGTCCGAAGTGTCAGAGTGAACGCTGTGGCGGGGGAGCCGGTCCTGGATCACGCGGAGGTGGCGGCGCTCCTCGGCGCCCGGGGGCTGCCGGTGGACACGGCCGCCGTGGAGGAGGTGCTCCGGCGCACCGGTGGCCTCGCCGGACGCGTGGTCCAGGACGTACGTCGCCTGGCGACGGCGGAGCAACACGACAGCTCCGAGGTCCCCGTCGAGGCGGGAGCCCTGTCGGGCCTGCCACTGCTGTCGCCGGGGCTGGTCGACGCGGTGCTCGGTCCCGGCGCGTGGCGCGGTCTGGCCGCTTCGGGAGCAACCCTGCAGCCGCGCAGCGACGGTTGGTACGTCCCCACCTCGTCCGGCCCGGACCGGGCGACGGCCGAGCAGCGGTCGGTCGCCGCGCACTGGTACGCCGACCACGGGCAGCTGGCGGTGGCGGTGCGCTGGCTGCACGCGTCGGGGCACGACGCGACGTTGGTCCGGCTGCTGGCCGGAACGTTGCGCTCCGCCGACCGGAGCCGACGATGGGCCGAGCTCGCCGAGCTCGAGCCCGGCGAGCTCGAGGCCGTGGTGCGGCGCTGGCCGGACGAGCTCGTCGCGCGCCACCCCGAGGCGCTGCTCGCCCTGGTGCGAGCCGTGGAGTTCGGCATGCAGGCCCAGCTGCGCGCCGACTGGCTCGCACGTCTGGGTCGGCTGGTGCCCGAGGACTCGCCGGCCTGGGTCGCGGCCGAGGCCGAGCAGGTCCGCGAGCTCTCCCGCCAGGGCAAGGCCGACCAGGTCCACGCCCGCGCCGCGGCCGCCCTCCCGCGCGCCGACGAGATCTCCCGGGCCCGGCTGTTGATGGCGGAGGCGCTCGTCGACCTGCTGCACCAGCAGCCGGACTCGGAGGAGGCCGCGCGGGCCATGCTCCAGGAGGCCACCGCGCTGCTCCGGGTCAACGGCGAACGCGAGTGGGAGGCGGACGCGTGGCTGAGCCTCGGCTTCGGGGCCGACCTCCGTGCCGGTCGGGTCGGGCTGGCCGTCGAGCACATCGAGCGCGCCCTGGCCCTGTGCTCACCCGGCACCCAGATGCGCGGGCGCGTGCTCACGTTCATCGCCGAGGTCTACAGCCACGCCGGCCGCGCGGACGACGCCGAGGCCGCCCTGCGCGAGGCCGCCGAGCTGGCGGCCTCGCGCGACGACGTCGCCCTCACGGCGTACGTCGCCTGGTCGGCCGCCCTGGTGGCCTGCCGTCGCGGTGACCTGGCGGCGACCCGCGAGCAGCTCGCGGTCGTCGAGGCCCATCGGGGTGAGTGGCACGCCCTCCCGGCCGGCGTCGCCTTCCACGCCGAGGCCGCCGAGATGCTGGCGTCGCTGGGTCAGTACGACGACGCGCGGAACCAGCTGGACATCGCCCGCCGCCTCCCGGCCGCCGCCGACTTCGGCAACGCCTTCGACATGGCCGAGCTGGTGCTGGCGGCGCGGGCCGGTGACCCGGCGGACGTCCCCGCTCTCGCCGCCCGGTGTGCGAGGACCCCCCTCAGCGCCTGGCGGATCCGACTGCTGGAGGCCTGGGCCGCGGAGCGGGCCGGCGAGGGTGAGCGGGCCCGGCTGCTGGTCGCCGAGGCGCTGGCCGAGGCGGAGTCGATCGGGCACCCCGAGATCGTGGAGGCCGTCGAGCCGGAGCTCGCGCTGTGGGCGCGCACGGCGCCCCACGCGCGCGGAGCCACAGCCCGCCGATCCGGCAGTGTCCGGCTGCGCCTGGTCGGCACCACCGCCGTCGAGACTTCGCAAGGCCAGCGCCTGCCCCGGCGCGGGGACGAGACCACCCTGCTCGCCGCGGTGGCCGCGCGGCACGACACCGGGGTCGACGAGGTGCTCGAGCTGCTCTGGCCGGGCGAGGACGACGCGGTCGCGCGTCGTCGGCTCCGGAACACCCTCAACCGGTTGCGTGGGTCGGTCGGGGAGGTCGTGGTTCGGCGCGGCGACCGGCTGGCTCTGCACCCGGACGTGACCGTGGACGCCCATCTGGTCGTGCAGGCCGCCCGGATCGGGCACACCGTTCCCGAGCTCGGCGTGGAGGCGGCCCGCCGAGCGCTCGCCCTGGTCACCGATGACCTGCCCAACCCGGGCGGCGACCCGGTCCTCGACGACCTGCGCGGCGAGCTCTCGCTGGCGGTGGGCGTGCTCGCCGACCGGGTCTCGGACACCGCGACCACGACCGGCGAGCTCGGGGAAGCGGCGCGGTGGCTCGCCACCGCGCGTCGGCTCGACCGGTACGACGAGGCGCGCGCGGTCCGGCTCGTCCAGGTGCTGCGGGCGTTGCGCCGCGACGCCGAGGCGGACGAGGTCCACCGGGACGCCGTCCTCGCCTGCGGGGAGCTCGGCGTCCCGCCATCGCCGGAGCTGGCGCGGCTCGCGGGCCGCTGACGCTCGTCGGACGTTCGTCGGACGCCTCTCGTCGACGCTGTCGGCATGCCCGGTCGAGCCCGCGTCCGCAGGCGGCCGGCCTCGGGCCTGGTCGTCCTCGTGTCCGTCGTCCTCGCGACCCTGATCTCGCTCGTCCCCCACGCGGGGGCTGAGCCGCCGGCCTGGGGTTCGCCGCAGGTGGTGGGCGGCGGGCCGCTGCCGGACGTGCTCGCCCTGGACGACGGGCAGGCGGTGGGCCGCGACCAGGCCGGTCAGTGGTGGCTGCGCCGAGCCGGGGCCTGGAGCGCGGTCGCGCCCCCGGTCTCGGGTGCGACCCCGCTGGCGGGGGCGCAGCGCCAGCGCACGCTGTTCGTGCCCTACCTCGTGGGCAGCACGGGCGCGGCCGAGCTCTACGTGCGGGGCCTCGACCTCGACTCCGGCACGTGGGCGGCTGCGCAGCTGGTCGCGACCGGGCTCGAGACCGGCGAGCCACAGCTGGCCTACTCCGAGGACGGCTCGGCCGTGGTGATGGTCCGCGGGCAGGGGATCCGGACCTGGGTTCGCCGGCCGGCAGGCTCGTGGACCGAGGTGCCCGGGGCGCCGGTCGCCGACGACGGCAACCCGTTCTCCAGTGCGAGGGTGGTGGCCCTGGCGGGTGGCGGGTTCGCGCTGGCTGCTCGTCGGAGCTCGACCGTCGTCGGACAGCGACTCACCCCGTCAGGCACCTCGTGGTCGGCTCCGCAGACCCTTGCCTCCGGGATCCGGAGCCACTTCCTGTTCTCGGTCGCGGGCTGGTCGGGTGCCGACAGCGGCGCCGTCGCGACGTGGTACGAGCCGGACGCCGACGTCAACGCCGTCGGCGTCTCGCGGGCGGCCGCCCTGGACATCAGCACGGGCCTGTGGACCGTGACCACGCTCCCCTCGACCTTCTACGTCCGGGACATGGACGCGGCCGCCCCCGGGGCGGTGCTGATCGGGATCAAGGACTATGTGACCGCCTGCTCCTGCGGCAGCGTCGCCGCGATCCGCTATCACGCGACCACCCGGACCTGGGCCGCCCCGGAGGTGCTCGCGACGGGGTTGCTCCGGCCCGTCAACGAGATGGTGACGCTGGCCGACGACGGGACGGCGTACGCGACGTACGGCTACTACCCGTCCACCACCGCGCCGCTCACCACGGTGGTCGCGCGCTCCCAGGCGCCCGGAGCGTGGGCCACCGTGCACAGCCTCTCGGACCGCTACTGGACCGCCCTCGATGGCACGGCCGGCGGCACCGGCGTGTTCGCCTATCGCGACCTGGGTGCGGCTCAGACCCTGGCGACAGTGTGGGACGAGTCGGGCGCTGACCTGGCGGCCGAGATCACGCCCGGCCTGCCCTCCGGCGGACCGGCCGTGGGCGACGAGTTCGACGTCGCCGTGACCCTGGAGTCCACGGACGACCTGACCGACGTCGCGCTGACCCTCGACGTGCCCGGCGACGCCCTCGAGGTCGTCGAGGCCCCGAGCGGGACGACCGGGGCGTCGCTGGCGGCGGGGGTGCCGACGATCTGGACGTGGCGGCTCCGCGCGCTCGAGCCGGGCTCGACCACGTTGCGGGTCGAGGCGTCGGGCCGCGACGGTGCCCGGACCATCGACACCGAGGCGGAGCAGGTCGTCGAGGTGAGCACCAACGCCCTCGTGCTCGAGGCTGCCGTCGACCCGGAGCCCCTCGCGCTCCCGGTCGACGACGACGGAGCCGTCGCTCCGCAGACGGCACAGGTGACGCTGACGCTGCGCAACTCCACCGACGAGCCGATGACCGACGTCGTGCTCGAGCGCGCCTACATCCGGCCCCAGGTGCCGACCCATCTCCTCGACCAGCTCGACTTCGCGACGGGCACGTTCCCGATCACGGTCGGGTCGCTGGCTCCGAACGAGGAGTGGACGCTCACCCTGCCGGTCGAGGTGACCGGTGACGGGAAGCGCAAGGTGGACCTGCTCGCCTCGTTCGTGCAGGACGGCTCGTCCCGGGTCGAGCGCGGCACGGGTGGCACCTTCGTGGTCACGGTGCCGCCGCTGTGGTGGGAGTCCCAGCTGGACGGCGACCGCACCGTCGGCGACCGGCCCTGGGTCACCGGTGGCCGGGCCTTCCTGCTGTCGGGCAGCGTCCGCAACCTGTCGGACTGGCGACGGCTGTGCCTGGCTCCCCTCCGGCCGACGCTCGCGGGGAACGCCGGCGGGCACGGCGTCGTGGACCTGGCGACGTTCTCCGCGGCCGACAGCGTCGCCCCACCGCTGGCCGGGGCCCTCGAGCCGGGCGACGACACGGTGTTCGGGATGCTCGTCCGGACCCTCCCCACCGGTACGGCGCGGGCGCGGGTGCAGCTGGCCCCCGCCGGGTACGACCTCGGCGACGACGCGGGAGCTGGCTGTGACGCCACCGCCCCCGGGGCCGCGGGGACCGCCTTGGCCCCCGCCGAGGTCGCCGTGCGACCAGGGTCGGGGGACCACCTCGGCGGCGTGGACATCTCCGTCCCCCTGCCGCCGGCCAAGAACTGGTGGCAGGCCTCGGCGGCCAACGTGACCAACCTCTTCGGCGGGTTCTCGTTCGGGGCCATCGAGACGACGGCGCTGTGGCTGCGGGGCACGGCGGTGGGCGCCCGCGAGGCGGCGGTGGGCTACTACGAGCACCCGGAGCTCCTGCTCCCCACGACCGAGGCGCTGTGGGCGGGCGCCGGACTCGTGCAGGCCTACTGGGACGCGGCCACGCCCGAGGAGAAGCAGCACCTCTACACGCAGGTCGGGTCGGTCCTCCGGCGCGCGCCGGGAGACGCGTACGCCGGCCTGGCCACGGTCGTCGAGTCCAGCACCGAGGACTGGATGAGGCGGATCGAGACGGCGTACGAGACCGGGGACCTGGCGCAGGTGTCGAACGCCTTCGGCTACGCCGGAGGGTCGCTGGGTGCCCAGGTCGTGATCGAGGTCGTGCAGGCCGAGCTCGGCGTGACGCTGGCGAAGCGGCTGCCGCTGGTCGGGAAGACGTTCGCGGCGGTCGGCGCGCAGAGCAAGACCTACAAGTCCATGAAGGCGATGCCGCCCGGCAAGCTGCTCAACCGGACCGAGATGGCGAGGCTGTGGGGTGCGGCGGTCGAGGACATCAAGCACTTCACCAAGATCGCCAGGGAGGAAGGCGTCCTCATCGGCATCCGCGGCCGGGCGCCGGTCTCGGTCCAGAACCTGAAGAAGGGCGCGGTCTGGAAGCACGAGAACCTCAAGCCCAAGAACGTCTCCGACATCGACATCAAGTGGCTCGACTTCCAGAAGGCCGACAAGGGCCTGGTCGCCATGCGGTCCTACACCAAGAAGGCCAAGGACCGGATCCTCGACCGGATCCAGAACGCCAAGCTGTCCAAGACCCAGCGCGAGGAGCTGATCGACCGGGCGAAGACAAGGTTCGAGGAGGTCGAAAAGTACCTGGCGAAGATCAAGAAGTTCGACCACAAGGGCGAGATCGACGTCGGGTTCAACTACTCCGAGAACGGGCTCGACGTGGCCACCGACTCCAAGTGGCGGCGGTTCAAGCTGGCCGTCGACAGCGCCGGCGACGGCCTCTACTACCGCCCGTTCCAGGAGAGCACCCTGCTCAAGGGGGGCAGGCTCCCCAAGTGGTGCAAGAACTTCGGCGGGACCCTGAAGGTGCTGTGCCGGGTCACCGGCGACATGGACGGGGTGTACGTCGCCGACGCGTCGGGCCGCGGGCTGACCAAGGAGCGGCTGCTGCGGGTCTACAAGAAGCTGGCCGACGCGGGATGGCAGCACCCGGAGACCTTCACCTGGGTCGACCAGATGACCGGGAAGTTCTGGTTCGAGGCCAAGGAGAAGATCCTCAGGGGTCTCGAGGTCGGCGGCGAGAAGATGATGGAGTTCGCACCGGACGGGCTGGTCCGGGCCACCCACCTCAACCTCGAGGCGTCGACGATGACCTCCGCCCAGGACTTCTTCGTGGCCCGGATCGGCGGGTTCAGCGCACCCGTGCCGTGACCCTCCCGCAGAACTAGAACACGTTCTAGTACGGTGGCGCCGGGCCCGCAGGGAGCGGGTCCGGACTCGGAGGGAGTCGTTGTGTCTTCTCATCTTTCTCGACGCATCGCGGCACTGGGAGCGGCCGCGGTCGTCGCGGTCGGTGGTGCGCTGGTCGGTGGCATCGCGCCGGCCCAGGCCGCCAGCGTCAACACGTCGTACACGTGCAGCACGATCAACGGTCCGGCCACGTCGGCGGTGAAGATCACGCTGTCGTTGCCGGAGACCGCCAAGGCGGGGTCCACGGTGAAGGCGCGCAAGTTCAAGATGGACATCGCGCTGCCCGCCGAGCTCGTCGACACCCTCAACTTCTTCGGCATCAAGTCGTTGTCCGGCGATGCCACCGGCCTCAAGTACAAGGTCGGCAAGACGACCGTGGCGGTGACGGGTGCGAAGATCCCTGAGACGCCCGTGCCGGCGTCCGGCCCCATGACGCTGAAGCTCAAGGGCACGTCGGCCGCCTTCGTGGCACCGGCCGTAGGCACCCACGTCGTCAAGGTGCCCAAGAAGTACACGATGAACCTGGTGAGCAACGGCGCCACTCTCGACTCCCCGTCGTGCGTCCTCGACAAGGGTGCCGCGTCGAAGCTCGGCAGCCTCACGACGACGAAGAACCGGCGGGGCGCGCTCGGCCTGCAACCCTGAGGTCTGGTCAGGGCCGGGGCGTGGCCCGGTCTCCGGAACGAGCCACACCCTTCGCCGTCCCGGGATACTGGCGCGGTGGACGGGGCCGAGAAGGACGACGCGCGCCGCTCGCGCTTCGAGGCCGTGGCGGCCCTCGTCGTCGAGCCGGTCCGCAGGTTCCTGGCCCGCCGGACGGACCCGGACACCGCCGACGACGTGCTCGCCGACACCCTGCTGGTCCTCTGGCGCCGCCTGGACGACGTGCCCGCCGGTGACGAGGCGCTGCCGTGGACCTACGCCGTCGCCCGCAACGCTCTCGCCAACGCCGAGCGCGGTCTCCGGCGTCAGCGGCGGCTGGCACATCGGATCACCGTGGTCGACCCGCCCGACGAGGCGGTGCCCGACGAGCCCGAGGTCGACGACCGGGTGGCCGCGACGTTCGCACGGATGCGGCCGGACGAGGCGGAGCTGCTCCGGCTGTGGGCCTGGGAGCAGCTGGGCCCGGCCGAGATCGCCGCGGTGCTCGGCCTGACGCCCAACGCGGTGAGCATCCGGCTGCACCGGGCGCGGGGGAGGTTCAAGGAGATCTTCGAGAAATCCGGCACGACCTGAAAGACCGGACCCCGGAGGTGGACATGAAGGTGCAGACGAAGGGAGTGGCGTGATGACGGACGAGCAGAGCTTCGACGAGGACCCGCAGCTGCGGGCCCTGCTGGGGCAGTCCGATCCCGCGCGCTCGCTCACCCCGGCCGACCCGCACGGGCTGGCCCGACTGCTGGAGGACACCATGACCACCACCCCCACGAGCAGCGACGTCGAGACCGCCGCCCAGGCCGACCTCCCGCAGCAGAGCACCGACCTGCGCCGCCGGGGTCCCCTTGCCTGGCTGGTCGCTGCGGCGGCCGTCGCCACCATCGCCGGAGGCGGCTACGCCGCCGTGTCCTCCATGCAGGACGACGCCACCGTCCAGCAGGCCGGCCCGAGCTCCTCCCCGGCGGACGAGCCGACAGTGGTCACGCTGACGGCGCCCTCGAGCCTGCCGGCGCGGTGCGCGGTCCCGACGCCGGAGATGCTCGGCACCGCCGAGGTCGCGTTCGCTGGGACGGTCACGGCGGTCGCGGGCAGCACCGTGACCCTCGAGCCCACCGAGACCTACACCGGCCAGCCCGTCGAGCAGGTCGAGGTGGTCGGCTCGCTGCCCGACCTGCGCGGGCTCGGGGGGCAGCAGGAGTTCGTCGTCGGCGGCACCTACCTGATCTCCGCCACCGGCGGCCAGGTCTCCGCCTGCGGGTTCAGCGGCGAGGCGTCGCCCGAGCTCCTGAACCTGTATGACCTCGCCTTCCGCTGACCGTGAGCACCCCGTGAGCACCCAGGGCCTCCTGCTCGCAGCGGGTGCCGGCAGCCGGATGGGCCAGCCGAAGGCACTGGTCTCCGACGCGGACGGCTCCTGGCTCGAGCGCGGCGTGCGGGTCCTCGACGACGGCGGCTGCGACGGGGTCACGGTCGTGCTCGGCGCCCGGTCCGCCGAGGCGGTCGCGTTCCTCGACGGGCTCGGCGTCGACGTCGTGATCGCCCACGACTGGGAGTCAGGGATGTCCGCGTCGCTGCGCGCCGGCCTGCGCGGGATGCCACCGGATGCGACCGCGGCCCTCGTGCTCCTCGTCGACCTCCCCGACCTCACGGCCTCGGTGGTCAGGAGGGTGCTCGACTCGGGCACGGGTCCCGGGGTGCTCGCCCGGGCGACGTACGACGGCCGGCCGGGCCACCCGGTCCTGATCGGCCGGGACCACTGGGCGGCCGTCGCCGCGACGGCGACGGGCGACCGAGGGGCGCGGGACTACCTGGAGGCGCACGAACACCTGTCGGTCGAGTGCGGCGACCTGGCGTCGGGCATCGACGTCGACAGCCGCTGATCCAGGCTCAGCCGGCGCTCACTGGAGTCGCCACACGTAGGCGTCGCTGGCCGGGTTGGGGTCGCCGGGCACCAGGTTGGTGGCCGTCGAGTAGAACCCGACCCAGCGCAGGTCCGGGGTCACCACCGGTTCGTAGACGTTGCCGTTGACCGGTCCCCACTGGCTGCTGCGGGCGATGATCGACGACGTGCCGGTCACGCGGTCCCACAGGAACGCGTCCGCGAAGCCGTTCGTGTCGTCCGTGACCAGGTCGGCAGCCAGCGAGGGATAGACGACATGGCGCCCGTCGTCGCTGACCCAGCCGGGTGACAGCGAGTGGTCGCTCGTCGGCCCGCCCGACGGGTCGCGGCTCACCAGAGCGGTCGACTGGTCGACCAGGTCGCGGATGAACACGTTGAGCTTGCCGTTGTCGGGCGAGCCGCCCGGCACCAGGTTGTCGGCCATGGACGCGAACGCGACATAGCGACCGTCGGACGAGATCGCCGTACGGCTCGCGGAGGTTGCGCCGTCGCCGGCCGCGGACACACCACGCGAGACGATCGCGGTCCCGCCGGCGAGGTCGCGGCGGAAGACGTCCCGCACGCCGTTGGTGTCGTTGAACACGAGGTCGCCGGCGTCGGACGCGAAGCTCACGTAGGCCCCGTTGGCCGAGACGATGCCCGACTGGCTGGGGCCGTTGGGGTCGTCGCCGCCGACATCGATGCTGACCCGGTCGGACTCACCGGTGTCGGCGTCCCAGGCATAGACGTCGAAGACCCCGTTGTCGTCGTCGGAGTCGATGTTGGTCGCCTCGGTGGTGTAGGCGATCACGTCGCCGGACGCGGACATCGAGGGATCGTGGCTGCTGGCGTCGGTGTCCCCGCCCGCACCGGCCTCGGAGATCCGGATGGTGTTCCCGGTCGTCCGGTCCCAGCGGAAGACGTCCTGGTAGCCGGCGTCGTCGCCCGCGACCAGGTCGTCGGCATAGGACACGAAGACGACGTAGCGGCCGTCGGCGGAGATCCGCGGCCAGAAGCTGGCGTTGTTGCCGGCCACCGTCGCACCCGCGGTCGCGTGGCTCACCAGGGTCGTCACGCCCGTGGCCCGGTCCCGGAGGAAGACGTTGCTCTGCTCGGGGACGTAGCCGGTCACGCCCGGGACCAGCGTGGTGGCGTCGGAGGCGAACACGACGTAGCGGGCGTCGGCGGACAGGTCGACCGAGCCGCTCTCCGCGCCTGGTGAGGCACCGGCCGGGGTGGCGCTGACCAGCTCAGCGCGCAGGGTGACCGGCGCGGTGTGCGGCTTGCTCACCACCTTCTTGTAGCGCTTGCCGCGGTGCTTCGTCTTCTTGGCCAGGACGCGGTAGGTCGCATCGCCCGCAGCCATGACCTGGAAGCCGACCTTCCCGCTGCGCTTCGTCTTGCGCCGGGCCACGGTGACCCACGTCGTGCCGCTGCGCTGCTGCAGCTGCGTCTTGCGCTTGAACTTCGTGGGCAGCTTGGTGCGCAGCGTGAGCGTGGTGCCCTGCAGGGGCAGTGCCGGGGATGAGGTGAGAGCCGGCTTCTTCCTCCGCTCGCCCCCCTCGGCGGCCGGTGCGGCGGAGGTCGTCGTGACCGCGCCGGTGACGGCGAGCAGGAGCGAGATCGTGACAGGGATCCATCGGCGCATGGGACCGGCCTTCCGAGCGAGCAGGGATCCCGATCCTTCCGGCCGACGACCACGCGCGGGGCGGTGCGCGGTGCCGGTCTGGTGCCGAACCAGTGCCAACCCGTCCACTGCTCCCTACGATGAGCCGATGAGCCTGGCCGACGAGGTCACCGCCCGCGACGGCGGGCTCTTCGTCGGGCGCGAGCGGGAGCTCGCCGTGCTCGCGGGCCTGGTCGCCGACGGGTCCCCGCACCGGCTCGCCTTCCTCACCGGCCCGGCAGGCGGCGGCAAGAGCGCCCTGCTGCGCGAGCTGGCGCGGAGGTCGCATGGGACGGTCGAGACGCTGGTCGTCCACGCCGACGCCCTCCTCGCCGACCCGGACCGGCTGGAGGCGATCGTGGACGCCACCTCCGGGCCGCGGCTGGTCGCGGTGGACGCCGCGGACGAGCTCGGTCCGACTGAACCGATGCTGCGGGAGGCGTTGGGTCGGCTGCCCGCCGGGTCCGCGGTGGTGCTGGCCGGTCGCCGGGCGCCGCACGCCGACTGGTGGAGCTCGCCGTGGGGCGCCGCGACGATCCCGGTCCCGCTCGGCCGGCTCGGAGCCGCCGCGGCCGCCGAGCTCCTGGCCCGCCGTGGCCTCGAGGACCCGGACGAGGTCGCCCAGCTGGTCGCCTGGGCCGACGGCCATCCCCTCTCGCTCACCCTGGCCGCCGCCGCGCGCACCGCCCGCGGGCGCCCTCTCGAGGCCGAGGCTCGGCACCGGCTGGAACGCGAGCTGCTCCACCACCTCACCGACGGCCTCTGGCGCGACCCGACCCTGCTGACCGAGAGGCGGCTGGTGCTGGCGGTCGCGGCGCTCGCGCCGGCCGTCGACGCGAGGCTGCTGGCCGCGGTCCTGCCGCAGACCGCACCCGGTGCCGACGCCGAGCGCTGGCTGCGCGGGCTGCCGTTCGCCGAGCCGGTCGGCCTCCGGATCGGCCTGCAGCACCGAGTACGGCGGCTGCTCGTCGCCCAGCTCCGGCACGACGAGCCGGACCTCGAACGGGCACTGCGGCTGCAGATCATCGACCACCTCGCCGACGCGGCCCAGCGCGGCCGTCCAGGTGTGGTCACCGAGCTGCGCGAGGTCCTGGCGCCGCCCGTCGACCGCGGCGTCACCCCCTCGATGACCCGCGACTCGGAGTGGCGGGTCGACGGGCCGCGCCCCGGTGACGCGACTGCGATCGGCCGGGGACCGCGCGAGCTGGACCCGGCGCACCTGGCGTGGCTGCGACGCTGGCTCGTCGAGGCACCAGAGCACGTGGTCGTGGTGCGTCGAGTGGAGGACTCGGAGCCGGCCGCGGTGGCGGCCTGGCTGACCGGGTCCGCGGTGCCCGCGGCGTTCGAGCACGACCCGCACCTGGCGGCCTGGCAGGCCTGGGCGGCCGAGCGCGACCCCGAGGGCCGGACGCTGGTCAACCCCGTGACCGAGGTGCTGGTGTCCGGGCCCGAGGCCGACGAGGTCGGCCCGCTCGTGCTGCACGCGTTGGTCCAGCGCAGCGGGCTGCCCGACTTCCGCAGCTGGCTCACCACCCGGCGCCCCGGCGCCCCCGACCCCGAGCACTGCGGGGGGCTACGGGCTTCCGCGCTCGACCTCCGGATCGGTGCCACGACGGTCGAGGCCTGGGTGCTCGACTACGGCGAGGAGGGCGTCATCTCCTCCATGCGGGAGGAGGCCCGGTCCGCATGGTCGGGGACCGCGGTCGTCACGCCGGCCGACGTCCGGGAGGCCCTGCGCGAGCTGGGCGAACCCGTGGGCGGCAGACGTTCGCCGTACGCGCCACGGCTGCCGGAGGTGCTGGAGCACGCCTTCGGCAAGGGGCCCGAGGCGCGGCTGCTGCGGGCGGTCGTCGAGCTCGGCTACCTCGATCCGGAGGCCGGCCACGCGCACGCCATGCGCGAGCTGCACCTCAGCCGGACGACGTACTTCCGGCGGCTGCGCGAGGCGGTCGCGCTGATGGCGGCGTGGCTCTCGGCCAACCCGGCGCCAACGCCCCACCCGTAGCCTGGATCACATGCAGACCGGGTCCGCCGCCGAGATCGCCGAGGCGCTCAGCGGCACCGGCTACCTGACCGACGACGCGCTGGCGACCGTCACGTTCCTCGCGCTGCGGATGGAGCGGCCCCTGCTGCTCGAGGGCGAGCCCGGCACCGGCAAGACCGCGCTGGCCGAGGCCATCGCCGAGGCGCTCGACCTGCCGCTGGTGCGGCTCCAGTGCTACGAGGGCATCGACGCGACCCAGGCGCTCTACGACTGGGACTTCCCGCGGCAGATCCTGCACCTGCGGGCGCTCGAGGCGGCCGGCGCCGGGGCGACTGACGGCCGGGTCGACGTGCAGGAGGCCGAGAAGTCGCTCTACGACGAGCGGTTCCTCCTCGCCCGGCCGGTGCTGGCTGCCCTCCAGCAGAGCCCGGCGGTGCTGCTGGTCGACGAGGTCGACCGCGCCGACGACGAGTTCGAGGCGTTCCTGCTCGAGGTGCTCTCGACCTACCAGGTGACCATCCCCGAGCTCGGCACCGTCGCCGCGACGACACCCCCGGTGGTCGTGCTGACGTCCAACCGGACCCGCGAGCTCCACGACGCGCTCAAGCGACGCTGCCTCTACCACTGGATCGACCACCCGGGCCTGGAGCGCGAGGTCGCGATCGTCCGGTCCCGGGCCCCGGAGGTCTCCGAGGAGCTGGCCCGTCAGGTCGTCGGCGTGGTCCAGCAGCTGCGGGGGACCGACCTGCTCAAGCCGCCTGGCGTCGCCGAGACGCTCGACTGGGCACGGGCGCTCCACCACCTCGGCACGGTCGAGCTCGACCTCGAGTCCTCGTCCCGGACGCTCGGGGCGTTGGTGAAGTACCGCGACGACGCCACCAAGGTCCAGCACGCCCTCGACCAGATGCTGCGGGCATGACCGCCCTGCCCGTGCGGGACGCCGACGAGATCCTGGTCGGCTTCACCCGCGCCCTGCGGGCGGCCGGCGTCCCGGTCACCCAGGACCGGACCCACGGCTACCTCGCCGCGGTCGCCCTGGTCGGTCTCGGCGACGCCCGGGCGACGTACGCCGCCGGGCGGGCGACCCTGTGCGCCTCGCCGGACGACCTGGCGCGCTACGACCAGGTGCACCAGGCCTACTTCAACGGGCGCGACGGGCTGCCGCGGGCCCGGCAGGCTCAGGCCGGCGTGCCGTCGTACTCCGGCCTGCCCTTGAGCGAGGAGGGGCTCGAGGTCGGCGCCGACGACTCCGACACCGAGGTCGCCCGGGCGATGGCCAGCGACGTCGAGGTGCTGCGGCACCGTGACATCGGCGAGCTGACCGCGGCCGAGAAGCACCGGCTCAACGCGATGTTCGCGTCCCTGCGGCCGCGGCACCCGGTCCGGCGGACGCCTCGGCACGAGAGCTGGCACCGCGGGTCGGTCGACGCCTCGCGAACGCTGCGGTCCAGCCTGCGGAGGATGGGGGAGCCCGCCGAGATCCAGTGGCGGCGCCGCGGCCGCAAGCCGCGCCGGGTGGTGCTGCTGATCGACGTCTCGGGCTCGATGAGCTCCTACGCCGACGCGCTGCTCCGGCTGGCGCACCGGATGACCCAGGCCGGGCCGGTGGAGACGTTCACCATCGGCACCCGGCTCACCCACGTCACCCGGGCACTGCGCGGCCGGGACCCCGAGCGCGCCCTGGTGGCCGCCGGCGAGACCGTGCCGGACTGGTCGGGCGGCACCCGGCTGGGGGAGACGCTGCGGATCTTCCTGGAGCGGTGGGGCCGACGCGGCATGGCCCGCGGTGCCGTCGTGGTGGTCTTCAGCGACGGCTGGGAGCGCGGCGACACCACGCTGCTCGCCGAGCAGATGGCCGCCCTGCGCCGGGTCGCGCACCGGGTCGTGTGGGTCAACCCGCACCGCGGCAAGTCCGGCTACGAGCCGGTCCAGCAGGGCGTGGTCGCCGCGCTGCCCTACTGCCACGACTTCCTGGCCGGCCACTCGCTGGCGACGTACGCCGAGCTGCTGGAGGTGGTCGGTCGTGCGTGACGTGCTCTCGGAGCTCATGCTCATGATGTGCACAGTGTGGGAGGCCGGCGAGCCGTCTCGCCCGACCCACACCTGCTCGCGAGGAGTGATCGACGTTGCGTGACGTGCTCTCGGAGCTCATGCCCATGATCTGCACAGTGTGGGAGGCCGGCGAGCCGTCTCGCCCGACCCACACCTGCTCGCGAG
>NZ_JAEMSS010000049.1:0-8637 GCF_016462705.1 Nocardioides sp. | reverse complement strand
GAGTGATCGACGTTGCGTGACGTGCTCTCGGAGCTCATGGAGTGGTGGGAGGCCGGCGAGACCGTCGGGGTCGGCACCGTGGTCGCGACGTTCCAGTCCGCGCCCCGGCCCGCGGGTGCCTCGATGCTGGTCGGCCCGGACGGCGCCGCGGTCGGGTCGGTGTCCGGCGGCTGCGTGGAGGGCGCCGTCTACGACCTCGCCGAGACGGTCGTCTCCTCCGGCGAGCCGGTGCTGCAGCGCTACGGCGTCTCCGACGACGACGCGTTCGCGGTCGGACTGACCTGCGGCGGCATCCTCGACGTCTTCGTGGAGAAGGTCAGCCGGGAGACGTTCCCCGAGCTCGGCGACATCGCCGCCGACATCGAGGCCGGCCGCCCGGTCGCGCTGGCCACCGTGATCGAGCACCCCGACCCGGCCTGGTTGGGCAGGCGGCTGGTGCTGCGGCCGGACCAGCCGGCGACCGGCTCGCTCGGGTCACCCCGGGCCGACGACGCCGTCCGCGACGACGCGATCGGGCTGCTCGCCGCCGGCCACAACGCGACGCTGACCTACGGTCCCGACGGCGAGCGCCGGGGCGAGGGCATGCGGGTCTTCGTGTGGGCCTTCGCGCCGAAGCCGCGGCTGCTGGTCTTCGGGGCGATCGACTTCGCGGCCGCGGTGGCCCGGGTCGGGGCATTCCTCGGCTACCACGTCACCGTCTGCGACGCCCGGCCCGTGTTCGCCACGACGAGCCGGTTCCCGGACGCCGACGAGGTCGTCGTCGACTGGCCGCACCGCTACCTGAAGGCCGAGCACGAGGCCGGCCGGATCGACCCGCGGACCGTGCTGACGGTGCTCACCCACGACCCCAAGTTCGACGTCCCGCTGCTCGAGGTCGCCCTGCGGCTGCCCGAGCTGGCGTACGTCGGCGCGATGGGCTCACGGCGTACCCACGACGACCGGCTGGCCAGGCTCCGGGAGGCCGGCCTGACCGACGACGAGATCGCGCGGCTCTCCAGCCCCATCGGCCTCGACCTCGGCGCCCGCACGCCGGAGGAGACCGCGATCAGCATCGCCGCCGAGATCATCGCCGGCCGCTGGGGCGGCAGCGGCGAACGGCTCGCGCACACCGAGGGCCGGATCCACGGCGAGACCACGCCGCTGGCGTGAGGGACCTTCGGCTCGGCAGCTGACCACCTCCGACCGTGGTGCGGCGGTCGTCCAGGCGCGAGCGTGGTCCCATGAACCGTCAGCTGCCCGCCCAGTCGATCCTCGTCGCCCTTCTCGCGGTCAGCCTCGCCTCCGGCGGGGCCGGCTACGCGGTGGCGAAGCTGCCCGCCAACAGCGTCGTCAGCTCCACGATCAAGAACGGTGCCGTCAAGACGGTGGACCTGCGCGACGGTGCCGTCACCTCGGCGAAGGTCGCGGACGGCAGCCTCACCGGGGCAGACCTCGGGGACGGAGCCCTGTCCGGCGCCCAGATCCAGGACGGGGGAGTGACCTCCGCGGACGTCCAGGACGACGCGCTGACCGGGGCCGACATCGACGAGAGCACCCTCGCCGTTCCAGGCAAGGCGGGAGTCCTCATCCTGACCGGTCGGGACTTCGTGCCACGCACCTCGACCATCGCCTACTCGACGTGGACCGGTGGTGACCGCTTCCTGGAGACCACGACGGACTGGGTCCAGGGCCAGGTGGACGTGCCGGCCGGCACCACGGTGACCGGAGCTCAGGTGTTCGTCATCGACGGCGGGACCGACTTCATCGACGCCATGCTCACCCGCCACCGCGCCGACGGGACCGTCGGCGTCCCCCTCACCGAGGCCCAGAGCGTGGGCAGCAGCGTCGATGTCCAGACGCTGACGCTCGCCGGCACCGTCGCGGTCACCGGCACCGACAGGTTGGTCGTCGACGTCCTGCTCCCGCCCTCGCCGACCTACCGGCTGCTCGGCGTCAGGATCACCTACACGACCTGACGGGTGCTCTGCTCGTCCCTCGGCGAGCCCCTCGTCAGAACAGCTGCGGCACGAACGTCTGCTCGTGCATCGGGGGCCGTACGTAGGGCAGCTGCTTCATCTCGGGCAGGGTGACGACGTCGGGGGCGACGTCCACGTAGTCGAACTGCGAGAGCAGGTGGCTGATGCAGTTGAGCCGCGCGGCCTTCTTGTCGTCGCTCGGCACGACGTACCAGGGTGCCTGCTTGATGTCGGTGTACTGGAAGGTCGTGTCCTTGGCCATCGAGTAGCGGACGTAGAGCTCGTGCTCGGCGAGGTCCATGTCCGAGAGCTTCCACCGCTTGAGGGGCTCGGCGTTGCGCGCCTCGAAGCGCTTGCGCTGCTCCTCGAAGGACACCGAGAACCAGTACTTGATCACCGTGATCCCTGAGCGCACCAGCATCCGCTCGAACTCCGGGCAGCTGCGCAGGAACTCCTGGTGCTCGTCCTCGGTGCAGTAGTCCATGACCCACTCGACGTTCGAGCGGTTGTACCAGGACCGGTCGAACAGGACCATCTCGCCGGCGGCCGGCAGGTGCTCGACGTACCGCTGGAAGTACCACTGCGTCCGCTGCCGCTCGGTCGGCTTCGGCAGCGCGACGATCCGGACCGTGCGGGGCGAGGTGCGCTCGGTGATCCGCTTGATCGCGCCGCCCTTGCCGGCCGACCCGCGGCCCTCGAAGATGACGAGGACCTTGAGCCCCTGGCTCTGGATCCAGTACTGCAGCAGCACGAGCTGTTCCTGCAGTCGCTCCATCTCGTGCTCGTACACGGTCGTCCTCAGCCTGCCGGCCCTCGTGTACCGCTCGTCGGTCGACGCCGCGGCCGGGGCGACGTCGTCCGCGCCGTCGGGAAGCGTGGTCTTGGCGGGCTTGGTCACGGATGCTCCTCCTGGCGCCGGTGGTTCCCATCCTTTCACCGTCTGGCTACCGTGACCGCAGTCACATCACTCGGCCGGGCGGCCGGGCAGCAGCGACTAGCGGATGGTGGGCATGACGGTCGAGAGGGCGCTCGAGCAGCGGCGGTACGCCGCCGTGCGGGCGTGGACCTCGTTCGTCGAGCACGCCGACGAGGCGGCTGACCTGGTGCGCCCGGAGATCCTGAACAGCTGGACCCGCTCGGAGTCCGCCGTCTCCCCGGACGTGCTCCAGGCGCCGCTGGCCGACGAGTCCGAGACCGCCTCCATCTGGCGAGGCTCGCCGCTGCAGACCGCCGTCGAGCGGGTCGAGGAGGACCTGCGGCGTACCGCCGAGGACGGCGACCTGGTCGTGGCGGTCACCGACGCCGACACCCGCATCCTCTGGACCTACGGCGGCCGGGTGATGCGCCGCAAGGCCGAGACCGTCAACTTCGTGGCCGGCGGGCGCTGGGACGACCAGTCGGTCGGCACCAACGCCCTCGACCTGGCCAACCGGTTGCAGCAGCCGGCGATGGTGTTCAGCGCCGAGCACTACGCCTCGATCGTGCACAACTGGGTGTGCTGGGCGGCGCCGGTGTTCGACCCGGCGACCGGCGCGAAGCTGGGGGTCATCGACCTCTCCACGACCTGGGACCGCACCCACCCGATCGGGCTCGCCACGGCCCGGGTGATGGCTCGGCTGATCGAGTCGGCGATGCCGTCGTCCCAGCACCACCCGAGCGCGCTCGAGGAGACCACCCAGCCGGGGCTGGTCATGACGCTGCTCGGCACCGCCGAGACCTGGCTCGACGGGCAGCGGCTGCTGCTCAACCGCCGTCAGACCGAGGTGCTCGCCCTGCTCGCCCTGCACCCCGAGGGCCTCTCGCTCGAGCAGCTCCACGCGGCGGTCTACGGCGACCAGGCGGTCACCTTCTCCACCCTCAAGGCCGAGGTGTCGCACCTGCGGCACGCGGTCGGCGGCCAGCTCGGCTCCCGCCCCTACCGGCTGCTCATGCCCGTCGCCACCGACGTCGAGCACGTGCTCGCCCTGCTCCGCCGCGGCGAGGTCGGCGCTGCGGTCGAGGCCTACGGCGGCGACCTGCTGCCCGGCACGAACTCCCCGGCCCTCACCGAGATGGCCGAGTACGTCGCGGTGGCGGTGCGCGAGGCGCTGCTGGTCGACCCCCAGCCGGACGCCGTCGTCCGCTACAGCGAGCTGGCGCCGTACGACGCCGAGGTCCTCGAGGTCTGCCTGGCCCGCACCGACCCGCGGCACCCGGCGGTGCCGCTGCTCAAGGGGCGGCTGGCCGTCGCGCTGCGCTGACCGGGGTCGGCGGCTACCCAACCTTCGGCCAACCGGCTCTCCCTAACGTGACCGGCACCACACCGCGTGCGCCCAAGGGAGAGCCAATGACCCGGATCCACCTGACCGTCGACGGCGCCAGCGTCGCCGACGACGTCGAACCGCGGATGCTGCTGGTGCAGTACCTGCGCGAGAAGCTCGGCAAGACCGGCACCGTCATCGGGTGCGACACCAGCAACTGCGGCGCCTGCACCGTGCACCTCGACGGCCGCAGCGTGAAGTCCTGCAACGTGCTGGCCGTCCAGGCCGACGGGGCCGAGGTGACCACGATCGAGGGCCTCTCTAAGAACGGGTCGCTGCACCAGGTCCAGGAGTCGTTCCGGGAGTGCCACGGCCTCCAGTGCGGGTTCTGCACGCCGGGGATGATCATGCAGAGCGTCGACCTGCTCAACGAGAACCCGAACCCCTCCGAGGAGGAGATCCGGCTCGGGCTCGAGGGCAACCTCTGCCGCTGCACCGGTTACCACAACATCGTCAAGGCCGTGCAGCACGCTGCTGCCCAGGGATCCAGCACCGTTGGTCAGGGGGCGCAGGCATGACCGCCGTCCAGGACGCACCGGCAGCCCCTCAGAAGGAGATCGGCCGGGACCGGCGCCGCAAGGAGGACCAGCGGCTGATCACCGGCCGCACCCGGTGGACCGACAACATCACTCTCCCGGGGATGCTGCACCTGGCCATGGTGCGCAGCCCGCACGCGCACGCCCGGATCGTGTCGATCGACACCGCGGAGGCGAAGACCTCGACCAACGTCGTCGACGTGCTGACCGGCGCGGACCTCGGCGAGGGCCAGGGCGTCAACATCAACGCCTGGCCGATCACGCCGGACCAGGTCACCCCGACCCACGTGCCGATGCCGAGCGACCGGGTCGCCTGCGCCGGCGAGATCGTGGCCTGCGTGGTGGCCCGCTCCGCTGCCGAGGCACGCGACGCCGCGGAGCTCGTGGACGTCGAGTGGGAGGTGCTGCCCGCGGTCCTCGACCTCAAGAAGGCGGCCGCCGACGAGGTGCTGGCCCACCCCGACCTCGGCACCAACAAGTCGGCGTACTGGAAGTTCGACAGCGAGGAGGCCGGCACCGGCGGCAACGTCGACGAGGCGATCGCCAAGGCGCGCACCGACGGCATCGTGATCGAGCGGGAGTACCGCCAGCAGCGGCTGATCCCGGCGTTCATGGAGCCGCGCTCGGTCGTCGTCGACCCGACCGGCGAGCAGATCACCATGTGGTCGGCGACCCAGATCCCGCACATCCTGCGCTTCGCGCTCGCGGCCACGACCGGGGTGCCGGAGTCGAAGATCCGGGTCATCGCGCCGGACGTCGGTGGCGGGTTCGGCGGCAAGCTGCAGACCACGCCGGAGGAGTTCATCGCCTGGGCGGTCGCCCGGCGGCTGGGCAAGCCGATCAAGTACACCGAGACCCGGAGCGAGAGCCTGGTCAGCGGCCACCACGGCCGGGACCAGTGGCAGCGGCTGACCCTGGCGGCGGAGAAGGACGGCACGGTCACCGGCCTCAAGGTCGACCTGCTCGCCGACCTCGGCGCCTACGTCGCGATCGTCGGCGGCGGCGTGCCGGTCCTCGGCGCGTTCATGTTCAACTCGATCTACAAGTTCCCGGCCTACCAGTTCGGCGTCCAGACGGTGCTCACCAACTCGACCTGGACCGACGCCTACCGCGGCGCCGGCCGGCCCGAGGCGACGTACGCCATCGAACGCCTGATGGACGAGCTGGCCGTCGAGGTCGGCGTCGACCCGATCGCCATCCGGGAGAAGAACTGGATCAACGCCGACGAGTTCCCGTTCACCACGGTGGCGGGGATGGAGTACGACTCCGGCGACTACGCGGCGGCGACGGCCCGGGCCAAGGAGATGCTCGGGTACGACGAGCTGCGGGCCGAGCAGAAGCGGCGCCGTGAGTCGAACGACCCGGTGCAGCTCGGCATCGGCGTCTCGACGTTCACCGAGATGTGCGGCCTCGCGCCCTCGCGGGTGCTCGGCTCCCTCGACTACGGCGCCGGGGGCTGGGAGCACGCGAGCGTGCGGATGCTGGCGACCGGCAAGGTCGAGATCGTCACCGGCGCCTCGGCGCACGGGCAGGGCCACGAGACGGCGTTCAGCCAGATCGTCGCGGACCGGCTCGGCGTCGCGTTCGAGGACGTCGAGGTGCTGCACGGCGACACCCAGATCTCGCACAAGGGCCTCGACACCTACGGCTCGCGGTCGCTGGTCGTGGGCGGCGAGGCGCTGGTCAAGGCCACCGACAAGGTGATCGAGCGGGCCAAGCCGATCGCGGCGCACATGCTGGAGGCGTCGGCCGACGACATCGAGTTCTCGGGCGGCCGGTTCTCGGTGCGCGGCACGGACCAGGGCGTCGCGATCGCGGAGGTCGCGATGGCGGCGTTCGCCGCGCACGACCTGCCGGACGGCGTGGAGCCGTCGATCGACTCGGAGGCGACCTACGACCCGGTCAACTTCAACTTCCCGCACGGCACGCACCTGTGCGCGGTGGAGGTGGACACCGAGACCGGCGGCGTGAAGATGCGCAAGTACGCCTGCTGCGACGACATCGGCAACATCATCAACCCGCTCATCGTGTCCGGCCAGGTGCACGGCGGCCTGGTCCAGGGCATCGCGCAGGCGCTGTGGGAGGAGGCGTTGTTCGACGAGAGCGGGACGCTCGTCACCGGCTCCTTCGTCGACTACCTGCTGCCGACCTCGGCGGACACGATCAGCTTCGACATCGACCACACCACGTCGCCGTCGCTGACCAACACCCTCGGCACCAAGGGCGTCGGCGAGGCGGGCACCATCGCCTCGACGCCGGCCGTGGTCAACGCGGTCGTGGACGCGATCCGGCACTTCGGGGTCAACGACGTGCGGATGCCGTGCACCCCCGAGCGGGTGTGGAAGGCGATCCACGCGAACGACGGCGGCGACCCGACCGAGCGCGCGGCGATGCCGCACTTCGGCGACGAGGACGTGGCGGGCAACCAGGAGACACCGGGAGCATCGAGCACGGAAGGAGCCGGAGCATGATCCCCACCGCGTTCGACTACCTCGCCCCGACCACGGTCGAGGAGGCGCTGAGCGCGCTCGCCCAGCACGGCGACGACGCGAAGATCATGGCCGGCGGGCAGAGCCTGCTGCCGGTGCTCCGGATGCGGCTCAACGCCCCGGAGATGGTCATCGACCTCGGCCGGATCGACTCGCTCCGCGGCGTGCGCGACGACGGCGACGCCATCGTCATCGGCGCGATGACACCGCACTTCGAGGTCGCCAAGGACCCGCTCGTCACCGAGCACGCGGCGCTGATCCCGAAGGCGATCGAGCACCTCGCCGACGCCCAGGTGCGGCACCGCGGCACGTTCGGCGGCGCGCTGGCGCACGCCGACCCGGCGGGTGACCTCGGCGCGCCGGCGCTGGCGCTGGGTGCGCAGTTCGTGATCGCGGGGTCGGGTGGCACGCGCACGGTCGGCGCCGACGAGTTCTTCGTCGACCTGTTCGAGACCGCGATCGGCGAGGACGAGATCCTCACCGAGGTGCGGGTCCCGAAGCACACCGGCTGGGGCGCGCACTACGAGAAGTTCGTGCGGGTCGTCCACCAGTGGCCGATCGTCGCCGTGGCGGCGGCCGTCCGGATGGACGGCGGCAGCATCGCCGAGGCGCGGGTCGGGCTCACCAACATGGGCTCGACGCCGATCCGGGCGCGCGCGGTGGAGGCGGCGCTGGTCGGTGCGGCACCGACGGACGACGGCGTACGGGCGGCGGCGGAGCAGGCCGCCGAGGGCACCAACCCGCCCTCGGACCTCAATGGCGACGCCGACTACCGGCGCCACCTCGCTCGGGTCCTCACCCGGCGCGCCGTCGTCGCGGCGGCGGGAGGCTAAGGCTCTCGTGGAGCTCAACCACAGCTTCTCGGTCCCGACCGGGGTGGAGGAGACCTGGGCGCACTTCGAGGACATCGCGTCGGTGGCGGAGTGCTTCCCGGGCGCCGCGGTGACCTCGGTCGAGGGCTCCACCTTCCACGGCACCGTCAAGGTCAAGCTCGGTCCGATCGCGCTCGTCTACAACGGCTCCGGCACGTTCACGGAGAAGGACGAGGAGGCGCACCGGTTCGCGGTCGAGGCCTCGGGCAAGGACAAGCGGGGCAACGGCACGGCGGGGGCGCACGTGACCCTCGCCATGACCCCCGGTGCCGCGGGCGGGACGGACGTGGCCGTGCACACCGACCTGGCGATCACCGGCAAGCCGGCGCAGTTCGGCCGGGGCGTCATGCAGGACGTCTCGGACAAGCTGCTCGGCCAGTTCGTGGCGTGCCTGGAGCACCGGCTCGGTACGGAAGGCGCGGGGGAGCCCGGGCCAGCGGCGGCGGTAGACCCCCTTCCCCCCACGCCCGCCGCCGCACCCTGGC
>NZ_JAEMSS010000211.1 GCF_016462705.1 Nocardioides sp. | reverse complement strand
TGGAAGAACCACCGCAACGCCTGGCGGCCGGCGCACATCCACTTCTCGCTGTTCGGCACGGAGTTCACCCAGCGGATGGTCACCCAGATGTACTTCCCCGGCGACCCGCTGTTCGCGCTGGACCCGATCTACCAGGCCATCGTGGACCCGGCCGCCCGGGCGCGGTTGGTGGCGGCGTACGACCACGACGTCACCCAGCACGAGTGGTGCACCGGCTACCGCTGGGACATCGTCCTGACCGGCTCGCACCGGACCCCGCTCGCGGAGGACGCCGAGGGGGGACCGGCATGACGCACCCGCCCACCCCCGGTCAGACCGTCGGACCGTTCTTCGGCTACGCCCTGCCGTACGCCGGCGGCGCGGAGCTGGTCCCACCGGGCCGCCCGGACGCCGTCCGGCTGCACGGCCGCGTGCTCGACGGTCGGGGTGAGGCCGTCCGGGACGCGCTCGTCGAGCTCTCGCAGGCGTCCCCCGACGGCGACGTCCCCAGCGGCGCCGGCTCGCTCCGCCGCGACGGGTTCACCTTCACCGGGTGGGGGCGGGCCGCCACCGACGACACCGGCCGCTACTCGTTCTCCACGCTCACCCCGGGCGCCCCGTTCTTCGCGCTGACGGTGTTCGCGCGGGGCCTGCTCAACCGGCTGTTCACGCGGGCATATCTCCCCGAGCACGCGGACGACGCCTTCCTGGCGACCGTCGCCGCGGACCGGCGCGGGACCCTCGTGGCGGAGCGGGACGCGTCGGGGTTCGTGTTCGACATCCGGCTCCAGGGCGAGGGCGAGACCGTGTTCCTGACCTATCCGCGCCACTGACCGCGGGTCGATGGGCGTTAGATGGGCACCGTGGGCTACTCCTTCTGGCCGGGCGACCATCGCGCCGACGAGCACTTCAGCGACGCCACCTTCCGGGAGGCGATGCTCGCGGTGGAGATGGTCTGGCTCGACGTGCTCGTCGAGGCTGGCATCGCACCGGCGGACGCGCGCACGGACCTCTCCGGCATGGTCGAGGACTTCCACGAGGAGTGGCTGGTCGAGGAGACCGAAGCCGGCGGCAACCCGGCGGGGGCCCTGGTCGGCCTGCTGCGCAGCTCGCTCGAGGACGACCGGCCGACAGCCGCGGCGTGGCTGCACCGGGGGCTGACCAGCCAGGACGTGGTCGACACCGCGCTGATGCTGATGGCGCAGGACGCGGTGGCCCAGCTGCAGGTCGAGCTCCGCGGCCAGGCGGAGCGCCTGGCTGCCCTGGCCACCGCCCACCGCGGGACCCCGATGGTCGCCCGCACCCTGACCCAGCACGCGGTCCCGACGACGTTCGGGCTCAAGGCCGCGCAGTGGCTGGCCGGGGTCCTCGACGCGTACGACGACCTCGACCGGCTCGTGTTCCCGGTCCAGATCGGCGGCGCGGCCGGGACCCATGCCGCGCTGGTCGAGCTCGGCGGGAGCCCCCAGGACATCGTCATGCAGGTCGCGCAGCGCCTCGACCTGGCGCCGTCGGCGCCGTGGCACACCCGGCGTACCGCGGTCACCCGGCTCGGCGACGCGCTGGTCAGGTGCACCGACGCGTTCGGCCGGGTCGCCGAGGACGTGCTCACCCTGAGCCGTCCGGAGATCGGCGAGGTCGCCGAGGGAGCGGGCGGCGGCTCCTCGACGATGCCGCAGAAGCACAACCCGGTCCTCTCCGTCCTGGTCCGCCGGACCGCGATGACCACACCGATGCTCGGTGCGACGCTGCACCTGGCCGCCGCCCAGCACAACGACGAGCGTGCCGACGGCGCCTGGCACGCCGAGTGGACGACGCTGCGCGACCTGGCGCGGCGCACCCTGGTCGCGGCGTCGCAGACCTTCGACCTGGTGGCGGACCTCCAGGTCGACCGCGGCCGGATGGCGACGACCCTGCACACGGCCCGCGAGCAGGTGGGTGCCGAGCAGTGGTCGATGGCCGAGCTCGCGGGCAAGGCCCCGTCCTTCGCCTACCTCGGCATCGCCGCCGAGCTCGTCGACTCCGTCGTCGAGCGCGCGCGGGTCACGTTCACCGACGTCCCCGTGGAGGCGGCCCCGTGAGGCCCGTGGTCACCGCTCTTCGGATGACCGGGGCGGCCCATCGCGCGGAGCTCCCGCTGCTGGTCCTCGGCCCGTCCCTCGGCACGTCCGCGGCCACGCTCTGGACGGCAGCATCCGCGGGCCTCACCGACCACTTCGACGTGCTCGCCTGGGACCTGCCGGGTCATGGCCACAACCGGTCCGTGCCCTCGGAGCCGTTCACGATGGCCGAGCTCGCGGCCGGCGTGCTCGCCGTCGTCGACGACGTCCAGGCGCACCGCGACGACCTCGGCGCTCCCGTCGCGTACGCCGGGGTCTCGGTCGGGGGCTGTGTCGGGCTCCAGCTCGTGCTGGACGCTCCCGAGCGGGTGAGTGCCGCGGTGCTGCTGTGTACCGGCGCCAGGATCGGGGACGACTCGGTGTGGGCGGACCGGATCGGTCAGGTCCGGTCCTCCGGCACCCCGGTGCTGGTCGCCGGCGCCGCCGAGCGCTGGTTCGCCCCGGGCTTCGCGGAGCGCGACCCCGGCGCCGTCTCCGGTCTGCTGCACGCCCTGCAGGACGCCGACGACCTCGGCTACGTCCGGGTCTGCGAGGCCCTGGCCGGGTTCGACGTCCGGGACCGGCTCGGGGAGATCGGCGTCCCGGTCCTGGCGGTGGCCGGCGCGGCCGACCCGGTCACCACCCCGGAGGACCTGAAGGCGATCGCGACCGGCGTACCGCGGGGCGAGTTCGTCGAGCTGCCCGACACCGCGCACCTGGCGCCGGCGGAGCAGCCCGAGCAGGTTGCGACGCTGATCAGGGCGCACGTGCTCGGCCCGGACGGCACCGACGAGGAGGACGGGATGTCACCGGGAATGAAGGTCCGGCGGGAGGTGCTCGGCGACGAGCACGTCGACCGGGCCATCGCAGGGACGACCGACCTGACCCGCGACTTCCAGGAGCTCATCACCGAGTACGCCTGGGGGAGCATCTGGACGCGGCCGGGCCTGGACTGGCGCAGCCGCTCCATCATCACCTTGACCGCGCTGGTCGCGCGTGGTCACCACGAGGAGCTCGCGATGCACCTGCGCGCGGCGGTCCGCAACGGGCTGACCGTCGAGGAGATCACGGAGGTCCTGCTGCAGACCGCGATCTACTGCGGCGTCCCGGACGCCAACTCCGCGTTCCGGGTGGCGCAGCAGGTGTTCGAGGACCGCGATGCCTAGCCGGCGCACCGGCTGACGGCGTCACCGACGACCGCCGCGAACAGGCCCGCGCCACGGGCGTCGGGATGAACACCGTCGAGCAGGTAGCGGTGGGGGTGAGCCCGGACCCGGGCGCGCCACGGCGCCAGGCAGACGTTGTCGCGCGACCTGGCAAGGGCGCGCAGTGACCGGGAGTACTCCTCCATCCGTCGCAGCACGGACGGCGGTGCCGTGCCGCGGCTGCGGTAGGTCGTGACGACGACGACCATGATCGACTCGGGGATGCTGTCGAGGACACGGCGGTAGTCCCTGCCCGTCCACGCCGGGTGGGGGTTGGTCCCCAGCGCCAGCACCATGGTGCGGGGCCGGTCCGCACGTGCGAGCTGCTGGCGGACGAGGCCGACCAGCTCCTCGACGTTGCGTCCGATCTCGGCATCGATCTCGATCCGACCGTCCAGGTCGGCCGAGAGCCGCGACCGCAGCTCCTCCGCGGCGTAGACGGTGACCGAGTCGCCGACGACCCAGACCGCCGGGCGTGGCGTCGGGCGTGGCGCCGGCGGCTCGAGGGCGCCGTCCGCCGGCGGCGTCAGGGCCGCGGCCAGGACCAGCACGCCGGCGGCGGCCTGAACCCGTAGCCGGGCCCTCATCGGCGCCTCCGGGTCAGCGACTCGACGGTGTCGTGCAGGGTGAGGAGCGACCACGGTTTGACGAGGTAGGCGTCGGCGCCGGCGCTGAGGGCCTCCCGTCGGTGCTGGTCGGAGTCCATGGCGGTGCTGAGGACGATGGGGAGCGCCGGGCTGGTCACCCGGAGCCGACGCATCACCTCCAGGCCGCCGTAGCCGGGCAGCATCCCGTCGAGGACCACCGCGTCCGGACGAAACGCCACTGCTCGCGCCACGCCCTCGGGCCCGGAGTGCGCCACGGCCACGTGCCATCCGCTCGACCGGAACCACATACTGAGGAGCTCCGCGATGCTGCGGTCGTCCTCGACCACCAGCAGCCGTGGTGGCGGGACGGCCACCCGCGACTCCTCGCCACCATCGACGGTGCTCATGGCCGAGCCCCTCCCCGGCCGGCTACGACTGCCCGGCGCCGGGTGCCGACGGAAGCTCGATCCCGCAGGCATCGAGGGCCGCCTGGACCTCCGGGTCCTGCAGGGCGACCATGCCGCCGGGTCCGCCCGACGGCATAACCTCCGGTGGGGTGCCGTCCGTGGGGAAGTCGGTGGGGACGTCGGTGGGCACGTCGGTGGGCATGTCGGTGGGCAGCACGTCGTCGAGCCCGGCAGCCGTCAGGCATTCCTGGATCGCCTCGAAGTCCACGTCGCCCGGGCCGGGCCCGCCGGACGGCGCCCCGGTGGGTGCACCGGTCGGCTCGTCGGTCCGGGCCGTCTCGGTGCCGGTGTCCCCGTCGTCGGAGCCGCAGCCGGTCAGCGTGAGGACGGCGAGCGCGGTGCCCACGGCGATGGATCGGTACATAGTCATGGTGTTCCTCTCGGTGGTGCCGGTGGTGGGGGTCGGGTCAGCGCAGGGCCACGTCCGCGGCGGTCAGCCGGCCGCCGGCCGTGGTGCCGGAGATGTCGACCAGGTCGCCCACGGCGACCTGGTCCGGGGTGAGCGAGGTCTCGCGGACCAGGTCGGAGTCGGCGGTGACCCGCACCTCGTGCCGCTCGCCGCCCAGGTCCTCGACGGTCCAGACGTCGCCGTCGATGCTCACGACGGTGCCGACGACGGCGCCGGTGTCGTCCGTGCCCTCGTTCTCGGTGTCGCCGGTCCCGTCGTCACCCGACCCGCCCGTGACCGCGCCCGGCACCTGGCCTCCGGCTGCCGGGAAGCCCTCCGGGAAGCCCTCGGCTCCGGTCGGCAGCCCGGCCGGCCCGGCAGGGGTGGCGGAGGTCTCGGCACCGAAGTGCTTCTGCACCAGGGTGCCGCCTAGGAAGCACAGGGACGCCGCGAGCAGGGTGGCGAGGACGAGACGGAGGCGCGAGCGGTGGCGGGGCGCGGCGAGCCACGCCTCGTCCAGCATGGTGTCGTCGGTGTGGTGGGTGACGGTGGTCGTCATGTGGTCCTCACTCGTAACGCAGGGCTTCGATGGGGCGCAGCGAGGCGGCCCGGTTGGCGGGGTAGAGCCCGAAGAACAGGCCGATGAGGATCGCGACGCCGAAGGCGAGGGCGACCGAGTAGGGCGCGACCACCGGGTCGACGCCCACGATGGTGAACCGCGAGCCGAACAGCCCGATCGCGACGCCGACCAGGCCGCCGAAGAGCGACAGCAGGACGGCCTCGGCGAGGAACTGCCCGACGATGTCACCCTTGCCCGCCCCGATCGCCTTGCGGATGCCGATCTCGCGGGTCCGTTCGGTGACCGTGACCAGCATGATGTTCATGACGCCGATGCCGCCCACGAGCAGGGAGATCGCCGCGACGGCGCCGAGGAGGACGGTGAACGTCTCGTTCGACGACGTCGCCGCCTCGAGGATCGAGGACGCGCTGCTGACGGTGTAGTCGCGGTCGGCCGACGTCACGTCGTGGCGTGCGTCGAGGATGGCCTCGACCTCGCCCTGGGCGGTCTCGACGGCGTCGGCGGAGGTCGCCTTGACGGAGATGGAGTCGAGCGCTCCGTACCCCGAGAGCGTGTCGCGCACCGAGGTGGCCGGGGCGACGACGCGGTCGTCCTGGTCCTGGGGACCAGTGCTGCCCTTCTCGGCGAGCACTCCCACGACCTCGAACTGGAAGCCGTTGAACGAGACCAGCTCGCCGATGGCCTCGCTGACGTCGGCTCCGACGAGCTGCTCGGCCACGGTGCGGCCCAGCAGCGCCACCCGGCGGTGCGCCGTGTAGTCGTCGTCGGTGAACCCGGCGCCGTACTGCACCTCCGAGTTGTCGATGAGCAGGTAGCTCGCCGTGGTGCCGGTGAACGTGCCGACGTCGTGCGAGGCGCCGGCGTACGTCGCCGTGACCGACTGGGCGCTGACGACCGGTGCCACTCCGAGCACGTGGGTGGCGTCGTCGCTGGTGGCGATCGCCTCGGCGTCCGCCATCGTGATCTCGGCGGCGCGGGTCGACGTCGCGGTCTCGCTGGTCGTGGTGTCGCCTCCGCCCAGGCCTGGGAACGCGCCGCCGCCGGGCGGTCCCCCGAGGACCCCGCC
>NZ_JAEMSS010000048.1 GCF_016462705.1 Nocardioides sp. | reverse complement strand
ACGACCTCGCCCTCCTGGGGCTTCTCCTTGGCGGTGTCCGGGATGACCAGGCCGGAGGCCGTGGTCTGCTCGGCGTCAAGCGGCTTCACGACGATGCGGTCCTCGAGGGGCTGGATGCTGACCGACACGATGTCGACCTCCACTTTCGGGTATCTGGGTGTACTTGGCGGTGTAGCTGTTGGCTCACGTCAATTGGCACACCCACAGGGAGAGTGCCAATGTCGAAACTAGCACTCGACATGACGGAGTGCCAACGCCCCCTGTCGATCGGTTGCTGGGAGGATCGAGCGGTGGACCTCGACGCCTTCGCCTGGCTGCTGACCGACGAGGGACAGCCGGTGCTGGCGGCGGCGGTCGGGCTCGGCGCGACGGTCTCCGACGACCCGCTCGCGGCGCACGCCGCGCTGCGGCGTACGGCGCCCGGCATCCCGCCGGAACGTCTGGCGGTGGCGCTCTCGCAGGCCGCGCTGCGCCGGGCGGCGGTCCCGAAGTTCGGCGACCTCGCCGCCCGGATGTACTTCACGCCCGAGGGCCTCGAGCAGGCCACCCGGCTGTCCGTCGCGACGCACCGGGCCGCGCGGGTGCGGGCCTTCGACGCCCGGTCCGTCGTCGACCTCGGCTGTGGCGTCGGCGGCGACCTGGTCGCGCTCGCCACCGCCGGCATCACCACGGCCGGCGTGGACCTCGACCCGGAGCGGGTCGCGGTGGCCACTGCCAACCTCGCCGCCCTCGGCCTGGGCGGCGCCGTCCAGGTCGCCGACGCGACCACCCTCGACCACTCGGGCTTCGACGTCGCGTTCGCCGACCCGGCCCGGCGGACGGCCCGGGGCCGGGTCTTCTCGACCGACCACTGGTCGCCACCCTGGCCGTTCGTCGAGTCGCTGCTCGCCCGGGACGCCTGCGTGAAGGCGGCCCCCGGCATCCCGCACGCGCTGGTGCCGGACGGCGTGGAGGCGGAGTGGGTCAGCGACCACGGCGAGGTCAAGGAGGCCGCGCTGTGGGCCGGTCGCCTCGCCACCTGCGTGCGCCGGGCGACCGTCATCGGCGACGGCGGCCTGGCCACGATCACCGACGAGGACGACCCGGGAGCACCGGTCCGGCCCGTCGGGGGTTTCCTCTACGAGCCGGACGGCGCGGTCGTCCGGGCGGGGCTGGTGACCGCGGTCGCGGCCGGCGTCGACGGCGGGCTGGTCGACGAGCACCTGGCCTACGTCACCTCGGACGCGTCGTTCCGGACGCCGTTCGCCCGGGGCTACGAGGTGCTGGAGGAGCTGCCCTACCGGGAGAAGGCCCTCCGTGCCGCACTCCGCGAACGGAACGTCGGGCGGCTGACCATCAAGAAGCGGGGCGTCGACGTCGTACCGGACCAGCTGCGCAAGCGGCTGGCCCTGTCGGGCGACGAGGAGGCTGTGATCGTCCTCACCCGGGTCGCGGGCGAAGGCACCTGCCTCCTGGTGCGGCCGTTCTGATCGATAGCCTCGGCAGGTGTTTGCCGCGCTCGGCCGCCTGGCCTCCCGTCGTCCTTGGTACGTCATCGCCGTCTGGGTCCTGTTCGCCGGCCTGGTCATCGCCTTCGCGCCGTCCCTGAAGACCACCACCGACCAGGCGGAGTTCCTCCCCGAGAAGTACGAGTCCATCAAGGCCGCGACGCTCCAGGCCGACGAGTTCCCGGACACGAACGCCACCGTCGGGGCCATCGTGGTCCTGGACCGCGCGGACGGTGAGGCCCTCAGCGACGAGGACCTGGCCAAGGCCAACGAGGTGGTCGCCGGGCTCGACGGCGAGCTCGGCGACGCGTTCGACTCGGTGCAGCCCGTGGACCCGAGCCAGCCGGACCTCCTCGCCGTGCCGTCGGAGGACCGGTCCATCGCCTACGCGATCATCGGCCTCGCCGAGGGCGTCACCGGCTTCGAGGAGTCCTCCTACGACTCCGTCGAGGACCTGCGGGACGCGCTCGGCGCAGCAGTGGACGGGACCGGTCTCGAGGCCGGCGTGACCGGGCCGGTCGCCCAGGGCTACGACCAGACCGAGGCGTCCGGCGACGCGCTGGTCATCGTCAGCGTCGCGACCATCCTGCTCATCGTCCTGCTGCTCGCGCTCATCTTCCGCAGCGTGATCATCTGCCTGATGCCGATCATCGTCGTGGCCGTGGTCGGCAGCGTGGCGAACGGCCTGATCGCCATCGCCAACGAGCTCTTCGACCTCAAGGCGAGCAGCGACGTCGAGGTGATCCTGTTCGTCGTCCTCTACGGCATCGGGACCGACTACATCCTGTTCTTCCTGTTCCGCTACCGGGAGCGGCTGCGGGAGGGCGAGGAGAAGCGGCCCGCCGTGGCGCACGCCCTCGAGCGGGCAGGCGAGGCCATCGCCTCGGCCGGTGGCGCCGTGATCGTCTCGTTCATGGCGCTGATCCTGTCCTCGCTGGGCATCTTCCGGGCGATCGGGCCGGCGCTGGCCATCGCGGTCGCCGTGACGCTGGTGGCGTCGCTGACCCTGGTCCCCGCGATCGTCACCGTCCTCGGCAGGGCGCTGTTCTGGCCGTCGAAGAAGTACCTCGTCGAGCCCGAGAGCGCCCGGTTCGCCGCGGTCGGTGCCTCGCTGGCCCGCCACCCGGGCCGGTTCGCGCTCGCCTCGGGCGGCACGCTGGCCGTGCTGGCGGCGATCGCGTTCACCTTCACACCCAGCTTCGACCTCGGTGAGTCCAGCCTGCCCCCGGAGGCCGAGTCGACGATCGCGATCAACAAGTTCACCGACGCGGTCTCCGCGGGCGCGAGCGACCCGGGCTACATCATCCTGACCTCCGACGGCGACGAGCCGATCAGCGAGTCGGACGCGACGGCGTTCGCCGAGGAGATCGCCGCCGCGGACGGTGTCGCCCAGGCGCAGGCGCGGCAGCCGAACGCCGACGGGACCACCTGGTCCATCACGTTCCTCCTCGAAGACAACCCCTCGTCGGACGCCGCGATCAACGCGGTGAAGGACTCCGTGCGCGACGCCGCGGACGCGGCGGCTCCGGACGGCACGGAGGCGTACGTCGGTGGCAACACCTCGATCTTCGTGGACTTCCAGGCCGCCATGAACCGGGACTACTCGGTCGTGTTCCCGGTCGCGGCGATCGTGATCATGCTGATCCTCGCGCTCCTGCTGCGCAGCCTGGTGGCGCCGCTCTACCTGATGGCGTCGGTCGGGCTCGGCTTCGGCGCGACCCTCGGCGCGACGACGTTGATCTTCGAGCACATCAAGGGCGACCCCGGCCTCATCTTCATCCTGCCGATCTACATCTACCTGTTCGTGGTCGCGCTCGGCACCGACTACAACATCCTGATGATCGCCCGGCTCCGCGAGGAGGCCCGTGAGGGCATGAGCTCGCGGGAGGCTGCGTCCCAGACCGTCAAGCACGGCGGGCCGACGATCGCGGCGGCCGGCGTCATCCTGGCCGGCACCTTCGCGTCCCTGATGCTCGGCGGCAACTCGTTCTTCGTGTCCATGGGCTTCGCGCTGTCGTTCGGCATCCTGGTGTCGGCGTTCGTGATGGCGATGTTCTTCACCCCGGCCATCACGGCGCTGCTCGGCCACAAGGCCTGGTGGCCCGGGCACGGTGACGAGAAGAAGGCCGAGAAGGGCAGCGAGTCGGTCTAGCCCCGCGAGTCGGCGCTACTGCACATCAGTAACGCCGACTCGACACCCAGTACGTCGGCGAACGTCGGCGAGTCGGCGTCACTGCACGTCAGTAACGCCGACTGGACACCCAGTTACGCCCCCTAGCCCAGCCCGGCCCGCTCGGCGGCGATGGTCGTGTCGTCGCCGTGCCCGGTGTGGACGACCGTGTCGTCCGGCAGCGCGAGGAGCTTGGCCCGGATGGACGCCTCGAGCGTCGGCAGGTCGGAGTAGGACCGCCCGGTCGCGCCCGGTCCGCCCTGGAACAACGTGTCGCCGGTGAACACGCAGCCGAGGTCGGGGGCGTAGAAGCAACAGCCGCCGGGCGCGTGACCCGGGGTGTGCAGCGTGCGCAACGTCGTACCGCCGACCTCCAGCTCCCAGCCGTCGAGCAGGTCGAGGTCCCAGAGGTAGTCGGTGTGGACCAGCTCCCACAACGGCTTGTCGTCGGGGTGCAGGAAGACCGGCGCGACGACCTCCTCGCGCAGTGCCGGCGCGACCCGGCAGTGGTCGTCGTGGGCGTGGGTCAGCAGGATCGCCTTGACCTTGCGTCCGCCGACGACCTCGAGGATGGCCTCGACCGAGTGCGGGGCGTCGATCACCGCGCACTCGTCGTCGTCGCCGACCACCCAGATGTTGTTGTCGACGTCGAACGTCTCGCCGTCGAGCGAGAACGTGCCGCTGACGACGGCGTGGTCGACGCGCGTGGGGCCCGCCATCAGAGGACGACGACCGAACGCAGCACGTTGCCCTCGTGCATCCGGCCGAACGCCGCCTCGACGTCGTCGAGGGCGATCTCCTCGGTCACGAACGCGTCCAGGTCGAGCCGCCCCTGCTGGTAGAGGTCGACCAGCATCGGGAAGTCGCGCGATGGCAGGCAGTCGCCGTACCAGCTCGACTTGAGCGAGCCGCCGCGGCCGAACACGTCGATGAGCGGGATGTCCGGCATCGTCATGTCGGGGGTCGGTACGCCGACGAGGACGACGGTCCCGGCAAGGTCGCGGGCGTAGAACGCCTGCTTCCAGGTCTCCGGGCGGCCGACCGCCTCGATGACGATGTCCGCGCCGAACCCGCCGGTCAGCTCCTGGATCGCGGCGACCGGGTCGGTGGCCGACGAGTCGACGGTGTGCGTGGCGCCCATCCGCGTGGCTGCCTCGAGCTTCTTGGCGTCGATGTCGACGGCGATGATCGGCGACGCGCCCGCGAGCTGGGCGCCCGCCACCGCGGCGACGCCCACGCCGCCGCAGCCGATGACCGCGACCGACTTGCCGCGGGTGGCCTGGCCGGTGTTGATGGCGGCGCCGATCCCGGCCATCACCCCGCAGCCGAGCAGGCCGACGGCCGCGGCCCGCGCCGACGGGTCGACCTTGGTGCACTGGCCGGCCGCGACCAGCGTCTTCTCGGCGAAGGCGCCGATCCCGAGGGCCGGGGACAGCTCCGTGCCATCCTCCAGCGTCATCTTCTGGGTCGCGTTGTGGGTGGCGAAGCAGTACCACGGCTCACCGCGGTCACAGGCCCGGCAGCTGCCGCAGACGGCACGCCAGTTGAGGACGACGAAGTCGCCGACCGCCACGCTGGTGACGTCGGGGCCGACCGCCTCGACGACGCCCGCGGCCTCGTGACCGAGCAGGAACGGGAAGTCGTCGTTGATCCCGCCCTCGCGGTAGTGCAGGTCGGTGTGGCACACCCCGCAGGCCTGCACCTTGACCAGCGCCTCACCGGGGCCCGGGTCCGGCACGTTGATCGTCGCGATGCTGACCGGCTCGCCCCTGCGGAGGGAGACGACGGCTCGGACCTGCTGCATGGGGCCTCCTGGGATCTGGACGGGTCCGGGCAACCCTAGCCACGCGAATGCAACCTTCCTCCCCGCATCTGCGTCCTGGTCTCGATTGGATGGAGGAGAGAGATGCAGACACTCACCGGAACGGGGGTGACCATGGGCGACCGCGCACAGGTCCGTGACGCGGAGTTCGAGGCCTACATGCAGGCGCGGCAGCCGAGCCTGCTCCGCACGGCCTACCTGCTGACCGGCAACCGGCACAACGCCGAGGACCTCGTGCAGACCTCGCTCGCCAAGCTCTACCTGGCGTGGGACAAGGTGCAGGACCGCGGCTCCGTCGACGGCTACGTCAGGCGGATCATGGTCAACGAGAACAACTCGCTGTGGCGCCGGGGCTGGAAGAAGCGCGAGCACGCCAGCGACACCCTGCCCGAGCATCCCGTCGTCGACGAGTACGACGAGGGGCGGAGCTCGCAGCTGTGGGAGGTCGTCCAGACCCTCCCCCGCAAGCAGCGCGCCGTCGTCGTGCTGCGCTACTACGAACAGCTGACCGAGGCCGAGGTCGCCGAGATCCTCGGCATCTCCGTCGGCACGGTCAAGTCCCAGGCCAGCCGCGCGCTGGCCACCCTGCGCGGACGCGCACCCGAGAGCCTGCACCCCCGCCACAGCGAGGAGGAGCGATGAACACCCACCACGACGAGCTCGAGCAGCTGCTCGGGCGGCAGCTGCACGACCAGGTCGACCACCTCGGCGGCCACCCCCTCAGCCTCGGCGACGTGACCGGCCGGGCCGGCCGGATCCGGCGCAACCGCCGGATCGCCGCCGGCCTCGGCAGCGCGGCGGCCGTCGCGATCATCGTGCCGGTCGCGGTCTTCGCGGGGCGGGGTGTCGACGACGCCGACCGCCCGATCGAGCCGGCGCCGTCGCCCGACGCGCCGACCGAGGTCGCCCGCACCACCCTCACGTTGACCGGCCTCGAACGCGGCGACGCGCCCGGCGTCGAGTACTTCACCCCGGACGGCGTCGTGCTGCCCGAGGACGGCCTGCGACGGCTCGACCCGAGCTACCAGGCGCTGGTGCCGAGCCCGGCCGACGGGGGCTGGATCGCCGTGGACCCACCCAGGGACAGCCTCAGCTACCTCAGCGAGGACTTCCAGCCACAGGGCGGGTCGAGCAAGACCGCCGGCCTGGCCACGACGCCGGACCGGGCGTGGGTGAGCTGGACCGCCACCGAGGCCGGTGCCCAGACCCTCCTGCTGCACTCGACCACGGACCCGGAGGCCGGCATGGCCTGGGACTTCCCGGAGCTCCCAGAGGTGTCCCCCGTCGGCTTCGTGGCCGAGGACCGCGTGGTCTTCGAGGCGACCGACCGGAAGGGGTCCGTGGAGGCCGGCATCGCCGAGCCGGACGGGTCGGTCACCCCGCTGCCGGGCCTGGTCGGCGTGATGAGCGCCGACCCGGTCGAGGGGCGGATCGCGCTCCAGACGACGGTGAACGACGACGCCAGCGGCTGCTCGGGGGTGCTCGACCCCGCGGTCAGCACCACCGAGCCGATCTGGGAGACCTGCGACCACTCGCTGGGCGCCTTCAGCCCGGACGGTCGCTACGTCATGGCGAGCTCGCCGTACGGCGACGGCCTCGGCCTCACGCGGCTCGAGATCCTGGACGCCGGGACCGGTGAGCTGGTGGCCGAGTTCACCCAGCGCCGCAGCAGCCAGATCGCCCTGGTCATGCCCGTCTGGGAGTCCGCCGACGCGATCGTCGCGGTCGGGGTCGAGGGCGAGACCCAGACCCTGGTGCGGCTCGGGGTCGACGGCACGCTGGAGGAGGTCGTGGAGCCGATGCAGGGCGAGTTCGGCGACCTGTACTTCTACTTCGGCGAGGACCGCACCCGGTTCTGAGCAGCGCGCGGCGTCGAGTGACCCGAACTGGTGGCCTGTCGGGCCCCGGAAGCGACCAGAAGTGGTCACTCGACGCCCGCGGGCCGGGCCAGGGCGCCCTCAGACCAGGACGCTGGTCACCGGCTGGCTGGAGTCGGCCGGGAGGTCGAGCGCGGACGGCGTCCGCCCGCGGGCGACCATCTCCGCACCGAGCGCGGCGACCATCGCCCCGTTGTCGGTGCACAGGCCGGGCCTCGGGACCCGCACCCGGATGCCGAGCGGCTCGGCCCGCGACTCGGCCATCGCCCGGAGCCGCGAGTTGGCGGCCACGCCGCCGCCGATGAGCAGGTCCTCGATGCCCTGGTCGGTCGCGGCGTCGAGCGCCTTGCGGACCAGGACGTCGCACACCGCCTCCTGGAACGACGCCGCGACGTTGGCGACCGGGACCGGCTCGCCGGACCGCTCCCGGGCCTCGACCCAGCGGGCGACCGCGGTCTTGAGGCCGGAGAACGAGAAGTCGAAGCGATGCCGCTCCAGGTCCTTCCTCGAGGTGAGCCCGCGCGGGAAGTCGATGGCGACGCTGCTGCCGGATCGGGCCTCGCGGTCGATGTGCGGGCCGCCCGGGAACGGCAGGCTGAGCAGCCGGGCAACCTTGTCGAACGCCTCGCCCGCGGCGTCGTCGATGGTGGCGCCGAGCGGCGTCACGCCCGTGGTGACGTCCTCGACCCGGAGCAGGCTGGAGTGGCCGCCGCTGACCAGCATCGCCAGCACCGGCTCCGGCAGCGGGCCGTGCTCGAGCTGGTCGACGGCGACGTGCGAGGCCAGGTGGTTGACGCCGTAGAGCGGCTTGCCCAGACCGATCGCCAGCGCCTTGGCCGCGGCGACCCCGACCAGCAGCGCCCCGGCCAGGCCCGGCCCGCTGGTCACGGCGATCGCGTCGACGTCGTACGGCGTGATGCCGGCGGTCTCGCACGCGCGCTCGATGGTCGGGACCATCGCCTCGAGGTGGGCCCGGCTGGCGACCTCGGGCACCACCCCGCCGAAGCGGGCGTGCTCGTCGACGCTGCTGGCGACCGCGTCCGCGAGCAGCGTGTGGCCGCGGACGATCCCGACCCCGGTCTCGTCGCAGGAGGTCTCGATCCCGAGGACCAGCGGTTCGTCCGTCATGAGGTTGCGGTCCCTCCACATCCCTTGCCCAGCGGCAGCCGCATGACCACGGCCGTCGCCCCGTCCTTGTAGTACTTCTGCCGCCGGTCGACCTCGACGAACCCGTGGGCGGCGTAGAACGCCAGCGCGCCGGCGTTGTCGGCCCGGACCTCCAGCAGCATCCGGTCGGCGCCCTCGGCCAGGGCGACCGAGGCGTCGAGCAGCGCGGAGGCCACGCCGGTACGCCGTGCCGCCGGCGTCACCGCGATCCGCTGGAGCTCCGCGATGTCGCCGGCGAGGGAGGTGACCGCGTGCCCCACGACCGAGCCGTCGCTCTCGGCGACCAGGTAGTACACCGTCGGCACCCGCCCGGCGAGGCCCTCCTCGAGCAGCCCGACCGACCAGGCATCGGGCCCGAGGGCGTCCTGCTCGAGCACGACGACCGCATCGAGGTCGTCCGGGGTCGCGGCGCGCACCGTCATGACACGGGCTTCGGCGCGTGCGAGGCGGCGGCGTCGGGCCGGCGGAGGTAGAGGGGCTCCGGGTCGAGCAGCTCGGCCCGCTCCTCGGCGATCGCGTGGGCGAGCCAGCCGGCGCTCGGCCGGGTGGGCGCGACGGCGTGCGGGAACGCCTCGGGGTAGAGCCCGGGGCCCTCTCCCGCGACCGGCAGGTCGGTCGCCAGCGCGGCCGGCTTGTCGACGACGGGGCCGTCGAGGCGGTGGCCGTCGCCGTCGTACGTCGCCCAGTAGACCTCCTTGCGCCGGGCGTCGGTCGCCACCGCGAAGTCGCCTTGGACCGCGCCCGTCGTGGCGGCCTCGACGGCGAGCACGTCGAGCGTGCAGACGCCGTAGACCGGGATCTCCAGCACGAAGCCGAGCGTCCGGGCGGTGACCAACCCGACCCGCAGCCCGGTGAACGGGCCTGGGCCGACGCCGACGCCGATCGCGGTGAGGTCCTGCCGGACGATCCCGGCCCGCTCGAGCGCGCCGGCGATGAGCGGCGCGAGCTGCTCGCCGTGCTTCATCGGGGCGTCACCGCTGAGCTCGGCGACGACGTCGGCGCCGTCGTGCAGCGCGACGGTGACGAGCCGGGTGGCGGTGTCGAACGCGAGCATCATCAGAGGGCTCTCCAATGGGTGACGACCCGGCCCTCGCCGAGGAGCAGGTGGAACGCGACCGTCGGCGGACCGGCCTCCCAGATCAACCCGAACGGCTCGGCGTCGAGCGGCACCGTGGACGCGACGCCGCCCCCGACGAGCAACGGGCGCCCGGCGAACGTGGTCGCGCACTGCGTGTGCGCGTGACCGACGAGGGTCGCGGCGTGGTGCGGGTGCCGCTCGAGGACCGCCGCGAGCCGCTCGGGCTCGCGGAGCCGGATGGGGTCCATCAGGCTCACGCCGATGTCTACGGGCGGGTGGTGCAGGCAGACGTAGGCCGGGCGGTCGTCCTCGGCGAGGCGTGCGTCGAGCCAGGCCAGCGACTCGTCGGTGAGCTCGCCGGGGTCGACCCGCTCCCCCGGCGGTGCCGAGACCAGCGAGTCGAGCATCAGGAACCGGGCGGCGGGCAGGTCGAGGACCTGGTCGAGCGGCCCGTCGGACTCCCGGCCGAGCAGCCCGCGTGCGAACGTGTCGCGGACGTCGTGGTTGCCGGTGCCGACCAGCAGCGGCCCCGGCCAGCGGGACAGGACCTCGCGCGCCTCGGCGTACTCCTCGGCGGTGCCGTGGTCGGCGACGTCGCCGGTCACCAGCAGCAGGTGGGGCGCCGGGTCGAGCGCCAGCAGGTGGTCGAGCACGCGGTCAGCGCGCTCGCGGGCGGCGGCCGGCCCGCCGAAGTGCAGGTCGGTCAGATGGGCCACGAGCGTCACCACGGGTCCGCGTCCCATCGCGGCCCGACGCTGGTCACCGAGACCGTGCGGGACTCGTCGTCGGCGGCGTCGCCCCGGCCGATCCGGACCTCGAGCCGCGACTCGGCGAGCCCCTCGGCGATGCCCTCGCCCCACTCGACGACGGTGACCGCCTCGTCGAGCGAGGCGTCCAGGTCGAGGTCGTCGAGCTCCTCGAGGCCGCCGAGCCGGTAGGCGTCGACGTGCACGAGTGGCACCCCGCCGACCTCGGAGGGGTGCACCCGGGCGATCACGAACGTCGGCGACGTGACCGGCCCGCGCACGCCCAGGCCCTCGCCCAGGCCTTGGGTGAACGTCGTCTTGCCCGCGCCCAGGTCGCCGACCAGCAGCACCAGGTCACCGGCCCGCAGCCGCCGGGCGACCTCTGCTCCCAGCGCCCGCATGGCCTCGGCGTCCGGCACGTCCTGCCCGACGTCCCCGACCGCGAGCGAGCGCCGCAGCTCGACGTAGGGCGAGTGGTTGGCCACCACCTCGAAACCCTGCGCCTCCCAGAACCGGACCGTCTCCGGCAGCTCCTCCCGGGCGACCACCGCGACGTCGGCGGCGCCCTGCTGCCGCGCCGACCGCAGCGCGGTCGTCACCAGGTCGCGGGCGACGCCGCGGCCCTGGGCACCCGGCACGACCCCGAACCGGCGCAGGAACACGGTGTCGCCCACCGGGTCGAGCACCAGGGCGCCGACCGGTCGGCCGTCGAGGGAGGCGAGCAGCCCGCCGTGGTGCGCCAGGCGCACCCGGACGGACTCGACGGTCTCGGCCGACGCGTCCGCCGGCGGGTCGAGGACGGGGCGGGCGCCGAAGGCCTCGCGGACCACCTCGAGCACGCTCTCCGCGGCCTCCGCTCCCACCCGGGCCACCGTGACCTGGTCCGCCGTCACCGGGCGCCGACCCGCTCTGCGGCCGCCGAGATCAGCTGGTCGAGGGCGGCGTTGACCTGGTCGTGGCGCTCGAGGATCACCAGGTGCCCGGCTCCCTCGCACTCCAGCAGCGTCGAGCCGGCGATCCGGTCGTGCAGCTTGCGGCTGTGACCGATCGACGTGATCTTGTCGTCGGTCCCGCAGATCACCGTCGTCGGCACCCGCGACATCGACTCCACCGCGTGGAACTTGTCGAGGGAGCGGAAGTGCGGGAAGAAGTCCGCCACCACGTCGAACGGCGTGGCCGACAGCATCTCGTCGGCGAAGTCGACGTACGCCGACGGCACCCGGCCGCCGAACGCGAACTGGTCCGTCGCGACCATCGCGACCGCCCGGCCGGCCCGCCGCAGCCCGTCGATGGTGCGGTGCCGGCGCGCCAGCGTGCGGACCGCGCGGGTGGTCACCCCGCCCATGAGCTTGGCCGGGACCATCGGCAGCAGGATCCGGCTCGGCTCCAGACCGCCTGCGGTGGTGGAGATGAGGCCCACGCCGACGACCCGGTCACCGAAGAGGTCGGGGCGCTGCTCGGCCAGGGCGACGATGGACATGCCGCCCATCGAGTGCCCGACGAGGACCACGGGCCCGTCGGCCGCGACGGCGTCGAGGACCGAGAGAAGGTCCGAGCCCAGCTGGTCGATGGTCGAGTGCTGCGCCGCCGACCGGCCCGAGCGCCCGTGCGACCGCTGGTCGTAGAAGACGGTGCGGACCAGGTCCCGGTAGGCCGCCCGCTGGAAGTGCCAGCAGTCCAGGTTGAGGGCGAAGCCGTGCACGAACACGACGGTGAGCGGCGCGGTCGCGGGTGGCTTGCGGCGGCTCCGCCGGCCGGTGGCGGCTCCCTCCGCCGGCCCGAGCTCGTCGACCTCGACGTGCAGCGGGACGCCGTCGGTGGCGATGACGTTGGTCGGCGTCGACCGCAGGGCCCCGAACGGGGTGTCGTCGATCCCGCGCCGCCCGATCTCCCGGCGACGGCGGACGATGTCGGCCGCGGCACCCGCGGCGGCGACTCCCGCGGCACCTGCGGCGAGCCCGGCGATCCGGCGTCCGGCCCGGGTCATCGGTCGGTCCCCTCTGCTGTCTCGGTGGCCGAGTCGGTGTGGCGGCGGGTCATCCGGCCGCCGATCCTGGTGACGATCTCGTAGCTGATCGTCCCGCAGGCCTCCGCCCAGTCCTGCGCGGTGGGCTCGCCGTGGACACCCGGACCGAACAGCACCGCGTCGTCACCGGCGGTCGCGCCCGCGTCGTCGAGGTCGACCACCAGCTGGTCCATGCAGACCCGGCCGCGCACCGGGCGGCGCGACCCCGCCACCCAGACCTCGGCCCGGTTGCCCGCGACCCGCGGGACGCCGTCGGCATAGCCCACCGGCACCAGGCCGAGCGTCGTCGCGCGCTCGGCGGTCCACGTGCGGCCGTAGGAGACGGCCGCCCCCGCGTCGACCCGCTTCACCATGGCCAGGGAGGCGCGGGCGGTCATCGCGGGGACCAGCCCGAGGTCGGGCGTGTGGCCCGGGGCCGGGTCGAGGCCGTACGCCGCGATGCCGACCCGGACCAGGTCGCGGCGCGCGCTCGGCCGGAGGATCGCGGCCGCGGAGTTGGCCAGGTGGCGCACCTCGGGCCGGAGCCCGGCCCGCTCGGCCTCGGCGAGCGCCTCGTCGAAGAGCGCCTCCTGGGCGGCGTTCGCCGGGTCCTCAGGCTCGTCGGAGGACGAGAGGTGCGACCACACGCCGGTCACCGAGATCCGGCCGTCGCGCTCCAGGCCGGCGGCCGCCGCGCACAGCGCCGCCCACTCGTCGGGCGAGGCCCCGCCGCGGCTGAGCCCGGTGTCGACCTTGAGCTGCACCCGCGCGGTCCGGTCGGTCGCCGCGACCACCTCCGCCAGCTCGGCCTCGGAGTAGACGGTCACGTCGACGTCCTGCTCGACGGCGGCTCGGTAGTCGTCTCCGGGCACCGTCAGCCAGCACAGCACCCGGCCGGTGTCGCCGGCCGCCCGGAGCGCCAGCGCCTCGTCGACCGTCGCGACCCCGAGCCACTCGGCCTCCGCGGCGCGGGCGGCGCGAGCCGCCTCGGCCATCCCGTGCCCGTAGCCGTCCGCCTTGACCACCACCATCATCGCGACGCCCGGGCCGACGTGCTCCCGCAGCGTGCGCACGTTGTGCCGGATCGCCGCCACGTCGACGACGATCTCCGCGCGCGCGGTCGTCCTGGAGGGCGGGGGCATCGGGACCGATTCTCCCACTCAGGCGTCGTGCAGGACGGCACGGACCGCCGCGGGGATGGCGTTCGCCACGTCGCCGGCCACCAGCGGCCCGTCGCCTGCGGCGATGGTCGCGGCCGCTCCGTGCAGCCAGGCACCGACCGAGGCGGCGTCGTACGGCGCCAGCCCGGCCGCCAGCAGCGCCCCGATGATCCCGCCGAGCACGTCGCCGGCGCCCGCGGTGGCCAGCCAGGGCGTGCCCGTGGGGTTCGCGCGCACCCGCCCGTCCGGGCGGGCGACCAGCGTCCGGCGGCCCTTGAGCAGCACCACCGCGTCGTACTGCTCCGCGGCCCGTCTGACGAACGCCAGCGGCTTTGCCTCGACCTCCTCACGCTGCGCGCCCAGCATCGCGGCGAGCTCGCCGGCGTGCGGGGTCAGGACCGCCGGGACGGGCACCGGACGGGCGAGGTGCTGGAGGGCGTCGGCGTCGACCACCGTGGGCAGCCCGTCCGCGAGCGCCTCCTCGAGGGTGCCCTGGGCGCCGGCACCGCTCCCCGACCCGACGACCCAGGCCTGGACCCGGCCGGCGCCGACCACCTCGGGATGGGCGTCGCGCACCCTGGCGGCGACCGCGTCGTCACCGACGTAGCGCACCATCCCCGCGAGGCCGCTCGCCGCGCCCGCCACGGACAGCAGTCCCGCGCCGGGGTACTGCGCGGACCCGGCCCGGACCCCGACCACGCCGCGGGTGTACTTGTGGCTCTCCCCGGCGGGCCGCGGCAGCAGCGCGGCGACGTCCTCGGTCCGGAGGCTCTCGACCGCGGCGTCCGGCAGGTCGAGACCGATGTCGACGAGGTGCACCGCACCGCACGCCGCCGCGGCCGGGTCGACGAGGTGGCAGACCTTGTGGGTGCCGAAGGTGACGGTCAGGTCCGCGACCACGTGCTCACCGTCGACCTCCCCCGTGTCGACGTCCACGCCGCTCGGGGTGTCGACCGCGACGACCGGCACGCCGTGCAGCAGCCGCACCATCCGGGCCGCCTCGGGCTGCAGTCCCGGCCGGCCACCGATGCCGACGATCCCGTCGACCACCACGTCCGGCCTCCGGGTCGGCCGGTCCACGCTGCGCCCGCCGGCGGCCCGCAGCGCGGCCAGGCCGGACTCGTGGGCGCGCTCGGACAGCAGCACCGCCTCGACCGCGCAGCCCCGGCGGGCCAGCATCGCGCCGGCGTAGAGCGCGTCCCCGCCGTTGTCGCCGCCCCCGACGAGGAGGACGACCCGCCGCCCGTACCCGCCTCCCAGCAGGTCGATCACGGCGTACGCCAGCCCGGCCGCCGCCCGCTGCATCAGCGCGCCGTCGGGCAGCGCCGCCATCAGCGTCTGCTCGGCGGCCCGGACCTGCTCGACGGTGTGGGCGTGGCGCACCCCGTCACCGTAGCGCCGGGGGGAGTCTCACCCGGCCCGCGGCCGTCAGCCCTCCAGCACCACCAGCGCCGACGCGATGCCCGCGTCGTGGGACAGGGAGAGGTGACAGGAGGTCACGCCGAGGTCGTTGGCCCGCGCCAGGACGGTGCCGCGCATCGTCATGACCGGGCGGCCGGACTCCTCGGAGACGACCTCGGCGTCGTGCCAGTGCATGTTGCCGGGGGCGCCGAGGGCCTTGGCGATCGCCTCCTTCGCCGCGAACCGGGCCGCCAGCGAGGCGATGCCCAGCCCGGTCTCACCCGGCGTGAACAACCGGTCCCGGAGCTCCGGCGTCCGGCCGAGCGACTCGGCGAACCGGGAGATGTCCACGACGTCGATCCCGACCCCCACGATCACCGGTCGTCCACCAGAGCGCTCACTCCACCGTCACAGACTTGGCCAGGTTGCGCGGCTGGTCGACGTCGTGGCCCATCAACGAGGCCAGCTCGCAGGCGAACAGCTGCAACGGCACGACGGCGACCAGCGGCTGGAGCAGGACGGGGACCGCGGGGAGCCGGATGAGCACGTCGGCGTACGGCGTGATCTTGTCGTCGCCCTCCTCGGCCAGGCAGATCGTGCGGGCGCCGCGGGCCCGCACCTCCTGGATCCCGCTGAGCATCTTGTCGTGGAGCTGGTCGCGGCCTCGCGGAGGCACGACGCAGAACACCGGCAGCCCGGACTCGATGAGCGCGATCGGGCCGTGCTTGAGCTCGCCGGCCGCGAACCCCTCGGCGTGCAGGTAGGCCAGCTCCTTCAGCTTGAGCGCACCCTCGAGCGCGACCGGGTAGCCGGCGTGCCGGCCGAGGAACAGCACCGAGGTGGCGCCGACCAGCGACTGCGCCAGCTCCAGGACCACGGCGTCGTCGGCGAGCACCGACTCGATGTGGCCCGGGATCGCCTCCAGCTCGTGCACCACCTGGGTGATCTCGTCGCCGAACCGGGTCCCCTTGACCTGCGCGAGGTAGAGGGCGAGCAGGTAGCACGCGACCAGCTGGGTCAGGAACCCCTTGGTGGACGCGACCCCGATCTCCGGGCCGGCGTGGGTGTAGATCACCGCGTCCGACTCGCGCGGGATCGTCGAGCCGTTGGTGTTGCAGATCGCCAGCACCTTCGAGCGCTGGGTCCGGGCGTGCCGGATCGCCTGCAGCGTGTCCGCGGTCTCCCCCGACTGCGAGATCGCCACGACCAGCGTCGAGTAGTCCAGGATCGGGTCGCGGTAGCGGAACTCCGAGGCCAGCTCGACCTCGACGGGGACCCGGCACCAGTGCTCGATCGCGTACTTCGCCACCATGCCGGCGTAGAACGACGTCCCGCAGGCGATGATGATGATCTTGTCGATGTCGCGGAGCTCCTGGTCCGACAGGCGCATCTCGTCGAGGTGGAGCAGGCCCTCCGCCGTGCGCCGCCCGAGCAGCGAGTCGGCGACCGCGCGGGGCTGCTCGTAGATCTCCTTGCGCATGAACCAGTCGTGGCCCTCCTTCTCGGCCGCGGACAGGTCCCAGTCGACGTGGTAGCGCCGGCCCTCCTGCGGGACGCCGTGGAAGTCGGTGATGGACACCGAGTCGGCGGTGATGGTGACGACCTGGTCCTGGCCGAGCTCGAGCGCCTCGCGGGTGTGCTCGATGAACGCCGCCACGTCGGAGCCGAGGAAGTTCTCGCCGTCGCCGATGCCGACGACCAGCGGCGAGTTGCGGCGCGCGGCCACCACCCGGGTCGGGTCGTGGGCGTCGACCGCGACCAGCGTGAACGCACCGTCGAGCTGGCCGCAGACCCGCTGCATCGCCTCGGTCAGGTCGACGTCGGAGGCGAGCTGCAGCTCGAGGAGCTGCGCGGCGACCTCGGTGTCGGTCTCCGAGACGAGGCCGAGCTGCTCGGAGTCCGCCTCGATCCGCTCCCGCAGCTCGGCGAAGTTCTCGATGATCCCGTTGTGCACCAGCGCGACCCGGCGACCGAATCCGAGGTGCGGGTGCGCGTTGACGTCGTTGGGGGCACCGTGGGTGGCCCAGCGGGTGTGCCCGATCCCGGTCGTCGAGGCCGGCAGCGGGGTGTCGGCGATGACCTTCTCGAGGTTGGCGAGCTTGCCGGCCTTCTTGGCGACCGCGATCCGGACGTCGCCGTCGCCGTCGACCACGAGGGCGATCCCGGCGGAGTCGTAGCCGCGGTACTCGAGCCGCCGCAGGCCGTCGACCACGACGTCCTGGGCCTGCCGTGTTCCGACGTACCCGACGATCCCGCACACGGGAGGTAACTGTACGGCTGGTTGAATCACGTCATGCCGAACGGCGACCACGCGGTCGACACCCGCGAGTCCTCGCCGTACATCGAGCTCGACCGCGAGGCCTGGGCCCAGCTCGGCCAGCAGGCCGGCACCGCGCCGCTCACCGCCGAGGAGATCACCCGGCTCCGGGGGCTCGGCGACGCGCTGGACCTGCGCGAGGTGGAGGACGTCTATCTGCCGATCAGCCGGCTGCTGAGCCTGTACGTCGAGGCGGCCGGGCGGCTGCACCGGGAGCAGGAGGCGTTCCTGCACCGGCCGACGCCGCCGCGCACGCCGTTCGTGATCGGCCTGGCGGGCTCGGTCGCGGTGGGCAAGTCGACCACCGCCCGGGTGCTCCAGCAGATGCTCGCGCACTGGCCCGAGCACCCCAACGTGGCGCTCGTGACCACCGACGGGTTCCTCTACCCGAACGCCGAGCTGGAGCGGCGCGGCCTGCTGCAGCGCAAGGGGTTCCCCGAGTCCTACGACCGCCGGGCGCTGCTGCGGTTCGTCGTGGACATCAAGTCGGGCCGGGACGAGGTCGAGGCCCCGACGTACTCGCACCTGTCCTACGACGTCGTCCCGGGCGAGCACGTCGTGGTCAAGCGCCCCGACATCGTGATCATCGAGGGCCTCAACGTCCTGCAGCCCGCGCGGGTGCGCGACGACGGTCGCGCCGGCCTCACCCTGAGCGACTTCTTCGACTTCTCCGTGTACGTCGACGCGGGGCGCGACAAGATCAAGACCTGGTACGTCGAGCGCTTCCTGCGGCTGCGCGAGACGGCGTTCCGCGACCCGCACTCCTACTTCTCCCAGTACGCCGCGCTCTCGCACGACGAGGCGGTCGCGGAGGCGACCCGGATCTGGGACACGATCAACGGGCCCAACCTGGTCGAGAACATCCTCCCGACCCGCTCCCGCGCGACGCTGGTGCTGCGCAAGGACTGGGACCACTCGGTCCGCTACGTCCGGCTGCGGAAGATCTAGCCGCGCTCGCTGCCGCTACAGCGCCTTCTCGATCTCGAGGCAGCGCTCGACGACCCGGAACCCGAGCCGGTCGTTGATCGCGTTCATCTGCGCGTTGACGTCGGCGTTGCCGGTGATGATCCACTCCAGCTCGGGGAAGCGGTCCGCCACGGCCCGCTGGTTGGCGACCTTGATCGCCAGGCCGAGCCGGTGGCCGCGGTGCGCGGGGACGACGAGGGTGCCGCTCTGGAAGCCGCGGTGCGGCGCGGTCTCGTTGACGAAGAGCTCGGTCATCGCGGCCACCTCGCCGTCGGAGGTCAGGGCGAAGGTCGTGGCGTCGCGGCGGCCGGCCTTGGCGGCCCGCTCCTCCTGGGCGCGCAGCCGCTCGGCGTCCCACACCTCGTCCTCCATGTCCAGGTCCCCGGACGGCGCCTCCGAGATGAACATGTTGCTGACCAGGTTGTGACCCGCCACGAGCTCGTCGGGGATCGGTGCCCAGACCGTGCGGATCTCGTAGTCCCGGTGGTACGGCGCGCACTCGGCGGCCAGGGCGTCCCAGCGGTCCCGGGTCTTCGCGATGTCGACGACCTTCATGCCGTTCTCGAGGGCCACGACGAAGCCGTGCCGGGTCGCGAACTCCAGCGACGCGCTGCTCCCGCCGACCGGGGCGTAGGCCTCGCTCCCGAGGACCCGCCGTCCCTGCGCGCGGGCGAACGCCTCGGCCTCCTGCAGGAGAGCGGTGCCGATGCCACGGCGCTGGTGGGCCGGGTGGACGGCGATGTCGGCGTACGCCCGGTGCGTGTTGTCCGTGAGCGGCCCGTTGGCCACCAGGGCACCGACCATCACGTCGCCGTCCCAGGCGGCCGCGAAGTGCCGGACCACGTGCGGCATCTCCATGGGGATGTAGGCCCGGGCGGCCTCCCAGGCCAGGAACGTGTTGTAGGGCCGGTCGGCGACGGCGTCCCGCTCGACCTCCCAGAACATCCGCACCTGGGCCTCGTCGTGCCGGTCCAGGTCCCGGATCTCGATGCTCACGGCCGCGAACCTAGCCCGGAGGACCCCGGCCCGCCTCCCAATAACGGCGCCGTCCGGGTCAGCCGATGTCGCGGCGCAGCGTGGTGAGCCGACCGACCAGGGCGAGGCCGCCGGCGTACGCCAGGAGCACCAGCAGCGCCGCCCACCGCGGAAGCAGGTCGGACTCGCCGCCCCCGAACGCCGCGAAGAAGCTCGCGCCCATCAGGCCGTCGGCGGCCGCGCCGGGCAGGAACCTCGCCACGCCCTCGGTCGCGTCGAAGGCGCCCAGCCCGAGCCGGGCGATCGGCTCGACGAACTGGGTGAAGGCGAGGATCACCACGATGGCCGCGACCTGGTTGGTCAGCACGCTGCCGAACGCCACGCCGATCACGGCCCACAGCGCACTCACCACGACGCCGAGCAGGATCACCTGGAGGACCCGGCCGTCGGTGAGGAAGGCGCCGTCGCCCGCCACCTCGAGCAGCGGACCGGCCACGCCGACGACGGCCACGGTGGCGACCAGGCCGTAGAGGAGCCCCAGTGGGACGGTCACGAGCAGCTTGGCACCCAGGAACACCGAGCGCCGCGGTTCGACCAGCAGGGACTGGGTGATGGTCTGGTGCCGGAACTCCATGGTCATCGCCAGGCTGCCGATCACCAGCGGGAAGACGTAGCCGACCGCGTTGACCAGGCTGTAGACGGCGGCCGCGAGCTCGGCGCCCTCGAGCATCGCCGTGCCGTCCTCGGGCTGGGGGGCGACGGTGAGGGAGAACCCCATGACGCCGCCGATGAAGGCGAGGTAGGCCGCGAGCGCGATCAGCAGCACCCACCACATCCGGGTGGTCACCAGCTTGCGGTACTCCGCGACCAGCGCCGCCCTCATCGGGCGCCCCCCGTGAGCCGGAGGAAGACGTCCTCGAGCCCCACGCCCCGGCCGGCGAGCTGGTGCAGCTCGATGCCGTTCGCGTACGCCGCGGCGCCGATCTCGGCCCCGGCGACGGCGCTCACGAGCAGGCCGGCACCTTCCGGGCGGGCGGTCCACCCGCGGTCGGCCGCCAGCCGGGCGAGCGCTTCGGGGTCGGGCGACTCCACGTAGGTCTCCGGCTCGGCGAGGTCCGCCAGCGCCGCGAGCGACGAGGCGTGCACGAGCCGGCCGGCGGCGATGATCACCACGTCGTCGACGGTGTGCTGCACCTCGGCGAGGACGTGGCTGGAGATCAGCACGGTCCGGCCCTCGTCGGCGAACGTGCGCAGCAGCCTGCGCAGCCAGACGATGCCCTCGGGGTCGAGGCCGTTCGCGGGCTCGTCGAGCACCACCGCGGGCGGGTCGCCGAGCAGGGCGGTCGCCAGGCCCAGGCGCTGGCGCATGCCCATCGAGTAGCCACCGACCCGGCGGTCCGCGGCACCGGCGAGGCCGACCAGCTCGATCAGGTCGTGGGCACGCTGCCGGGAGACGCCGACCTGCGCGGCGTACACCTCGAGGTGACCGAGGCCGGACCGGCCGGGGTGGAAGGAGGAGGCGTCGAGGGCCGCTCCGACCACGCGCGCGGGCCTGGGGTGCTCGGCGTAGGGCCGGTCGCCGACCAGCGCGCGACCCGACGTCGGGCGGGTGAGCCCGAGCAGCATCCGCAGCGTGGTCGTCTTGCCCGCGCCGTTGGGGCCGAGGAAGCCGGTCACCGCGCCCGGCCGGACGGCGAAGGTCAGGTCGTCCACCGCCCGCACGGCCCCGAAGGACTTGGCGAGCCCCTCGACCACCAGGGGCGGGCCGGAGACCATCAGCCCGTCCCCATCAGCAGGAGCACCATCAACGCGCGAGCCGCTCGCGGACCACGCCGGCGAGCCGCTCCGCGACGTCGGTGGCAAGCTCGGCGGTCGAGGCCTCCACCATCACCCGCACCAGGTCCTCGGTGCCGGACGGGCGTAGCAGCACCCGCCCGGTGTCGCCCAGCGCGGCCACCTCCTCCGCGACCGCGGCGGCGAGCACCGGGTCGTCGTCGGTGCGCGACTTGTCGACGTCGGGGACGTTGACCAGCACCTGGGGGAACCTCGTGACGACCGAGGCCAGCTCCGCGAGGGACCTTCCGGTGGCCGCCATCCGCTCCAGCACGTGCAGGGCGGTGAGGATGCCGTCGCCGGTCGTCGCGTGCTCGCTCATGATCACGTGGCCGGACTGCTCACCACCAAGCGTGAAGCCGCCGACCCGCATCGCCTCGAGCACGTAGCGGTCGCCGACCTTGGTCTGGCGCAGGCCGAGACCGGCCTCGCGCATCGCCCGCACGAACCCGATGTTGCTCATCACCGTCGTCACGACGGTGTCCTTCACCAGCCGACCGGACTCCGCCATGCCGATCGCCAGGATCGCGAGGATCTGGTCACCGTCCACGTCGTTGCCGTCGCGGTCCACGGCCAGGCAGCGGTCGGCGTCGCCGTCCAGCGCGAACCCGGCGTCGGCGCCGTGCGCGACGACGGCCGCCTGGAGCGGCCCGAGGTGCGTCGAGCCGCAGCCCTCGTTGATGTTGAGCCCGTCGGGCTCGGCGCCGATGACGACCACCTCGGCCCCCGCGTCGAGCAGGGCCATCGGGGCGGCGACGCTGGCGGCGCCGTGGGCGCAGTCCACCACGACCTTGAGCCCCGTCAGGGGCCGGCTCAGGGTGCCGACCAGGTGCTCGACGTACTCCTCGACCGGCCGCTCGTAGGGACGCACCCGGCCGACCGCGGCCCCGATCGGCCGCTCCCAGTCGGAGCCCAGGATCTCCTCGATCTGCGCCTCCACGGCGTCGTCCAGCTTCAGACCGCCGGCGGCGAGGAACTTGATGCCGTTGTCGGGCATCGGGTTGTGCGAGGCGCTGATGACGACACCGAGGTCGGCGCCGAGCGCCTGCGTCAGGTAGGCGACACCAGGGGTCGGGAGGACGCGCAGGCGCAGCACGTCGACGCCGGCCGAGGCCAGGCCGGCGACGACCGCGTGCTCCAGGATCTGGCCGGAGATGCGCGGGTCCCGGCCCACGACCGCGAGCGGGCGCTCACGGGTGGGCTCGAACTCGCCGCGGTCGACGATGACCCGAGCCGCCGCGACCGACAGGTCGAGGGCGAGCTCTGCGGTGACCTGGCGGTTGGCCAGGCCCCGCACACCGTCGGTGCCGAAGACCCGAGGCAACTCAGGCGACGATCAGCGCTTGCTGAACTGGGGCGCCTTGCGGGCCTTCTTGAGACCGGCCTTCTTGCGCTCGATGACCCGGGCGTCCCGCGTGAGCAGCCCGGCCTTCTTGAGCGTCGGGCGATTGGTCTCCTCGTCGATCGAGTTGAGGCACCGGGCCACGCCGAGGCGCAGGGCGCCGGCCTGGCCGGTGATGCCACCGCCGTGGATCCGGGCGATCACGTCGAAGCGGCCCTCGAGCTGCAGCGCCGCGAACGGCTCGTTGACGACCTGCTGGTGCAGCTTGTTGGGGAAGTAGGAGTCCAGGGCGCGGCCGTTGACGGTCCACTCACCGGTGCCCGGGACGATCCGGACGCGGGCGACGGCCTCCTTGCGGCGGCCGGTGGCCGCGGCGGGGGCGATCGTGGCGGGGCGCGCCGCGATCGTCTCGGCGGTCGGCTCGCTCTCGGAGCTGTAGGCGACACCGCTCTCGTCGGCGGTGAAGGTCTCGGTCTCCTCGACCTCAGTGGTGTTCTCAGACACTGTGACTTCCTCTACTTGCTCTGGGTCGACGACGACTGGGAGACCTGGGTGATCTCGAAGGGGGTGGCCTTCTGGGCCTGGTGCGGGTGGTTGGGACCCGAGTAGACCTTCAGCTTCTTGATGATCTGCCGGCCCAGCTTGTTCTTGGGGAGCATGCCCCAGACCGCCTTCTCGACGACCTTGCGGGCGTCCTTCTCGAGCAGGTCGCCGATGGGGGTGGCGGTGAGGCCGCCCGGGTAGCCGGAGTGGCGGTAGGCCAGCTTCGAGTTCTTCTTGTCGCCCGACAGGGCGACCTTGTCCGCGTTGACGACGATCACGAAGTCGCCCATGTCCATGTGCGGGGCGAACGTCGGCTTGTGCTTGCCGCGCAGCAGGTTGGCGGCCTGGACCGCGAGACGGCCGAGGACGATGTCCTCGGCGTCGATGACGTGCCACTCCCGGGTGATGTCACCGGGCTTGGGGCTGTAGGTGCGCACGAGTGTTCTCTCTCGTTCGTCGGGACCGACCCGGAGGTGTCCGGGCGGCTGGTGGAGCCACGCCTTCTGACGAACACGGCCCGGCACTGGTGATGCTGAGGTGGAGATGTCCGGGGCTGCGAACGGATGTCGTGCGGACGTCCGGACGCGGCAGGAGGCGCGACCGACAAATCTACGCGGGAGGGTCTCCCCCGGTCAAAACGCTGGGGCTGCCCGCGGACACCGGCTGTCGGCGCTTGTGCCGGCCGGACTAAGTTTGCAGGGTGACTGACTCCCTCACCGTCCGGGACAACCGCACCGGCCAGGAGTACGACGTACCGATCACCGACGGCGCCATCAAGGCCGCGGACATCGGGGCGATCAAGGCCGGCGACAACCAGCCCGGCCTCGCCGTCTACGACCCCGGCTTCGTCAACACCGCGTCCTGTCGCAGCGCCGTCACCTACATCGACGGCGAGCAGGGCATCCTCGAGTACCGCGGCTATCCGATCGAGCAGCTCGCCGAGAAGTCGACGTTCCTCGAGGTCGCCTACCTGCTGGTGCACGGCACCCTGCCGACCAAGACCGAGTACGAGACGTGGGTGCACGAGATCACCTACCACACGTTCGTGCACGAGAACGTCAAGGAGTTCATGCAGGGCTTCCGCTACGACGCCCACCCGATGGGGATGCTGATGGCCTCCGTCGGTGCGCTCTCGACGTTCTACCCGGACGCCCGCAACATCCACGACGCCGACAACCGGCACATGCAGATCGTCCGGATGATCGCGAAGATGCCGACGCTCGGCGCCTGGTCGTTCCGGCACGCGCAGGGCAAGCCCTACGTCTACCCCGACAACGACCTCAGCTACACCGCCAACTTCCTCTCGATGCTGTTCAAGATGAGCGAGCAGAAGTTCGAGGCCGACGAGCGGCTGGTCAAGGCGCTCGACGTGCTGTTCATCCTGCACGCGGACCACGAGCAGAACTGCTCGACCAACGCGGTGCGCTCGGTGGGCTCGTCACAGGTCGACCCCTACTCGGCGGTCGCGGCCGGCGTGGCGGCGCTCTACGGCCCCCTGCACGGCGGCGCCAACGAGGCCGTGCTGCGGATGCTGCGCCGGATCGGCTCGAAGGAGAACATCCCGTCGTTCATCGCCGGGGTGAAGGACGGCAACGAGAAGCTGATGGGCTTCGGTCACCGGGTCTACAAGAACTACGACCCGCGGGCCAAGATCATCAAGAAGGCCTGCGACGACGTCTTCGAGGTCACCGGCGTCAACCCGCTGCTGGAGATCGCCCAGGAGCTCGAGAAGATCGCGCTCGAGGACGAGTACTTCGTCAAGCGCAAGCTCTACCCCAACGTCGACTTCTACTCCGGCCTGATCTACGAGGC
>NZ_JAEMSS010000047.1 GCF_016462705.1 Nocardioides sp. | reverse complement strand
GGGGCGGGCGGCCGGCTCGGTCGCCGCGTCCGACGCGTTCTTCCCGTTCGAGGACGGCCCGCAGATCCTCATCGACGCGCAGGTGGCCGCGATCGTGCAGCCGGGCGGGTCGGTGCGCGACGAGCTGACCGTCAAGGCGTGCGAGGCGGCCGGCGTGACCATGTACTTCACGGGGACCCGGCACTTCGCCCACTGATCCAGCACAGTGATCCCGGCTGACAGGATGACCCGGTGACCGCACAGAAGCTCGACGGGACCGCCACCGCCGCCGCGATCAAGGAGGAGCTGCGGGTCCGCGTGGCAGCGCTCAAGGAGCGGGGCGTGGTTCCCGGCCTGGGGACCGTGCTGGTCGGTGACGACCCCGGGTCGCGGTGGTACGTCAACGGCAAGCACAAGGACTGCGCCGAGGTCGGGATCGAGTCGATCCGGGTCGACCTGCCCGAGGTCGCTTCGCAGGAGGAGATCGAGGCGGAGGTGTCGCGGCTCAACGCCGACCCGGCGTGCACGGGCTACATCGTGCAGCTGCCGCTGCCCCGCGGGCGTGACGAGAACCGGGTGCTCGGCCTCATCGACCCGGCCAAGGACGCGGACGGCCTGCACCCCACCAACCTGGGCTGGCTGGTGCTCGGCCACCCGGCGCCGCTCCCGTGCACGCCGCACGGCATCGTCGAGCTGCTCCGCCGCCACGACGTCCCGATCGCCGGCGCGGACGTCGTCGTCGTGGGACGGGGCGTGACCGTCGGCCGTCCGCTGGGACTCCTGCTGACCCGTCGCTCCGAGAACGCCACCGTCTCCCTGTGCCACACCGGGACCCGCGACCTCGCCGACTACACCAAGTGGGCCGACATCGTGGTGGCCGCCGCCGGAGTGCCCGGCCTGGTCACTGGCGACATGGTCAAGCCGGGCGCCGCGGTCCTCGACGTCGGGGTGTCCCGGGTCGACGGCAAGCTCGCCGGCGACGTGGCCCCCGACGTGTGGGACGTCGCCGGCTGGGTCTCGCCGAACCCGGGAGGCGTCGGCCCGATGACCCGGGCCATGCTCCTCTCCAACATCGTGAGCATGGCCGAGCAGCGACTGTGACCGACGAGCCTGACCTGCCGGCGCCCGAGCCCGAGGACGGTCCGGGCGACGGCGACGAGGAGGAACGGCGCTACCCCTCGACCATCGGCGGCGCGTTCTACCTGGTGATCCTCGCCGTCTGCGGCGCGGGGATCGCGATCGTGGCCAGTGGCGACTGGCGCCTGGGCGTCCGGGTGCTGGCGGTCGCGCTGATGGTCGCCGCGGGACTGCGGCTCGTCCTGCCCTCGCGGGACGCCGGAATGCTCGCGGTCCGTCACCGGGCGATCGACGTCACCGTGCTCGCTGCGCTGGGCGGGCTCATCTACTTCCTGGCGAGCAGCATCCCCGAGCAACCCGGCTGAGCTACCGCTGCCGGACCGCGTAGGTCAGGTGGGTGACCCTGGGGCCATCAGCCCTCCACCCCCGAGCGGGCGACCTCGGCGACGTACGCCGCCAGGTTGCCCAGGGTCTGCTCCCCGCCCTCGACCGCGTGGTACTTCTCGATCGCCTCGTCGCGCTGCGCCGTGGAGCCGAAGACCGTGCGCAGCTCGATGCGGGTCGCCGTGCCGACGGTCTCGAACGTCAGGACCGACTCGAAGGCGTTCGGGTCGTCCCGCGACTCGCCGTGGCGCAGCGCGATCCGCTCCGGCGGCTCGATGGCGGTCCAGGTGATCCACTCGGCGTAGTCCGTCCCGTCCGGTCCGTGCATCACGAAGACCCACTCGCCGCCCTCGCGGAACTCGAACGACTCCGTGGTCGTGGTGAACCCCTCCGGCCCCCACCACCGGGACAGGTGTCGTACCGCGGTGAACGCCTCGAAGACCAGCGCCCGCGGGGCGTCGATGACCCGGGCGACCACGATCTCGCGGTCGGCTGCCGCGCTCATCGCTGGTCCTCCTGCCGGGCCTGCGCGAGGTCCTGCACGTAGGTGTCCAGACGGTCGAAGCTCTCGGTCCAGAACCGCTCGAACCCGCCGGTCCACTCGTGGACCGGCGGGGAGCGGGCTCAGCTCAGATGAGTCCCAGCTCGGTCACGGCGCTCCGCTCGTCCTCGAGCTCGGCGGTCGAGGTGTCGATGCGGCCGCGCGAGAAGGCGTCGATGTCGAGGCCCTGCACGATCTCCCAGTCGCCGTCCTTGGTCACCACGGGGAAGGAGGAGATGAGGCCCTCCGGGACGCCGTAGGAGCCGTCGGAGCGCACCGCCATGGACACCCAGTCGTCGGCGGCGGAGCCGAACAGCCAGTCGTGGGCGGCGTCGATGGTGGCCGAGGCCGCGGAGGCGGCCGACGAGGAGCCGCGGGCCTCGATGATCGCCGCGCCCCGCTTGGCGACAGTGGGGATGAAGGTGTGCTCGATCCAGTCCTGGTCGCCGACGACCTCGGCCGCGTTGCGGCCGCCGACCTGGGCGTGGAAGAGGTCGGGGTACTGCGTCGCCGAGTGGTTGCCCCAGATCGTCATGTGGGTGATGTCGGTGACGGGCGCGCCGGTCTTGGCTGCCAGCTGGGAGATCGCCCGGTTGTGGTCGAGCCGGGTGAGCGCAGAGAAGCGCTCGTCGGGGATGTCGGGCGCGTTCTTCATGGCGATGAGGGCGTTGGTGTTGGCCGGGTTGCCGGTCACCCCGATGCGCACGTCGTCGGCGGCGACCGCGTTGAGGGCCTTGCCCTGGGCGGTGAAGATCGCCCCGTTCGCCGACAGCAGGTCGCCGCGCTCCATCCCCGGGCCGCGCGGACGCGCGCCGACCAGGAGCGCGAGGTTGACGCCGTCGAACATCTTCTCGGCGTCCGAGCCGATCTCGACCTTGGCCAGCTGGGGGAACGCGCAGTCGTCGAGCTCCATGACCACGCCCTCGAGCGCCTTGAGCGCCGGCTCGATCTCGAGCAGCCGCAGCTCGATCGGGCGGTCGCCCGCCAGGGATCCGCTCGCGAGGCGGAACAGCAGGCTGTAGCCGATCTGGCCGGCTGCGCCGGTGACGGCGACCTTGAGGGGCTCTGAGCTCACGACGTACTCCCTTTGACCGAGATGTGACCGAGTTGAGAATCGAGGTGGAAGACCGCATCGGACGCTAGCAGCGAGGGGCCGTACGTCACGATGGGGGCCATGCGTCGCGCCCGTGCCCTGCTGACGGCGCTCGCGCTCGGACTGGCCCTCGCCGGCTGCGGCTCGGTGTCGGAGGAGTACGACATCGCCGGCATCGACGAGCTGGACATCCCGACACCGTCGCCCGACCCGGCCGACTTCGTGGCGGAGATCGACAACCCGTGGCTGCCGTACGCCGTCGGCAACGCCTGGGTCTACGACGTCACGGTCGGCATCACGGACTCCACGATGACCGTCGAGGTCACCGAGGACACCAGGACCATCGCCGGAGTCGTCACGACCGCCGTGGACACCACCTACGCCACCGCGGACACGCCGGGGACGGTCCGCGACTACTACGCGCAGGACCGTCAGGGCAACGTGTGGTGGTTCGGCAGCGAGGGCTCCTGGGAGGCCGGGGTCGACGGGGCGCAGGCGGGGCTGGCGATGCCGGCCGACCCCCGGTTGGGTGACGGCTGGCGCCGTGCCTACCTGGAGGGGGTCGTCGAGACGAAGGTCACCGTCGAGGAGGTCGACGGCGACACGCTCGTCCTCCGCTCGGAGACCCCGCTCGTACCCGGCGAGGTCGTGCAGGAGGTGTACGCGGCCGGCGTCGGCCTCGAGCGCACCTTCAACGTGGAGGGTGCGCCGCGGTCGAGCGTGCTGGCGTCCGGCCCCTGACGGTCGTGCTGACCGTCAGTGCGGGGCGGTCGGGTCCGTCGGGTCGGCCGGCGGCTGCTGGAACTGCTCGAGCGGCTTCCACTCCTGCGCCTCGTAGTCCCACTGCCAGCCGTCCTGGATGATCGGCTCCTGCGCGATCACGGTGTCGTGGGTGCCGGTGCCGGTGCCGGTCCCGGCGCCCTGCTGGTTCCACTCCTGCTGGAACTGGTCGGGCGCCCCGTAGCCGGGCACCGCCGCCCGGCGGAGGCCGGAGCCGGGGACCGGGTCCGAGCCGTGGCCGAACAGCATCGGGTAGCTGATGCCCGCGATCGCGGCGCCGGCCAGCGGCGCCAGGATGAACAGCCACAGCTGGATGACCGCGTCGGAGCCGGCGAAGACCCCCACCCCGATCGAGCGGGCCGGGTTGACCGAGGTGCCGGTCGCGGTGATCCCGACCAGGTGCACCATCGTCAGCGCGAGGCCGATGGCGGCCGGCGCGAGAGCCGGGTGCTCGTTGCGGACGTCGGTCACCGCAAGGATCACCCAGACGAAGACGGCGGTCAGCACCAGCTCGAGCAGGAACGCCGCCCACACCGCGTAGCCGGTGCCGTCGTCGCCGAAGCTGTTCTGGGCCAGGCCGTCGACGCCGACGTCGTAGCCGTCGAAGCCGCGCACGAGGACGAAGAGCGTCAGGCCGGCCACCAGGCCGCCGACGAGCTGGGAGCCGACGTAGAGCGGCACCTCGCGCCAGGCCATCCGCCCGCTGAGCGCGGCCCCCACGGAGACGGCGGGGTTGAAGTGGGCGCCCGAGACCCGGCCGAAGGCGTAGGCGCCGCACAGCACGGTCAGCCCGAACGCGAGGGCAGTGCCGGTGTACTCGAAACCGGGCCCGACCGAGGTCATGATCGCGGTGCCGCAGCCGAAGAACACGAGGGTGAAGGTGCCGATCACCTCGGCGGCGACCTTCTGCCCGGTGGTGGTGGTGTCAGCCATGTTCGGCACTCTAAGCCAGGGACAGGCCGCTTTGCCGCTGCCGGAGCGCGAGTGCGAGGCTGGGTCCCATGGCGAAGATCATCTACACCCACACCGACGAGGCGCCGCTGCTGGCGACCTACTCCTTCCTGCCGATCATCGCGGCGTACGCCGCCAAGGCGGGGGTCGACGTGGAGACCCGCGACATCTCGCTGGCGGGCCGGATCATCGCCCTGTTCCCCGAGCGGCTGACCGAGGACCAGCGGATCGACGACGCGCTCGCCGAGCTCGGCGACCTGGCCACGAAGCCCGAGGCCAACATCATCAAGCTGCCCAACGTCTCGGCGTCGGTGCCGCAGCTCAAGGCCGCGATCGCGGAGCTGCAGAGCCAGGGCTACGACCTCCCGGACTACCCCGAGAGCCCCGACAGCGACGAGGAGCGCGACGTCCGCGCGCGCTACGACAAGGTCAAGGGCTCGGCGGTCAACCCGGTGCTGCGGGAGGGCAACTCCGACCGGCGCGCGCCGTCGTCGGTCAAGAACTACGCGCGCAAGCACCCCCACCGGATGGGTGCGTGGACGCCCGAGTCCAAGACCAACGTCGCCACCATGGGCCAGCACGACTTCTTCTCCAACGAGGCCTCGGTCGTCCTCGAGGCCGACGACACCCTGCGCATCGAGCACGTCGCCGCCGACGGTGCCGTGACGGTGCTGAAGGAGTCGCTGCCGGTGCTCGCCGGCGAGGTCGTCGACGGCACCTTCATGGACGTCGCCGCGCTGCGCCGCTTCCTCAGCGAGCAGGTGGCCCGGGCGAAGGCCGACGGCGTGCTGTTCTCGCTGCACCTCAAGGCCACGATGATGAAGGTCTCGGACCCGATCCTGTTCGGCCACGCGGTGCAGGCGTTCTTCCCCACCCTCTTCGAGCAGTACGGCGAGGTGCTGAAGGCGGCGGAGATCTCGCCCAACGACGGCCTGGGCGCGCTGCTCGACGCCGCCGCCAAGCTGCCCGAGGGCGAGGCGATCGCCGCCGCGGTCACCCAGGGGCTGGCCGACGGGCCCGCCATCGCGATGGTCGACTCCGACAAGGGCATCACCAACCTGCACGTCCCCTCGGACGTGATCGTCGACGCCTCGATGCCGGCGATGATCCGGCAGTCCGGCCACATGTGGGGGCCCGACGGCGAGGAGGCCGACACCCTCGCGGTGATCCCGGACTCGTCCTACGCCGGCGTCTACCAGACCGTCATCGACGACTGCCGTGCCCACGGGGCGTTCGACCCCGCCACGATGGGCTCGGTGCCCAACGTCGGCCTGATGGCCAAGGCCGCCGAGGAGTACGGCTCGCACGACAAGACCTTCGAGGTGCCGGCCGCCGGCACCGTGCGGGTCGTCTCGTCCTCCGGTGACGTCCTCATCTCGCACGCCGTGCAGCCCGGCGACGTCTGGCGGGCGTGCCAGACCAAGGACGAGTCGATCCGCGACTGGGTCAAGCTCGCCGTCACCCGGGCCCGGGCCACCGGCTCGCCGGCCATCTTCTGGCTCGACGAGAACCGTGCCCACGACGCCAACCTGATCGCCAAGGTCGACGAGTACCTCCGCGACCACGACACCGACGGCCTGACCATCGAGATCATGGCGCCGGCCGAGGCGACGGCGTACTCGCTGGAGCGGATCCGCCGCGGTGAGGACACCATCTCGGTCACCGGCAACGTGCTGCGCGACTACAACACCGACCTGTTCCCCATCCTCGAGCTCGGCACCTCGGCGAAGATGCTGTCGATCGTCCCGCTCATCAACGGCGGTGGCCTGTTCGAGACCGGCGCCGGCGGCTCGGCGCCCAAGCACGTGCAGCAGCTGGTCAAGGAGAACTACCTGCGCTGGGACAGCCTCGGCGAGTTCTTCGCGCTCGCGGCCTCCTTCGAGCACCTGTCGTCGTACGCCGACAACGCCGGGGCGAAGGTCCTCGCGGACACCCTCGACAAGGCGACGGAGACCTTCCTCAACGAGGACAAGGGCCCCACCCGCAAGGTCGGCGGCATCGACAACCGCGGCTCGCACTTCTACCTCGCCCTCTACTGGGCGCAGGAGATCGCGGCGCAGACCGACAACACCGACCTCGCGGCCGTCTTCAAGCCGTTCGCGGAGCGGCTCGCCGCCGACGAGCAGAAGATCGTCGACGAGCTGCTCGCCGTCCAGGGCAGCCCGGCGGACATCGGCGGCTACTACCGCCCCGACCCCGCCTTGGCCGAGGCGGTCATGCGGCCGTCCGCGACGTTCAACGAGGCGCTGGCCTCGCTCTGAGCCGCGCCGGTCCGCCGATCGGTCCGGCCGTCTGCGGGTACCGCCTGCTCACCCACGAGAGGGAGGGGCCCTGATGAGCAGCATGACCGACGACGCCGAGGTGACCCGGCGCAAGGCGGAGGAGCAGCGGACCAAGCTCGACCAGTCCGCGGAGCTGTTGGCGATGGCGCAGAAGCGTGCGGAGCGGGCGGCGGCCGAGGCGGACGCCGCAGCGCGTGCGCACGCAGCGGCCAAGAAGGCGCGCGCCGACGCCGAGGACCGGGCGGCCCAGCTGCGCCGGGACGCCAAGGCCGCCGGCAAGGTCGCGAAGGCGGCCACCGCCGAGCACGAGCGCGCCGCGGCGGCGCTCGCCGACCAGGAGCGCTCGCACGCCAAGCGGGGCAAGAAGCTGGCCAAGGTCGAGGCCGCACACGCCTCGGCCGTGGCCGGCGAGGCGGCCGAGAAGGTGATCGCGAGGAAGACTCCTGCGAAGAAGGCGCCGGCGAAGAAGGCGCCGGCCAAGAAGGCCACGGCCAAGAAGACGCCTGCGAGGAAGACGCCCGCCAAGAAGGCCACGGCGAAGAAGACGCCCGCGAGGAAGACGCCCGCGAAGAAGACGCCGGCCAGGAAGAGTCCCGCGAAGCGCACCTGAGCAGCGCGCGGCGGGCGGTCGCTGTGCCACCATCCGTCTGTGTTCGAGAGGGAGAACGGCCCCGGGATCGGCTTCTGGATCTCCGTCGGTCTGGGTGTGGTGGCGGGGGCGTCCGCGGTCTACCTGGGCGGCGGCGTCCTCGGGTTCCTCATCGTGTCGGTGGTCGTGGCGGTGGCCATGGGCCTCCTGCTCTCCTGAGGCGGCCTGACCCGTGAACACCCTGCTCCGCATCCTCGGCGTCCAGCTGGTGGCCGCTGCGGCCGCCCGGCTTCCCGGGGGCCTCGCCCGGCTGGCCACGGCCGTCGTGCTCGTCGTGGTCAACCTGCTCCCGGTCTGGGCGGTGACGGAGGAGCGCATCGGGATGGGGGACGTCTTCCTCGTCTACTGGATCGAGAACGTGGTGGTCTGGGCGTGCGGCATCGTGCGTACCGCGACCGCCCAAGGCCCCGGCAAGGGCACGGTCCCGGTCACCACCAACGGTGTGCGCGGTGACCTGTCGTCGGCCAGGTTCTTCGCTCTCCACTACGGCATCTTCACGGGAGTGCACGGCGTCTTCACGGTCATCGTGGTCGCCCTGGTCGGGCTGACCGGCGGCGTCGGCCAGGTCGTGCTGCTGTCGCTCGCGATCACCGCGAGCCACCTGTTCTCCCTCGGCGTGAACTGGTTCGGTCGCGACGAGCGCATGGTGGTCAGCCCCGGCACGGCCATGTTCGCGCCGTACCCACGGATGTTCGTGCTGCACGTCGGGATCCTGATCGGCTTCGGCGTCGCCCTGGACGGCTGGGAGCACGGCGAGAACGTCAACGACCAGGTCTCCGCGGTCGCCGTCCTGTGCGTCCTCAAGACGCTGGTCGACCTGGGCTTCCACGTCTGGCAGCACCGCTCTCGCCAGGTGGCGCGCAGGGGTGACGGTCTGTACGGCGCACCTGCCGCCCAGGAGTAGGCCAGGAATAGGGCGGCGGTCCCGGTCGGTTGCACGATGGTGCCGATGACCGACGTGACCGACGTGACCGACGATCGCCGGCTCGAGGCGGACGCGCCCACGGTCATCGCGCCGCACGGCTACGGTTCCGCGCTGCTCGCCCTCGCCTCCGGAGGGTTCGCGATCGGCACCACCGAGTTCGTCACCATGGGGGTGCTGCCGCAGGTCGCCGACGGCATCGACGTCTCGATCCCCGCCGCCGGGCACGTCATCTCGGCGTACGCACTCGGGGTCGTGGTCGGCGCCCCGGTGCTCGCGTTCTTCGGTGCCCGGTGGCCGCGACGCGGGCTGCTGATCGCGCTGATGGCGGCGTACGGCGCGTTCAACCTGCTCAGCGCGGCCGCCACCGGCTACGGCCTGCTGTTCCTGGCCCGCTTCCTCGACGGCCTGCCGCACGGCGCCTACTTCGGCGTCGCCTCCCTGGTCGCGGCGAGTCTCGCGCCGCCCGGGCGCCGTGGACGTGCGGTGGCGAGCGTGATGCTCGGGCTGTCGGTCGCCAACGTGGCCGGCGTGCCCGCCGCGACGTGGCTCGGCCAGCACATCGGGTGGCGTGCGTCGTACGTCGCGGCCGCCCTGCTCGCCGTGCTCGCGGCCGTGCTGATCGCCGCCTTCGTGCCCTCGTGCCCCGGCCACGACGAGGCGACCGGTGGCCAGGAGCTGCGGCTGTTCTTCCGCAACGGCCAGGCCTGGCTGGTCCTCCTGGCCGGCGCGATCGGGTTCGGCGGCCTGTTCGCGGTCTACTCCTACATCGCCCCGACGGTGACCGGGGTCGGCGGCCTGCCCGAGTCGGCGGTCCCGCTGTTCGTGCTCGCATTCGGGCTCGGGATGGTCGTGGGCACGTGGCTCGCCGGCGAGCTGGCCAGCTGGTCGGTGTTCGGCTCGCTCATCACCTCGGGCATCGGCTCGGGCCTGGTCCTCGTCGTCTTCTGGTTCGTGGCGCCGTACGGCTGGGCGCTCCTGCCCGTCGTCTTCACGGTGACCGCGCTGGGCTCGGTCCTCGTGGTCAACCTCCAGCTCCGGCTGATGGACGTCGCCGGCGAGGCGCAGACGCTGGGCGCGGCCATGAACCACGCCTCCCTCAACGTCGCCAACGCGCTGGGTGCCTGGCTGGGCGGTCTCGCCATCGCGTGGGGCTACGGCTACCGGTCACCGGCACTGGTCGGGTTCGCCCTCTCCGTCGCCGGGGTCGCGGTGCTCCTGCTCTCGTGGGGCCTGTCCAGACGCGCCGCCGCCGTCACCCCCTAGCACCGCGTCGGGAAGAATGCCGCGCATGTCCGCCTCACCCACGACCCAGCCCGAGGTCAGCGTCCCGGCCGCTGCCTCAGGCGGCGGGCGACCCCGGGTCCTGTCCGGGATCCAGCCGACCGCCAACTCCTTCCACTTCGGGAACTACCTCGGCGCGCTGCGCCAGTGGGTCAACCTCCAGCAGGACTACCAGCCGTACTTCTTCATCGCCGACCTGCACGCGATCACGGCCGACTACGACCCCAAGCTGCTGCGCGAGCGCACCCTCCGGGCCGCGGCCCAGCTGCTGGCCATGGGCATCGACCCGGAGCGATCGTCGATCTTCGTCCAGAGCCAGGTGCCCGCGCACGCGCAGGCCGGCTGGGTGCTGCAGTGCCTGACCGGGTTCGGCGAGGCGCGGCGGATGACCCAGTTCAAGGACAAGTCGGCCAAGGGCGGTGAGGGCTCGGCGAGTGTCGGCCTCTTCACCTACCCGATCCTCCAGGCGGCCGACATCCTGCTCTACCGACCGCACTACGTCCCGGTCGGCGAGGACCAGCGTCAGCACCTCGAGCTGACCCGCGACCTCGCCCAGCGGTTCAACAGCCGCTACAAGAAGACCTTCCGGCTGCCCGAGCCCTACATCCTCAAGGCCACCGCGAAGATCTGCGACCTCCAGGACCCCACGTCCAAGATGTCGAAGTCGGCCTCCTCGGCCTCCGGGATCATCGAGATGCTGGACGAGCCGAGCGTCTCGGCGAAGAAGATCCGCTCCGCGGTCACGGACTCGGGCTCGGACATCCGGTTCGACGCCGAGGAGAAGCCCGGCGTCAGCAACCTGCTCACGATCTACGGCTCGCTGACCGACCGCAGCATCCCCGACCTCGAGGAGCAGTACGCCGGCAAGGGCTACGGCGACCTGAAGAAGGACCTGGCCGAGGTGGTCGTCGACTTCGTGACGCCGTTCCGGGAGCGCACCCTGGAGCTGCTCGACGCGCAGGACCACCTCATGGCCGTCCTGCGCCAGGGCCGACAGGTCGCCAACGAGGTCGCCGAGGCGACGCTGCGGGACGTCTACCAACGGGTGGGGTTCGTGGCGCCCTCCACAGGGTGAACCGCTAGGTTGACGCGATGCCCACCATCGGAGTCGCCGTGGCGATCCCGGAGCCCTGGGCGACCGAGCTCCAGGACTACCGCGCCGCCGTCGGCGACACCACGGCCGCGATGATCCCCACCCACATCACGCTCGTCCCGCCGACCGAGGTCGACGAGGACCAGCTCGAGAAGATCGAGGACCACCTGGCGGCGGCCGCCGACGAGGTCCCGGCCTTCTGCGTCCACCTGCGCGGCACGGGGACCTTCCGGCCCGTCTCGCCGGTCGTCTTCGTGTCCCTGGTCGAGGGCATCTCGCAGTGCGAGCGCCTCGCGGACGTGGTCCGCCGCGGCCCCCTGGCCATCGACCTGGCGTTCCCCTACCACCCGCACGTGACCATCGCCCACCACCTCGGCGACGACCAGCTCGACCGCGCCTTCGAGGGGCTCGCGGACTTCGAGTGCGAGTTCGACGTCGAGGACTTCAAGCTCTACGTCCACGACGAGGACCTGGGCTGGCGGCCCACTCGCTACTTCACCTTGCAGCGGGGTACCTGAGGCACATGGCCCCAGAGAGGTTGGGCACGGCGAAGCAACGTCTGTCCGACCGGATCCACGCGCTGCGGGCCGAGCACCCTCACGTCGACCACGCCGTCAAGACCCAGCAGCACTACGGCGACACCAAGGCCGGACAGCAGGCCGGGGCCGTCACCTACTTCGGCTTCCTGTCGGTCTTCCCGATCCTGGCGCTGGCGCTCTTCGTCATCGGCTACGTGGCGAAGGTCGTGCCGGAGACCCGGGACACGCTCGTGGACGCGATCGACTCGATGTTGCCGGGCATCATCGGGACCGGCGACAACCAGCTCCAGCTGAAGGACATCGAGGACGCGGCAGGAGCGGTGGGTCTCATCGGCCTGGTCGGTGTCCTCTACTCCGGCCTCGGCTGGCTCTCCGCGCTCCGCGACGCCCTGATCGCGGTGTTCGCCCTGCCGGACCGCGAGCAGCCGAGCTTCGTCATGGGCAAGGCCCGGGACCTGATCACCCTGGTCGTCATCGGCGTCGTCATGCTCGTCGCCGTCGCGGTGACCGGGGTGGTCGCCGGCTTCTCGGAGGACCTCCTGGACTGGGTCGGTCTGTCCGCCGAGCTGGGCTGGCTCGTCAAGCTCCTCACCATCGCGCTGGGGCTGCCGGCCAACGTGCTCCTCTTCCTGGTGATGTTCCGGCTGCTGGCCGCACCTGACATCCCGTTCCGGGCGCTGCTGTCCGGCGCCGTGTTCGGGGCGGTCGGCTTCGAGATCCTCAAGCAGGCCTCCCAGCTGCTGATCAAGAGCACCGAGGGCCAGCCGGCGTTCCAGGCGTTCGGCATCGCCCTGATCCTGGTCGTCTGGATCAACTACTCCTCACGGGTCACGCTGTACGCCGCCGCCTGGGCGTGGACGCATCCCCTCGCCGTCGCGGAGCGGGTCGTGGACCCGGCCGCCCCGGTCCAGGGCCCGCCGCTGCCGTCCATCGACGAGCTGCCGACCTCCGGGTCCGACGAGGCCGGCAGCTCACGCAAGGGCGCCTTCGCCGCGGGAGCGGTGGCCGGAGCGGCGGCCGCGGTCGTGATCAAGAACAAGACCTCGGACTGAGGCTGCGACCGGCCCGCGGAATGTGACATTTCCCCGGTTAGGCGGTCCTGACGTTCCGGTGCTTCCCGCCAACGTTTACGTTGTGCAGACTGCGGCGGTCAGCAGAGGGCTGCACATCTGGCGGAGGTGGTCATGGCGTCGACGGACGCACGCGAGTCGACATCAGGTTCCATGGAGGCAGGGGTCGGAGGTCCGACCCGCGCCGACGTCGGGGTTCGCACCCTGCGCGGGGACCGCTGGTGGCTGGCTCCGCTGACGACGTTCGTCGTCTTCTTCGGGTTCATCGTCTACGCCACGTTCCGGGCCTTCGCCGGCAAGGACTACTACTCCGCGCCCTACCTCTCGCCGTTCTACTCGCCCTGTCTGGGTGACTGCGTCGAGGGCAGCTCGGACTTCGGCCAGCCCTTCTCGTGGTTCCCGCTGTCCGCGGCGCTGATCATCCTGATCTTCCCGCTCGGGTTCCGGATGACCTGCTACTACTACCGCAAGGCCTACTACCGCGCCTTCTGGCTGTCCCCGCCGGCGTGCGCCGTCGCGGAGCCGCACGGGTCCTACTCGGGCGAGACCAGGTTCCCGCTGATCTTCCAGAACATGCACCGCTGGTTCTGGTACGCCGCGGTCGCGATCGGCCTCATCCTCACCTTCGACACCGTGATCTCCTTCCGGGAGCAGACCGGCGTCGACGCGTCCGGGCACCCGACGTTCGAGTGGGGCCACATGGGTCTCGGCTCGCTGCTGATGGTCATCAACGTCGTCCTCATCTGGGCCTACACGCTGGGCTGCCACTCGTGCCGCCACATCATGGGCGGGCGCCTGCGGCACTTCTCCAAGCACCCGGTCCGCTACAAGCTGTGGACCTGGATCTCGAAGCTCAACGGCAACCACGCGCGCTACGCCTGGCTGTCGCTGTTCTCGATCGCGTTGGTCGACCTCTACATCTGGGGGCTGGCCGCGGGCTGGTACGACGACCCCCGCTTCTTCTGAGGGATAGGTTCGAATGTCTGATCGTCACCCGATGACCGGGAATGAGATGTCCGCCAGCGAGCAGGGCGGCATGGAGCGGCACCAGTACGACGTGATCGTGGTCGGCGCCGGCGGCGCCGGCCTCCGCGCGGCGATCGCCGCGCACGACGCCGGCGCCAAGACCGCCGTCGTCTGCAAGTCCCTGCTCGGCAAGGCGCACACGGTCATGGCCGAGGGCGGCATCGCCGCCGCCATGGGCAACCGCTGGCCCGAGGACAACTGGGAGGTGCACTTCCGCGACACCATGCGTGGCGGGAAGATGCTCAACAACTGGCGGATGGCCCAGCTGCACGCCCAGGAGGCGCCCGAGCGGGTGCAGGAGCTCGAGGACTGGGGCGCGCTCTTCGACCGCACCGAGGACGGGCTCATCTCCCAGCGCGACTTCGGCGGGCACAAGTACGCGCGGCTCGCCCACGTCGGCGACCGCACCGGCCTGGAGATGATCCGCACGCTCCAGCAGCGCACCGTCGAGCTCGGGATCGACGTGTTCATGGAGTGCACCGTCACCGACCTGTTCAAGGACGAGAGCGGCGCGATCTCGGGCGCGTTCGGCTACTGGCGCGAGACCGGACGCTTCATCCAGTTCGACGCCCCGGCGGTCATCCTCGCGACCGGCGGCATCGGCAAGTCGTTCAAGGTCACCTCCAACTCGTGGGAGTACACGGGTGACGGCCACGCGCTGGCGATGCGGGCCGGGGCCGCGCTGATCAACATGGAGTTCGTCCAGTTCCACCCGACCGGGATGGTCTGGCCGCCCTCGGTCAAGGGCCTGCTGGTCACGGAGTCGGTCCGCGGCGACGGCGGCATCCTCAAGAACTCCGAGGGCAAGCGGTTCATGTTCGACTACATCCCGGAGTTCTTCAAGTCGGAGACGGCCGACACCGAGGAGGAGGCCGACGCCTGGTACGAGGACAAGAAGAACAACCGCCGGCCACCCGAGCTGCTGCCCCGCGACGAGGTCGCCCGGGCGATCAACTCCGAGATCAAGGCCGGCCGGGGATCACCGCACGGTGGCATCTTCCTGGACATCGCGTCGCGGCGTACCCCCGAGTTCATCAAGAAGCGGCTGCCGTCGATGTACCACCAGTTCAAGGAGCTGGCGGACGTCGACATCACCGCGGAGCCGATGGAGATCGGCCCGACCTGCCACTACGTGATGGGTGGAGTCGAGGTCGACGCGGACACCCAGGAGAGTGCGGTCCCGGGCCTCTACGCCGTGGGCGAGTGCTCCGGCGGCATGCACGGCTCCAACCGGCTCGGCGGCAACTCGCTGGGCGACCTCCTGGTCTTCGGCAAGCTCGCCGGCGAGCACGCCGCCAAGAAGGTCTCGGGGCTGGGCGCGAACCGGCCGGCGGTGGCGCCCGACGACGTCGCGGCCGCCGCGACCAGTGCGGTCGCTCCGTTCGAGGTGGAGGGCGGGGAGAACCCCTACGCCATCCAGCACGACCTGCAACAGGCGATGAACGACCTGGTCGGCATCATCCGGGAGGGCGCCGAGCTCGAGCAGGCGCTCGCCGACATCGAGGCGCTCAAGGAGCGGGCCAAGCAGATGGTCGTGGAGGGCCACCGGCAGTACAACCCGGGCTGGCACCTCGCACTCGACCTGCGCAACATGCTGATCGTCTCCGAGTCGATCGCGAAGGCGGCCCTGGCCCGGGAGGAGTCCCGCGGGGGGCACACCCGCAACGACTTCCCCAAGACCGACCACGAGGTCTGGGGCAAGAAGAACCTGGTCGTCACCCTCAACGACAGCGGCGACGGCGTGCAGCTCAGCGAGAAACCACTGCCAGTCATGCCGGACGAGCTCAAGAAGTACTTCGAGGAGAGCTGACCATGGGTTACAGGCTCAAGATGAAGCTGTGGCGGGGCGACAAGTCCGGCGGCGAGCTCAAGGACTACGAGGTCGACGTCTCCGAGGGCGAGGTCGTCCTCGACGCCATCCACCGGGTCCAGGCCGAGCAGGCCGGCGACCTCGCGGTCCGCTGGAACTGCAAGGCCGGCAAGTGCGGGTCGTGCTCGGCGGAGATCAACGGCAAGCCGCGGCTGATGTGCATGTGCCGTCTCTCCGACTTCGAGGAGGACGAGACGATCACGGTCACGCCGATGCGGACCTTCCCGGTCGTGCGGGACCTGGTCACCGACGTCACCTTCAACTACGAGAAGGCGGCCGAGCTGCCGTCGTTCTCACCGCCCCCGCGCGACGCCGACGGCAAGCGCCGGATGGCCCAGGTGGACGTCGAGCGCGGGCAGGAGTTCCGCAAGTGCATCGAGTGCTTCCTGTGCCAGAACGTCTGCCACGTCGTCCGGGACCACGAGGACAACAAGCCGGCCTTCGCCGGTCCGCGGTTCTTCATCCGGTACGCCGAGCTCGACATGCACCCGCTGGACACCAACGACCGCCGCGAGCTCGCGCAGGGCGCCGCCGGCATCGGCATGTGCAACATCACCAAGTGCTGCACCGAGGTCTGTCCCGAGGGCATCAAGATCACCGACAACGCGATCATCCCCATGAAGGAGCGCGTGGTCGACAAGAAGTACGACCCGCTGGTGTGGCTCGGCTCCAAGATCGGCATCCGCAACAAGGACACCGAGTCGAGGGTCCCGGCCAAGCAGGGCAAGGCCGGCCACATCAAGAGACCCGCGCACTGATCGGTGGCTGAGGAGCGACGAAGTCGCGTCTCGAAGCCCGGTGAGAAGAAGATCGCGTTGATCGAGAACCGGTGGGACGTGCTCCCCGGCCTCGCCAGCCGGGCTTGGCAGCATCGGGATGCCGGCGACGAGATCACCGACCCGCTGAACCCGGGCGGGGACAGTCCCAGCGGATAGTCACGGGGCTTCGAGACGGGACTTCGTCCCTCCTCAGCCACCGGGGTGGTGACGGTGTCCGGCCATCGCCTCGAGCCGCTGGATGCGGTCGGCCATGGGCGGGTGGGTGCTGAACAGCCGGGCAGCACCGCCGCCGCGGAACGGGTTGGCGATCATCATGTGGCTGGCGTTGACCAGCTGCTGGGTCTGGGGGAGCGGGTAGCGGCTGGTGCCGTGCTCGAGCTTGTAGAGCGCGGACGCCAGTGCCAGCGGGTCGCCGGTCAGGGTCGAGCCGTCCTCGTCCGCGTCGTACTCGCGGGTCCGGCTGATCGCCATCTGCACGACGCCGGCGGCGAGGGGGCCGAGGATCATCAGGCCGATCGCGGCGATCGGGTTGACCCCGCGGTCGCGGCCGCCGCCGAAGAAGAGCCCGAACTGGGCGAGGAACGTGATGGCGCTGGCCAGGGCGCCGGCGACCGAGGCGGTCAGGATGTCGCGGTTGTAGACGTGCATCAGCTCGTGCCCGAGCACGCCGCGCAGCTCGCGCTCGTCGAGCAGCTGGAGGATGCCCTCGGTGCAGCACACGGCGGCGTTCTGCGGGTTGCGGCCGGTGGCGAACGCGTTGGGCGCATCGGTGGGGGAGACGTAGAGGCGCGGCATCGGCTGCTGGGCCTTGGCGGAGAGCTCGCGGACGATCCGGTACATCGCCGGCTGCTCCTGCTCGGTCACCGGGCGGGCGTGCATCGCCTTGAGCGCCAGCTTGTCGGAGTTCCAGTAGCCGTAGGCGTTCATCCCCAGCGCGATGACCAGCGCGATGACCAGCCCGCCGCGGCCGAACAGGCTGCCGACCAGGATCACGGCGGCCGACAGGCCTCCGAGGAGCAGGGCCGTCTTGAGGCCGTTGAAGTGACGGTGGCCGGGCATTGCAGGGTCCTCTCGGGAGCTGATGACTACGTCATACCAACGCCGGTGAGCCTGGGAAACGTTCCAAGAATTCGCTGAGAATGCGGTCAGGAAATGGCCTGATCCGCTCCTACCGTCGAGGCATGGACATGAAGCTGGAGCTGGTGATGGTGCCCGTGACCGACGTCGACCGGGCCAAGGAGTTCTACGTGCGAGCGGGGTTCGTGGCCGACCACGACCAGACCGTCAGCGAGGAGGTCCGGTTCGTGCAGCTGACTCCGCCCGGGTCGGCCTGCTCGATCGCGATCGGCCGCGGGCTCACGCAGATGGAGCCCGGCAGCCTGGACAACCTGCAGATGGTGGTCGCCGACGCGGACGCGACGAAGGCGGACCTCGTCGAGCGCGGCATCGAGGTGCGGGGCGTCGAGGACCTGGCGTGGGGACGGTTCGTCCACTTCGAGGACCCGGACGGCAACGGCTGGGCGCTGCAGGAGCTCCCGGACTACTCGGCGCAGGGCCAGGTCTAACCCGCCGGCAGGTCGTCGATGGCGAAGTCGAGCGACAAGGTCCCCGTAGAGATACCCATCCCGGAATCGGGCGTACTCGGGGAGAACGAGAGCTTGTCGCAGCCCTGGTCCATGAGTACCACGACGTCCCCGCGGTCGGTGCGCGCCAGGAGGTGCTCGCCCGACCCACCCGCGAAGTCTCCACATTCGACGAGGTCGTCCGGATCGGTCGGCACGGCCGCCCGCCAGGCGGCGTCGAGCCGGTCCAACGAGCCCTGGTCGAGCACGGTCCCACCCTTGGTCGGGCTGTTGGGGCCGCACCAGGTCGCTGCGACCAGGTGCTCGTCCGCTGGCGCGGCGGGGCTCATGCCGCCGTGCGTGCCGCACCAGTCCACGTCCGGCGCCGGCAGGGTCGTCGAGTAGTCGTGGGCGTCGCGCTGCTCTCGAAGTGACGTGAGCAGGACCTGGACCAGGGAGTTGCCGTCGATCACCCGACCCTCGACCTCGACGTCGTCGCACGACCCGCTGCCGACGGTGATCTGCCTGCCGTCCGAGAGCTCGAGGAGCACTCGGTTGTTGACCGGCACCATGCTGACGGTGGCACACCGGGCCGGATCGGCGTCCGGGACGTCGCGGACCGAGGCCACGAAGGCGTCCAGGCCGACCACCAGCGCATCGGTGGGACCCAGGATCGTCGGGGATCCCTGCTCGCCCGGGCGGGTGCAGTGGCGCACGGCGGTCACGGCGCCGAGGTCCGTGACGGCCCCGTCGGGCCACGGGGCGGCGAGGTCCGGGCACGGCGCGGTGGTGTACGGGTCGGCGATCTGTGCCGGCTCGTCCACGTAGTCCGGGCCGTCGTCGTCCCGGACCGCCTGGACGCCGAGCACGGTGCCGATGACCGCGAGGACGGCGACGGCACCCACGACCGTGGTGGCGATGCGTCGCTGCCGCCGGGCGGCGCGCACCACGGGGCCGGGGTCGGTGACGCTGTCGGGCGGCTCGGGGACGATCCGCGCGAGGAGGTCGCGCACCTGCTCCTCGGTCATGCCTGCTCCTGGAAGATCGTGGACGAGCGCAGGGCGCCCAGGGCTCGGGAGGTCTGGGACTTGACCGTGCCCACCGAGATGCCGAGCGCAGCGGCGGTCTGGGCCTCGGTCAGGTCCTCGTAGAAGCGCAGGACGAGCACGGCGCGCTGTCCGCGCGGCAGCGTCGCGAGCGCGGCGAGCGTGTCCTGTCGCAACCCGTGGTCGACCTCGACGGACAGGCCCTCGGGCAGCACCTCGGTGGGCCGCTCGGCGTTCCACCGCCGCCGCCACCAGTCGGTGTACGTCGTCACCATGGCCCGGCGCACGTACGCCTCCACGGCACCGTCGTCGGCGATGCTCGACCAGCGCCTCCAGCACTTCATCAGCGCGGTCTGGACGAGGTCCTCGGCCTTGTGCGGGTCCCCGGTGAGCAGGAACGCCGTACGCCACAGGTCCCGGCCGCGCGAGGCGACGAACTCCTCGAAGGACACGTCGCTCATCTGCGTTCCTCCACGCCCACCAGGACGAGGTGGGCGGGGCCGATGGTTGTCAGCGGGTCGGGACCGGCTCGTAGCCGGCGAAGGCCCGGGTGAACGAGCCCGCGCCGTGGGTCGCCGACCTCAGGTCCACCGGGTAGGTGATGAGCTCCGCGGCCGGCACGTGGGCGCGCACCGTGGCGAAGCCGCCGGCGGTGTCCTGGCCGAGCACCCGGCCGCGGCGGGCGGCCAGGTCGCTCATCACCGTCCCGACGAGCTCGTCGGGCACGGTGACCTCGATCTCGTCGACCGGCTCGAGCACCTGGACGCCGACCGCCGCGGCCGCTTCGCGCAGCGCCAGGGCGCCGGCGCTCTGGAACGCCATGTCCGAGGAGTCGACGCTGTGCGCCTTGCCGCCGACCAGCGTGACCTTGACGTCGACCATCGGGTGGCCGTCGCAGCCCTTCGCCAGCTGCGCCCGGACCCCCTTCTCGACCGAGGGGATGAACTGTCTCGGTACGGCGCCGCCGACGACCCGCTCGGCGAACTCGAAGCCGGCACCGCGGGGGAGCGGCTCGACCTCGATCTCGCACACGGCGTACTGGCCGTGGCCACCGGACTGCTTGACGTGCCGGCCGAGGGCCGTTCCCGACCCGGCCAGCGTCTCGCGCATCGGGACCCGGACGTCGACCCGGTTCACCGTCACGCCGAACCGGTCGGCCAGCCGCTCGAGCGCGGCGTCGGCGTGGGCCTCGCCCATCGTCCAGAGCACGACCTGCTCGCTGCTGATCTCGACGCGGATCGAGGGGTCCTCGGCGGCCAGCCGGCCGAGTGCCGTGGACAGCTTGTCCTCGTCGGACCTGGTGGCCGCCTCGACGCCGATCGGGAGCAGCGGTGTGGGCAGGGTCCACGGACGGAGCACCCGTGGGTCGTCGACCGACGAGAGCGTGTCTCCCGTCTCGGCGCGGGTGAGCCGACCGACCGACGCGATGTCACCGGCCACCACTCGCTTGGCGGGACTCAGCTGCTGCCCGAACGGGTAGGCCAGCGAGCCGATCCGCTCGTCGTCGTCGTGGTCGCCGTGGCCCACGTCATCGCCGAAGAAGGAGCTGAGGTGCCCCGAGACGTGCACCGGGAGGTCGGGGTCGAGCGAGCCGGAGAACACCCGGACCAGGCTGACCCTCCCCACGTAGGCGTCGCTCGAGGTCTTGACGACCTCGGCCAGGAGCGGTCCGCCGGGGTCGCAGGAGACCGGGTCGGTCGGCTTGCCCTCCGGGGTGTACGCCTCGGGCGCCGGGTGCTCCGAGGGAGCCGGGAACCCCCTGACGATCAGGTCGAGGAGCTCACCGCAGCCGACGCCACTGGTCGAGCACACCGGCACGACGGGGAAGAACGTCCCGCGCGCCATCGCCCGGTGCAGGTCCTCGAGCAGCGCCGCCTCGGTCACCGTCTCGCCGGCGAGATAGCGGTCCATCAGCCCCTCGTCGTCGGACTCCTCGATGATCCCCTCGATCAGCGCGTTGCGCGCCTCCGCGTGCTCGTCGGGGACGTCAGGAGCCAGCAACCCGACCAGGTCGGTCACCGTCGAGCCGGCCATGACCGGGACGTCGACCGGCAGCACCTTGTCGCCGGCACCGCCGAGCTGCGCCTGGGCGGCCGCGAGGACGCCGGCGTAGTCGGCCCGGGCGTGGTCGAGCTTGGTGACGACGACCGCACGCGGCATGCCCACCTCCGCGCACTCCCGCCAGAGCTCGGTCGTGACGGCGTCGATCTGCTCGTTGGCCGCGGTCACGAACAGCGCGCAGTCCGCGGCCCGCAGGCCGGCCCGCAGCTCGCCCACGAAGTCGGCGTACCCGGGGGTGTCGATCAGGTTGACCTTCACCCCGTCGTGCACGACTGGTGCGACCGCGAGCGCCATGGAGCGGCCGTGCGCGCGTTCGCCCGGCTCGAAGTCGGACACCGTGGTGCCGTCCTCGACGCTGCCCGCGCGGGTCAGGGCCCCGGTCCGGACCAGCAGCGCCTCCAGCAGCGTCGTCTTGCCGCCGGAGCTCGGGCCCACCAGCACGACGTTGCGGATCGCGTCAGGCTCGTGGGCCTCCAGATCTTGTCTGCCGGCGGCACGCGCTCCTCGATCGGCCATGGGGCCACGGTGCCCCCGAGACCGGTCCGTGGCAAGGCTCTCCCGGCGGGAACGTCACTGACGTCCGGCCCTTGACCTGCGACGGACACAGGGTTGGGAATTGTCACACTTCGTGGTCTCCCGGGGCGGCCGCTCCTAGGGTTCCCGTGTGACTGACGCGACCGTCGAGGGCGGGCTCGACGAGCCCTCCGAGCTGGAGCCCGAGCAGGGATCGCTCGCCTTGGCCTCCCCCGAGGACACGCACGGCCGCGCCGACTGGGAGCGCGCCGCCGGCGCGGTCCTCCGCAAGGCGCGCCGGCTCTCCGACGCGGACGACGACTCGCTGGTCTGGCAGAAGCTGACCCGGACCACGCTGGACGGCATCGGCATCACTCCGCTCGGCACCCCGGACCTGCTGGCCGACATCGACCTCGACCAGCGCCCGACCCGCGCCGGGGAGTGGGACATCCGCGCCCACCTCGCCGTGGCGGAGGCGCGGGCCGCGCACGAGGAGGCGATGACCGACCTCGAGAACGGGGTCACGTCGCTCTGGCTGCGCCTGGATCCCGACGCCGATCTGGACACCCTGCTCGACGGCGTCTTCCTCGACCTGGCCCCGGTGGTGCTCGACGCCTCCGCGGACCACCTCGCCGCGGCCCGGGCGTTCGTCGCGTACGCCGAGGACGTCGAGCTGCATCCCGGCACCAACCTGGGCATCCCGGCGGCCGACGCGTCCGCCGAGGCGGCGAGCCTGGCCGGCGGCGCCGGCGTGCTGGGGTTCGTCGTGGACGCCACGGCGGTGCACGACCGCGGAGCCTCCGACGTCCAGGAGCTCGCCCACTCCCTGCACGTCGCCGCGACGTACCTCCGGACGCTGACCGGGTCCGGGGTGTCGGTGGACGACGCGGCGGCGCTCGTGGAGTTCCGCTACGCCGCCACCGACGAGCAGTTCCCGACCATCGCCAAGCTCCGGGCCGCCCGCCGCCTCTGGGCCCGGGTGCTCGAGCTCAGCGGCGCCGCGGCCGGGCACCAGCAGCGCCAGCACGTCGTCACCAGCCGGCCGATGATGAGCGCCTACGACCCCTGGGTCAACATGCTGCGCACCACGGTCGCCGCCTTCGCGGCCGGTGTCGGGGGCGCGGACGCGGTGACGGTCCTCCCGTTCGACAGCCCCCTCGGGCGGCCCGACGCCTTCGGCCGCCGGATCGCCCGCAACACCAGCTCGCTGCTGATCTCGGAGTCGCACCTCGCCCGGGTCGCCGACCCGGCCGGCGGTGCCTACGCCGTCGAGAAGCTGACCGACGACCTGGCCACCGCGGCCTGGGAGCTCTTCGGCCGGCTCGACGACGGCGAGGACCTCGAGCCTCTCGTCGCAGCCACCGTCGCCGAACGGGATGCGCAGGTCGCCACCCGCAAGCGGCCGCTGACCGGGCTCACCGAGTTCCCGGACCCGTTCGCGGACCGACCGGCCCGGGAACCGGACCCGCTGGCGCCCGAGGTCCGTCGCTGGGGCGCGGCGTTCGAGGAGCTCCAGGCCTCGCCGATGGACGAGCCGGTCTTCCTCGCGACCATGGGCAGCGTCGCTCAGCACACGGCGCGGGCCACGTTCGCCACCAACCTGTTCGCCGCCGGGGGCATCCCGGTCGAGGTCGCCGGCGCGACCGACGGCGCCGAGTCGCTGGCCGACAAGCACGGCGGCCGGCGCGTCGTGTGCCTGGCCGGCAGCGACGCGGCGTACGACGAGTGGGGTGCCGAGGCCGCCGCCGCGCTCCGAGCCGAGGGAGCCGAGTGGGTGGTCGTGGCCGGCAAGCCGCGTGCGTGGGCCGACGACTCGTGCGCCATGGGCGTCGATGCCCTCGCGTTCCTGACCCGGACCAGGGAGAAGCTGGCATGAGCATCCCGAAGAGCTTCAGCGGCCTCCCGCTCGCTGATTCGTCTGCGAGCGCGAGCGCAGCAACACCAGCGGAACCGCAGACGAGTCCCCCGTGGGTCAGCCCGGAGGGGATCGACATCCTTCCGTTCTACGGACCCGAGCACCTCGAGGGCCTGGACGCCCTGGACACCTGGCCCGGCCTGAGCCCGTTCCTGCGCGGGCCCTACCCGACGATGTACACCACCCAGCCGTGGACCATCCGCCAGTACGCCGGTTTCTCGACCGCGGAGGAGTCCAACGCGTTCTACCGCCGCAACCTGGCCGCCGGCCAGAAGGGCCTGAGCGTCGCGTTCGACCTGGCCACCCATCGCGGCTACGACTCCGACCACCCACGGGTCCGCGGCGACGTCGGCATGGCCGGGGTGGCGATTGACTCGATCTACGACACCCGCACCCTCTTCGACGGCATCCCGCTCGCCGAGATGTCGGTGTCCATGACCATGAACGGCGCGGTCCTGCCCGTGCTCGCGCTCTACATCGCCGCGGCCGAGGAGCAGGGGGTCAAGCCGGAGCAGCTCAGCGGGACCATCCAGAACGACATCCTCAAGGAGTTCATGGTCCGCAACACCTACATCTACCCGCCCGAGCCGAGCATGCGGATCATCAGCGACATCTTCAGCTTCACCGCCCAGAAGATGCCGCGCTTCAACTCGATCTCGATCTCGGGCTACCACATCCAGGAGGCCGGGGCGACCGCCGACCTCGAGCTCGCGTACACGCTGGCCGACGGCGTCGAGTACATCCGGGCCGGCCTCGAGACCGGGATGACGATCGACCAGTTCGCACCCAGGCTGAGCTTCTTCTGGGCGATCGGCATGAACTTCTTCATGGAGGTCGCCAAGATGCGCGCGGCCCGCGCGCTGTGGAGCCGGCTGGTCCGGGACTTCAACCCCGAGAACCCCAAGTCGCTGAGCCTGCGCACGCACTCGCAGACGTCCGGCTGGTCGCTCACCGCGCAGGACGTCTTCAACAACGTCGGCCGCACCTGCATCGAGGCGATGGCCGCGACCCAGGGCCACACCCAGTCGCTGCACACCAACGCCCTCGACGAGGCGATCGCGCTGCCGACCGACTTCTCGGCCCGCATCGCCCGCAACACCCAGCTGCTGCTCCAGCAGGAGAGCGGCACCACCGGGACCATCGACCCCTGGGCCGGCTCCTACTACGTCGAGCGGCTGACCCACGACCTCGCCGAGCGGGCCTGGGCGCACATCCAGGAGGCCGAGCAGGCCGGCGGGATGGCGAAGGCGATCGAGCAGGGCATCCCCAAGATGCGCATCGAGGAGGCCGCCGCCCGCACCCAGGCCCGGATCGACTCCGGGATCCAGAAGGTCATCGGCGTCAACACCTACCGGCTCGCGGTCGAGGACAAGCTCGACGTGCTGAGGGTCGACAACGACGACGTCTACCGCCAGCAG
>NZ_JAEMSS010000046.1 GCF_016462705.1 Nocardioides sp. | reverse complement strand
GCGATCTTCTTGCGCAGCGGGGTCGGGTCGATGCCGTGCTCGGTGTTGTAGGCGATCTGCTTGTCGCGGCGCCGGTTGGTCTCGTCGATCGCCGAGGCCATCGAGGGCGTGATCTTGTCGGCGTACATGTGGACCTGGCCGGACACGTTGCGGGCCGCGCGTCCGATCGTCTGGATCAGCGACTTGTCGGAGCGCAGGAAGCCCTCCTTGTCGGCGTCGAGGATCGACACCAGCGACACCTCTGGCAGGTCGAGACCCTCGCGGAGCAGGTTGATGCCGACCAGGACGTCGTACTCCCCCAGCCGGAGGTCGCGCAGCAGCTCGATCCGCTTGAGGGTGTCGACCTCGGAGTGCAGGTAACGGGTGCGGATCCCGGCGTCGAGGAGGTAGTCGGTGAGGTCCTCCGACATCTTCTTGGTCAGCGTCGTGACCAGGACCCGCTCGCTCTTCTCCGCCCGGGTGCGGATCTCGTGGATCAGGTCGTCGATCTGGCCCTTGGTCGGCTTGACCACCACCTCGGGGTCGATCAGCCCGGTCGGCCGGATGATCTGCTCGACGGTGTCGCCCCCGACCTTGTCGAGCTCGTAGGGACCCGGCGTCGCGGAGAGGTAGATCGTCTGCCCGATCCGCTCGACGAACTCCTCCCAGCGCAGCGGCCGGTTGTCCATGGCGCTGGGCAGCCGGAAGCCGTGCTCGACCAGGTTGCGCTTGCGCGACATGTCCCCCTCGTACATGCCGCCGATCTGCGGCACCGTGACGTGCGACTCGTCGATGACGAGCACGAAGTCCTCGGGGAAGTAGTCCAGCAGGCAGTTGGGTGCCGAGCCGGGCTGGCGCCCGTCGATGTGCATCGAGTAGTTCTCGATGCCGGCGCAGGACCCGACCTGGCGCATCATCTCGATGTCGTAGGTCGTCCGCATCCGCAGCCGTTGGGCCTCGAGCATCTTGCCCTGCCGCTCGAACGTCGCCAGCTGGTCCTCGAGCTCGAGCTCGATGCCGCGGATCGCCCGCTCCATCCGCTCAGGGCCGGCGACGTAGTGGGTGGCCGGGAAGATGTAGAGCTCCTCGTCCTCGGTGATGATCTCGCCGGTCACGGCGTGCAGCGACATCAGCCGCTCGATCTCGTCGCCGAAGAACTCGATCCGGACCTGGTGCTCCTCGTAGACCGGGAAGACCTCGAGGGTGTCCCCGCGCACCCGGAACGTGCCGCGGGTGAAGCTCATGTCGTTGCGCGTGTACTGCATCTGGACGAGCTGGCGCAGGATGCCGTCGCGGTCGTGGGTCTGGCCGACCTTGAGCCGCAGCATCCGGTCGACGTACTCCTGGGGCGTGCCGAGGCCGTAGATGCAGGACACCGAGGCCACCACGATCGCGTCGCGCCGGGTGAGCAGCGAGTTGGTCGCCGAGTGCCGGAGCCGCTCGACCTCGTCGTTGATCGACGAGTCCTTCTCGATGTAGGTGTCGGTCTGCGGGATGTAGGCCTCGGGCTGGTAGTAGTCGTAGTAGGAGACGAAGTACTCGACCGCGTTGTCCGGGAAGAGCTGACGGAGCTCGTTGGCGAACTGGGCGGCCAGGGTCTTGTTGGGCTGCATCACCAGCATCGGGCGCTGGATCTGCTCGGCCACCCAGGCCACGGTCGCGGTCTTGCCGGTGCCGGTCGCGCCCAGGAGCACGACGTCCTGCTCACCCGCCTGGATCCGCCGGGTGATCTCCTTGATCGCGGCCGGCTGGTCACCCGACGGGTCGTACTCCGCCTGCACGTGGAACGGGGCCACGCGCCGCTTGAGATCGGTGACTGGACGCATGTCCCGAGCCTACGGTGGACCACCGACAACGCCCTGCTGAGTCGAGGGGAGTGACAGCCGTGACAGAAGTGGACGCCGTGGAGCGGCTGCGGGCGATCGCCACGGCGCTCCCCGAGGTCACCGAGAAGCTCAGCCACGGCGAGGTCTCGTTCTTCTGCCGCAAGCAGTTCGTGATGCTCGACGACCACCACCACGGCGCCGACCACCTGGCGTTCTGGTGCGCCGCGCCGCCCGGCGCGCAGGAGGAGCTGGTCGGCAGCGACCCCGGCACCTACTTCCGGCCGCCGTACGTCGGCCACCGTGGCTGGGTCGGCGTCCGGATCGACCGGGACCCCGACTGGGCCGAGGTGGCCGAGGTGGTCCGGGAGGCGTACCGGACCGTCGCACCGCGCACGCTGGTGGCGCGGCTGGATGCGGACGACCCGCGGTGACGTGGCGGAACCGCGGGCGCCGGCACGCGCTCGCGGTGGCGCTGGCGCTGGTCGTGATCGGCGCGGCCATGGCGGTCGGCGTGCTGTGGAACCGACCTCCCGGCGATCTCGTCGGCGACTGGCTGGCAACCTCGGTCGAGGTCGACGGCTCCTCGGTGCTGGAGCCCACCGACAGCTCCCTGCCCACGCTGACCCTCGAGCGGGACGGCAGGCGGCTGGTCGCCCGCGTCACCGTGGGCTGCAACACGATCGGTGCACCGGCGACCTACCGCATCGGCGGTGGTCTGACGTTCGGCGACCGGTCGACCACCCTCATCGGCTGCCCCGAGCGCCTCGCCGAGCTCGAGTCGGCACTCGGCGAGGCTCTCGACCGGGTGGACCGCGTCGAGGTCGACGGGGACGACCTGACGTTGACCGGCGACGACGTCGAGATGTCGTTCACTAGATTGGCCGCGTGACCCGGCCCGAGCACACGATCGAACGCGTGCTGCGATGGGCCAGGCGCACGCTGCTCGTGGTGTTCGGCGTACCGATGGCCATCGGGATCGTGATGAGCCTGGTCGACTCCTACCGGCGCCGCGGCAAGAAGCCCAAGCCGTTCCCCGTCACCGCCCCGACGACGGTCACCGTCGGCGACGGCGAGATCACGACGTACACCTTCGGCCGGGACCTGTACGCCGACATGCTCAGCGCCATCGAGAGTGCCGAGCGGCGGATCCTGTTCGAGACCTACATCTGGAAGGGCGACGAGGTCGGCGAGCGGTTCAAGACCGCGCTGGCCGACGCCGCCGCCCGCGGCGTCGAGGTCTACTGCATCTACGACGGGTTCGCCAACCTGGTCGTGAGCCCGGCGTTCAAGCGGTTCCCGCCGTCGATGAAGGTGCTGCGCTACCCGATCTACGGTGCGGGCTGGCGGTTCTTCGACCTCGGTCGTTACGGCCGCGACCACCGCAAGATCCTGGTCGTCGACGACAAGGTCGGGTTCGTCGGCGGCTACAACGTCGGCTCGGCCTACGAGACGGAGTGGCGCGACACCCACGTGCGGGTCACCGGTCCGGGCGTGCTCGACCTGGTGCGGGCCTTCGCCGACATGTGGAACCTGCACCGCCGCAGGAAGCTGATGCCGAGCGAGCGGCCGCTGCTCCTCGAGGCACCGCTGAGCTGGGAGCCGAAGATCCGGTTCCAGCGCAACCTGCCCCGGCTGTGGATGTTCCCCATCCGCGGGATGTACCTCGAGGCCATCAACCGGGCCAGCAAGAACGTCTGGATCACGCAGGCGTACTTCATCCCCGACTCGGACTTCGCAGAGGCGCTCGCGAACGCCGCCCGGCGGGGCGTCGACGTCCGCCTGCTGGTCCCGCTCAAGTCCAACCACGTGGTCGCCGACTGGCTCTCGCGCGGCTACTACAGCCAGATGCTCGACGCCGGCGTCCGGATCTTCCGGTTCAAGGACGCGATGGTGCACGCCAAGACGGCCACCGTGGACGGTCTGTGGTCCACCGTCGGCACCGCCAACATCGACCGGCTCAGCCTCCAGGGCAACTACGAGATCAACGTCGAGGTCATCGACCGGGACCTGGCCGGCGTGCTCGAGGACATCTGGGCGACCGACGAGTCCAACTGCATCGAGCTCACCCACGGGGAGTGGGAGGCCCGCGACCTGCACCGGCGGTTCACCGAGCTGGTGCTGCGCCCGCTACGGCCGATGCTGTGACCTCCACCCTTGCGATCGGATTGCAAGCGCCGTGACCTTCGGCTAGCCAGCCGGGTAGTGAGTGGGGAGTGACATCCGGGGGCCGTGCCGAGGCCGGCGCAGGCCACCCATCGCCACCAGCATCGGCACCCGGCCGCGGTGTGGGCGCCACGGCTCGAGGAACGCCTCGAGCTCGGCGTCGTCGAACGGGGTCCCGGTCAGCGCCCAGCCGACGTCCTTGGCGACGTGGTAGTCGCCGAACGACACGGCGTCCGGGTCGCCGAACGCGCGTTGCCGGACCTCGGCACTGGTCCACACCCCGACGCCGGGGAGCGACCGGAGCCGCCGGTCGGCCTCGTCGCACGGCACCGCCGCGGTCCGCTCCAGCGAGGCGGCGACCTTGGCCACGGTCACCACGGTCCGGGACCGGGCCGGGTCGATGTGCAGGCGCAGCCACTCCCAGGACGGGATGGTGCGCAGCCGGTCGGGCGGCGGCTGGACCCACAGCCTGCGCTCCCGGCCGGGCCCGGGGGCTCGCTCGCCGAACCGGTGGACCAGCGCCCGGAACCCGCCGAACGCCTCCTTGCCGGTGACCTTCTGCTCGATGATCGCCGGGACCAGCGCCTCCATGACGAGACCGGTCCGGCCCAGCCGGGCGTGCGGGTGGTGTCGCCGCAGCTCCTCCAGGACGGGGTGCTGAGGCTCGAACCCGCTCCAGTCGTCCTCGGCGCCGAGCATGGCCGGGACCGACTCGAGCAGCCAGGTCGCGCCCGGCCCCCACGCCTGGGCCAGCACGTCACCCTCGCGGGGCCGCGCCCGGACCGCCAGCGTCGCGGGTCCCTCGGGCGACCGGACGCCGCGCCACACCGTTCCGTCGTCGTCGACCCGGAACGTCGGGTCTCCCCCACCCCGGCGGTGCTGGCGGAGCGTGCCGAGGACCGAGCACGGCCAGCCCGGCCGCCACACCCGCTCCCGCATCGCCTCCACGGGGGCGACACTAACCTCGCCCCATGACACTCCAGATCGCCGACGCCGACCGGGTGCGGACCCTGACCCTCGACCGGCCCGACGCGCTCAACGCCTTCAACGAGGCGTTGTACGACGCCACCGCCGACGCCCTGCTCGCGGCGGCCGACGACCCGGACGTCGCGGTCGTCCTCGTCACCGGCAACGGCCGCGGGTTCAGCGCCGGCACCGACCTCCTGGAGATGCACAAGATCGCCACCGACCCGGCGTTCGAGCGTGGCCGGCACGGCTTCCCCGGCCTCATCGACGCGCTCGTCGCGTTCCCCAAGCCGCTGGTCGTCGCGGTCAACGGCGTGGGCCTCGGCATCGGCTGCACGATCCTCGGCTTCGCCGACCTCGCCTTCATGTCGTCCACGGCCCGGCTCAAGTGCCCGTTCACCTCGCTCGGCGTCGCTCCCGAGGCCGCGTCGTCGTACCTGATGCCGCTCCTCGTCGGCCGGCAGAACGCCGCCTGGCTCCTGCAGTCCTCGGAGTGGGTCTCCGCGGCCGAGGCGCTCGAGATGGGCCTGGTCTGGCGGGTCTGCGAGCCCGACGACCTGCTCGCCGAGGCGCACCGGCATGCGGCCGTCCTGGCGGCGAGGCCCATCTCCAGCCTGGTCGCGGTGAAGCGGACCATGACCGAACCCCTGCGCGCCGAGATCGACGCCGCCCGCGAGCGCGAGAACGCCGCGTTCGCCGAGCTCATGGGTGGCCCGGCCAACCTCGAGGCGCTGACCGCGTTCGCCGAGGGACGCGAGCCGGACTTCTCCGGGCTGTAGCGGCGCCCCCAAGGCGCTCCGTCGGTCGAGGACGGGCCCGCTCCGTCGGTCGAGGAGGGCCCCCTGACCCGTCACGACGTCGCACGCTTCTGCTGGGAGGCGATGAGCCGGGCCGGATTCCGGGCTGGGCTGGGCTGGCGGTGAGTGCGGGCCGGTTCAGCGCACCGGACCGGCACCTGGCTCACCGCTGCCCTGCCTGGCGGCCCTCCTGGACCTCCGGAGTGCGGCCCTTCGTCGACCCACGGAGAGCGAAGCCACCCCTAGGCTCACCCGCATGGCGATCGTCTACCCCCACGCGACCCTTTCCCCCGGAAAGCGCGACCTGATGGACGCCTGGCTCCCCAGCCGCCCGTGGTTCGACGGCCTGGCCGGCCGCAAGCCGGTGGGCTCCTTCCGCTTCGACGACCCGGCGGGCGAGGTCGGGATGGAGGGCTTCCTGCTCGGCGGCGAAGGCCTGTCGACGCTGTTCCTCCCGCTGAGCTACCGCGCCGCCGAGCTGGCGGGTGCCGAGGAGCACCTGGTCGGCACGACCGAGCACTCCGAGCTCGGCACCCGCTGGGTCTATGACGGTGCCGGGGACCCGGTCTTCGTGCAGAGCCTCGTGACCGCGATGGTGACCGGCGCGGCCGGTGTCGACCACGAGTACGACCTCGGCAACGGACCCGAGAGCAGCCCGACCAACGCGCAGGTCCGGGGCAGTGGTACGCCGGGGACCGACGTCCCCACGGTCGGCACCGTCACGTGCCGGGACGACGGACCGCTCACGATCATCGAGACCGGCGCGCTCCAAGTCCTCCTCGCCCGGATCGTAGGCACGGATGTAGCCGCGGACGCAGACCTCACGGTGACCTGGAAGGGCGGGACCGCAGTGATAGCCGGGCTTCTCTGACTAGCCCCGCGGCGCATCAAGCACCTCCGCCCCTGCGAGCAAGGGAGCGAAGCGACCGAGGCGAGCGATGGCGAGCGCAGCGAGCGCGCCCCGCGATCGGCTCGGCGGCCACGATGGACGGCGGAGCTCCGCGGAGCGGAGCGGAGCGTCCGTCGTGGGTGCCGGGCCGAAGCTCGCGGGGGTATCAATCCGTGTCGGAGTGGTCCATCTCCAGCGGCGCCAGCTCGCCGAGGGACTCGGCGACCACGACCAAGTCGTCGCCGACCTGGAGCCGGAAGTCCTGCGGCGGGTTCAGGTTGGCCTGGCCGTTGCGGCTGATCGAGAGCAGGGTCGCCCGGTGCTCGGCACGCAGCTTCGACGACAGCTCGTCGACGCTGAGGCCCACGTAGTTGTCGGGCAGCGAGACCCGGTAGAGCTCTGAACCGTCACCGCCGGAGACGATGTCGGTGACCAGCTCGGCCAGGCCCGGGTAGAGCGAGGACCGCGCCATCAGCCGCGAGACCAGGCGCGAGCTGACCACGATCTCGTCGGCCTCGGCGCGCTGGAAGTGCTCGACGTGCGCGGGGTTGTTGGCCTCCACGACCGTGCGCACCTCCGGCGCGATCGCCTCGATCGCCATCACGCACAGGATCGAGCGCATGTCGGCCTCGTTGCTGCCGTCGGCCGGGCAGATGACCGCCGCCATCGCCTCCTCGATGCCGGCCCGCCTGAGGTCGTCGGCCCGGGTGATGTCGCCACTGACGAAGTAGACGCCGTCCCCCGCGGGGTTCTTGTCGGTGTCGTGGATGACCACCACCTTGGTGGTGAACTCGTCACCTTCCAGCTCGGTGACCAGCTCCCGCGCGGTCGAGTTCCAGCCGCAGACGACGATGTGGTCGCGGAATCCCGCTGCACCCATGCCCATGCCCTCCTTGAGCAGGTATTCGATCAGGAACCCCACCAGCGCACCGGTGATGGCCGCGACGATGGCGACGCCGAACAGGATGAGCAGCCAGCCCGTGATCTGGCCGATCGCCGTCTGGACGGCGGACGAGTCACCAGCGCTGAACGACGTGGTGAGCGACCAGTAGAACCAGTCGCCGAGCTCGCGGAAGAAGCCTCCGACCGAGTGCCACCCGCGCCCCTCGGTGTCGCGCTCGGCCAGCGTCAGGATGGTCGAGGTGAAGAGCAGGAAACCGAGCAGCGCGACGCCGACCCGCCCGAAGAAGGCGCCGTCCATCCCGGAGGTCATCCGCCGGAAGTGGAACGCCGCTCGGCGCAGGACGGGCAGCGCGAAGAACAGCCGGAAGCTCTTCGGGACCAGTGCCACGCGGGGGATCATCGCACCGCTGAGCCCGGCGGCACATGGCCCAGTTGGATCATGGACCCCGGTACGCCGCCTCGACGAGCTCGGGCCGCGCCTCGGCCAGCACGGCGTCCCGGTCCTCGGCGAGCACGAACCCGGACGCGACGGCCTCGTCGGTGGCCTGCTCGTAGGCCTCGAGGTAGGCAGCCCGGTCGCTGTAGAGCCAGCGGAGCACGTCGTCGTCGAGCGGCAGGGTGCTCCCGAACAGCTGGCAGATGACAGGCGCGTCCGGGTCGGTGTCGCCGCGCAGGACCGACACCGGGGCGTCGACCGCCGGCGTGCGGACGCCGCCGCGGGCGTTGCCGACGTCGTCGACCACGAACCCACCGTCCTGCACGGTGAGCCGCGCGGCCCGGGGTGCCGGCGGCCCGCCGCGCGCCCACGACTCCAGGTGCCGCAGCGCCGCGCGGACGACGTACGCCTGCTGACCGGTGTTGACCGGACGCGGGCAGCCCAGGAGCTCCTCGAAGTCGCCGATCTGGAACTTGTCGGCGTGCGCCGTGCCCGCGACCTCCCAGAGCCGGATCCGCTCCGAGTCGGGCTGGCGGGCGGGCAGGTACCGCAGCCGGCCGGTCAGGTCGGTCTCGGTCTGCACCATGACGACCGGTACGTCGACGTCGTCGCGGACGACCGTGGGCGGGTCGCTGCGGAACTCTCCGATGTCGACGGGAGCTCCGGCCTCGCCCAGTGGCATCGCGGCGCCGCCGCGGGAGTGGACCAGGAACCCGTCGAAGGCCCGGGTGAGCGGCTGCACCCCGTTGACGTAGCTCGTCAGGGCGTACGCCGACTGCGACTCCCCCACCGCCAGCCTGGTGGTGATCTCGAGGTCGGCCAGGGCGACCCGGGTGACGGCGTCGGCGACCGCCGTGAAGATCCCGTAGCAGTAGGCGTCTCCCGGGTGCGCGAGCGCGCGGTAGCGGGGGTCCGCCTTGAGCGGCTGGAGGCCCAGGTCGCCCACGGCGGCGTCCCCGCCCTCGACGCCGACGTACTGCGCGGACACGCCCACCCAGGTGTGGCCGCGGCGGACGATCTCGTCGGACAGGTAGGTCCAGTCCGGCGCCGCGTCGGACCCGCTGCTGACGTTGAGCCACTCCACGACCAGGGTGCCGCTGAACGACGCCGGGTCGACCGGCCGGCGCACGACGCAGCGGGTCGCGAACGGCGCCTCGCCGACGGCCTCCAGGTCCCAGCGTCCGTCGGTCGGGGTCGCCCCGGCGTAGGCGACCGCGGCGCCCCGGACGACGTACTCGGTCTCCGCGTACCCGTGCAGCGACAGGTCGGGTCCGGGCCGGGCCGCCATCAGGTTCGACGGGCCGTCCAGCGCCTCGAGCTCAGGCACTCGCCGCCGGCCTCGGCGAGTGGCCGGAGGACGGCTCGATGAACACGCCGTCGGCCTCGACAGTGACCCCGTCCGAGTCGGAGATCGTCGCGACGACGAAGACCTTGCGACCCTCCTCGCGGTCGATCCGGCCCTCGAGGTGCAGCGGCCCCAGCGGCGTGCCGCGGCGGTAGCGCATCGTCAGGGTGCCGGTGAACGTGGGCCGCTTCATCCCGCTCGCGGTCTCGCCCATCAGGTGGTCGAGCATCATCGCCGTGACCCCACCGTGCACCAGGCCGGGCGGCCCCTCGTAGGCCGCGCCCAGGACGATGTCGGCGTGCGCCCGGCCGTACCCCGTGTGCACCACCGTCATCGGCGGTGCGATCGCGTTGTGGGCGCCGATGACCGCGTTGCCCCAGTGCCAGGCGCGGCGCTCGGAGTTGTAGCGGCCGCCGGCGGACCCGGGCAGCTGGCTGGCCCGGAGCCGGGCCACCAGTCCCTCGAGCTCCTCCTGGACCGCCCGCACCTCGTCGTCGTCGACGGTGGTGCGGATGGTGGCGTCCACCAGGTCGCGCACGGCGTCGGTCAGGGGACGTCTCAGCGCCTCCCGCCGGTCGACCTCGGCGGTCGGCAGGTCCTCGTGGACGAAGCCGCTCACTGCGGGGTCACGCCTTGCTCGCCCTGGCGATCGACTCCTCGACGACCTGGTTGACCCGTGACCCGATCGGCCACCCGGCGTAGTGGCACACCAGGATCGTGATCTCGCGCAGCGCCTCGGCGTCCAGCTCCTCGGCGGCGAGCGCGGCCGGTACCTGGATGCTCAGCACGTCGGTCTGGTTGCTGCCGGCGAGCATGCCGATGAGCAGCAGGCGGCGGTCCCGGTTGGACAGGCCCGGCCGGTTCCAGATGTCGGCGAACAGGTGGTCTGCGGTGTAGCGGAAGAAGTCGCCCTGGCCGTCGGTCATCTCGAAGCCGTAGACCTCCTCCATCTTCTCCAGGCCCCTGCGCCGGAGCTCGGGGAGGTCGTCGAACTTGCCGCCCTGCGGGCTCGTCGGATCACTCGTCGGCTCACTCATGGGGCAGTCCCAGTCCCTTCGCCAGCCGCTCCCGCGCCTGCCGCGCGAGCGGTACGTCGACGCCCAGTGTGTCGGCCAGCTCGATCGCGAAGGAGAGGTCCTTCTCCCCCAGCGCCCGGACGTGGTCGAACACCCCGAACCAGAAGTCGTCCTCGGCCAGCGGCGCGGTGGTGTCGCGGTGCATGATCGCGCCCGGTCCGCCGGTGATCGCGTCGGTGTGCCGCACGACGTGCCCGAGCTCGACGAGGTCGAGCCCCGCGGCCTCGGCCAGCCGCTGCGCCTCGGTCGCCGCGGTGAAGGCGACGAAGTGCATCATGTTGCGGGCCAGCTTCATCTGGGTCCCGGCGCCGATCGCCCCGGCGTGCACGACCCGGGACCCCATCCGCTCCAGGACCGGGCGCGCCGCGGCGTACGCCGCCTCGGAGCCGCCCACCATGATCGCCAGCGTCCCGTCCGCCGCGCCCATCGCGCCACCGCTCACGGGCGCGTCGACGACCAGCACGTCGTGGCGACCCGCGGTGACCTCGAGCTGCCGAGGCGTCAGCGGGGCGACGGTCGAGTGGACGGCCACCACCAGGCCGGGCCTCGCGGTGCCGAGCGCCTCGCCGAGCACCTCGCGCACCTGGTCGTCGTCGCGCACCATCACGCACAGCACGTCGACCTGGCCGGCGAGGTCGGCGACGCTCGCCGCTGCGCCGGCGCCCGCCGCGACCAGGTCGGCCACGGGCTGGGGTGCGACGTCGTACACCACCAGGTCCCCGCCGGCGGCGAGCCGTTGCGCCATCGGCTTCCCGATGTTGCCCAGCCCGACGAACCCGACTCTGGTGTCGGCACTCATGCCCGGAACGTCTGTCCGCCGTCGACGGCGATGATCTGGCCGGTGACCCAGGCCGCCTCGTCGGAGAGCAGGAACAGGCAGGCGCCGACCATGTCCTCGGGCTGGCCCATCCGCTTCAGCGCCAGGCCCTTGACCAGGTCCTTGGCGGCGTCGCCGGCCTGGGTGCGGGTGGCCTGGGTGTCGGTCGGCCCGGGGGCGATGGCGTTGACCCGGATGTTCATGCCACCGAGCTCGTGGGCGAGCTGGTGGGTGAGGCCGTTCACCCCGACCTTCGCGAGACCGTAGAAGCCTGAGTAGAGGTAGGCCGCGGTCGAGCTCTGGTTGACGATGGACCCGCCGCCGCGCTGCTGCATCAGCGGGTAGCAGGCCCGGGTCATCACCAGCGCGCCGTCCATGTTGACCGACATGAACCTGCGGTAGTAGTCCCAGTCGACGCTGATCAGCAGGTCGAACTGCATGTCGCCGTAGATCGCGGCGTTGTTGACCAGCAGGTCGATGCCGCCGTACGCCGCCACGGTGGCCTCGACCATCGCGGCCGCCGACTCGGCCGAGGACACGTCGGTGCGCACGAACAGCCCGCCGATGTCGGCGGCCACCTTCTCCCCCGCCTCGGTGTTGAGGTCGGCCACCACGACCGACGCGCCTTCCGCGGCCAGGGCGCGCGCGTAGGCCTCGCCGATGCCCTGTGCCGCCCCGGTGACGACCGCGACCTTGTTCTCGAACCGTGTGCTCATGAGAGTGCCTTCCTTGAGGTGGTCTCGAGGCTCGGCGCAAGCTCGCCTCGCACCTCAACCACCGAGGACGATGGTTGAGGCGCGAGCGAAGCGAGCCTCGAAACCTCGCAAGCCGGTGCTGGGACTGAACTACGCGGGCTCGGCAACGGTCTTCGTCTCCAGGTACTCCTCGAAGCCGGCCACGCCCATCTCGCGGCCGATGCCCGACTGCTTGTAGCCGCCGAACGGCGCGTCCGGGCTGAACCAGACGCCGCCGTTGACCGCGAGGGTGCCGGTGCGGATCCGGCGCGCCACGGCCTTGGCCCGCTCGAGGTCCCCCGAGTCGACCGACCCGGACAGCCCGTAGTCCGACTCGTTGGCGATCCGGACCGCGTCGTCGTCGCCGTCGTGCGGGATGACGACGAGCACCGGCCCGAAGATCTCCTCCTGCGCGAGCCGCGAGGAGTTGTCGAGGCCGGCCACCACGGTCGGCTCGACCCAGTAGCCGTCCTGGTCGATGACCTTGCCGCCGGTGGCGAACGTGCCGCCCTCCTCCTCGGCTACCCGCAGATAGGACTCCACCCGGTCCCGCTGCGACTGCGAGATCACCGGACCGCAGATGGCACCGGGGTCGGAGGGGTCCTTGGCCCCGATGGACTCCATCGTCGCGGCGGCCACCTGCACGGCCTCGTCGTACTTCTCACGCGGCACCACGAGCCTGGTCGTGATCGCGCAGCCCTGGCCGGCGTGGATGCAGGCGGCGAACGCCGTCGCGCCCGCGACCGAGGCGACGTCGGCGTCGTCCAGCGCGATCGCGGCGGACTTGCCGCCGAGCTCGAGGAACACCTTCTTGAGCGTCGGGGCCGCCGCGGCCATGATCGCCCGGCCGGTGGCGGTGGACCCCGTGAACGACACCATGTCGACCCGCGGGTCGGTGGCCAGGACCGACGACACCTCGTTGGAGCGCGGCGTGACGACGTTGAACACCCCCGGCGGGATGTCGGTCTCCTCGGCCACCAGCCGTCCGAGCTCGCAGGCGAGCCACGGCGTGTCCGGCGCCGGCTTGAGCACCACGGTGCAGCCGGCCGCCAGCGCGGGGCCGACCTTGGCCAGGTTGATCTGGGTGGGCACGTTCCAGGGCGTGATCGCGGCGACGACGCCGACCGGCTCGCGGATCACGGTCCGCCTGCTCGGGATCCCCATCGGGGAGGCGACACCCAGGTCGCTCTCCCACTCGTAGGACTCGGCCAGGTCGGCCACCCAGGCGAGACCCTCGACCGGTGCGTCGAAGCCGGCCGCGCCGACCATGAAGTCCGGCATCCCGACCTCGGCCCGGGTGAGCGCCTTGAAGTCGTCCGCGGTGGCGAGCAGCGCGGCGTGCAGCTGGCGCAGGCAGCGCACCCGGAGCTCGACGTTCGTCGACCAGTCGCTCTCGTCGAAGGCCCGGCGGGCCGCGGCGATCGCGGCGTCGACGTCGGCCGCGGTGGCGTCGGGCGCCTGCCCGATCTCGGCACCGGTCGCGGGGTTGAGGATCGGGTACGTCGCGCCGTCGCTCGACGGCGTCAGCTTGCCGTCGATGAGGAGCTGCGCGGGGGCGGTCACGCCGGGTCCTGGGTGACGAACTCGCCGGCCTCGACGGGCGGCGGCCACACGGTCGAGGGCAGGTCCTCGGGCCGGTAGTGGCCCGGCACCTCGAGACCGAAGACCTTGAGCCGGGCGTGCAGGGTGTCCGGCGCCTTGCCGGACTTGAGCACGGCGCCCATGGTGTGGGCCATGGCACCGAAGTCGAACCAGTCGCGCTGCCACGAGAACTTCAGCTCGCCGCCGGCCTGACGCTCGACGCCGAACCAGCTGCCGCCGAGCCCGGGCACCTCGAACTCCTTGCCGGTCTCGTCGTTCGTGATGCCCGACCGCTGCTTCCAGAACCCCACGATCATCGCGTTCTTCTCGTCGATGACGGTCGCCTGGTAGTCGTAGTGCCAGCCGTCGAACCCGTCCATCTCGATGCCGATGGCCCAGTCGCGGATCTGGTCGCGGCCGACGGCCATGAAGTGCTCATCCGGCGTGAGCATCCATCCGTACGTCGCGTCCTCGGCGTACCAGTCGGCCATCACCCGCCAGTCGCCCGACTTCTCGGCGTCGCGGTTGACCTGGAGCCAGGTCTCCCAGAACCCCTCGATCTCGGCACGGGTCAGGCTCGTCATGCGCTCTCCTCTTCGATGCTCAGCGCCATCGCTGGGCAGTAGCGGACCGCGGCCTCGACCTGAGGACGCAGGGACTCGTCGGGGTGCTCCTGGAGCACGGTCACCAGGTCGGCGGCCTCGTCGAAGCCGAAGACATCCGGCGCCTCTCCCTGGCACATCTGGTGTCCCTGGCACAGGTCGAGGTCGGCGACGACCCTCACGAGGTGCCTCCGGGCCGGGCGGCGGAGTCCCCGGATATCCGGTGACTCTGTGACTTCTGCAGCGAGATCTCGGTGCAGAAGCGTCGGGGTCCCCTGATATCCGGGGACTCCGCCCGCCGCCTCACCGCGCCCTCCGGCGGTACCGCGCGCGGCAGGGACGCTGGAGCTGGATGACCATCTTCGAGTAGTCGTCGCGGTAGGTCTCGCTCGGCTGGACCAGCTCGAACTCGAAGTCGCGCAGGAGCACCGAGAAGATCGCCTTGATCTGCATCATCGCGAACGCGTTGCCGACGCACCGGTGCTTGCCGGCGCCGAAGGGGATCCAGGTCCAGCGGTTCTGCAGGTCCTCCTGGCGCGGGTCCCGGTAGCGCGTCGGGTCGAAGCTCTGGGCGTCGGGGAAGTCCTCCTCGAGCCGGTTCGACACCCGGGGGGACGAGGCCACGATCGTGCCCACCGGGATGGTGTGCCCGGCCAGCTCGATCTCCTCGGCGACCTGGCGCATCAGGATGATGAGCGGCGGGTGCAGCCGCAGCGTCTCCTTGATGACCGACTCGAGCTTGGGGATCGACCGCAGCGCCTGGAACGAGATCTCCGAGCCGTCGGCGTAGAGGTCGTCCAGCTCCTCGACCACCTCTGCCATGACGTCGGGGTGGCGCATGAGCTCGATGAGGGTCCACGCCGACGTCCCCGACGAGGTGTGGTGACCGGCGAACAGCATTGAGATGAACACACCCGTGATGTAGTCGGCGCTCATGTCGATCGAGATCAGCACGTCGAGCAGGTCGCGGGCGTCCCTCTCGACCGTCCCCCGCTCCTTGCGCCGGTCGATGATCCCCTGGACCAGCTCGACCAGGGTCTCGCGCGAGCGGTCCCGGATCTCGAAGGCCTCGACGCCCTCCATGTAGGGGTCGACGTAGGCCAGCGCGTCGGTGCCGCGCTCGAGGCCGTGGTAGGCCTCGGCGAACCGGTGGTCGATCTCCTCCCGGAACGGGAGCCCCACCAGGCAGGCGGCCGTGTTGTAGATGGTGAGCTCGGCGAAGAAGTCGAGCAGGTCGATCTCGCCCTCGTCGCCCCACTCGGCGACCATCCGGGTGATCTCGTTCTCGATGGTGGTCGCGTGGCCGCGCATCTGGTCCCCGCGCAGCGCCTGGTTCTTCAGCATCTGCTGGCGCTCCTCCGGCGAGGCGTCGAAGACGACACCCTTGCCGAAGATCGGGGTCATGAACGGGTACGCCGCCGCCTGGTCCAGCGTCGAGTCGGGGGCCTTGAAGAACTGCTCGTTGACCTCGGCGCCGGTCACCATCACGACCTCCTTGCCGGCGATCCGGAACCGGCCGATCTCCCCGCACTCGGCGTGGACGCGCTCGAACAGCGCCACGGGGTCGATGCGCATCTCGGCGAGGTGGCCATGTCCGTCCTCGTCGGGGACGGCGACCGAGACCTCGGGGATCGCGTCAATTCCGGCGGCGGTGGCGGTCATCTCGGGGCCCCCGCGGAGACGCGAGCGCAGCGAGCGCTCTTCGTGGGGTGAGTCATCGCTCCTCCAAGGGGGCTTCGGGGTTGACCTCGACGAGGCTCAGGTGGACGCCACGCGGCGCGCTGACGACGGTGGTGATCGCGTCGGCGACCGCGGCGGGCTTCATGAAGTGCGGGTGCCGGGCCATCCCGAAGCGCACCCACTGGGTGAGCACGAACCCGGCCTCGTCGGCGTCCCAGTCGGCGCCCATCTCGCTCCAGGTCGGGCCCGGGCGCACGACGCTGGCCCGCACACCCGTGCCCTCGAGCTCCATCTGCAGCGACTGGGCCATCCCCTCGAGCCCCCACTTGCCGGCCGAGTACGCCGCCATGAAGGGCCGGGCCCGGACGGCCGTGTCGGACGAGATGAAGACCACGTCCCCGCGGCGGCGTTCGATCATCCCGGGGACGAACGCCTTGACCAGCCGGTGCGCCCCGACGACGGTGAGGTCGAGCTCGCGGGTGAACCGCTCGGAGTCCACCTCGACGATCGTGCCGGGCGCCACGGCGCCGGCGTTGCTGACGACCACCTCGATGTCGCCGAGCTCGGCCGCGACCGCCTTGGCGAAGGTCTCGACCGAGGCCTGTTCGGTCAGGTCGAGCGGGTGGGTGACCGCCTCGCCGCCGTCGGCGCGGATCTGCGCGGCGACCTCGTCGAGCTTGTCGGTACGCCGCGCGCCCAGGGCGACCGGGTAGCCGGCCGCGGCCAGGCTCAGCGCGGTGGCGGCGCCGATGCCGGACGAGGCGCCGGTGACGACCGCCGGCCGGCGTTCGGGCTGGTCGTACTTGCCGTTCCTGGCCACGTCAGCGCGCCTCCACCGTCATCGGTTCGACGGCGAAGCCGCGGACGTTGACCGAGTGGACCCGGCGGCTGGCGCCGTGGTCGACCGAGATCGTCCGGGCCCGCTCCACGAGCGCGGTCAGCGCGACCCGCGCCTCCAGCCGGGCCAGGTTGGCGCCCAGGCAGAAGTGCCGGCCACCCCCGAAGGACAGGATCTGGGCCAGCTCGTCCTTGTCACGGGTGATGTCGAAGTCGTCGGGGCGACCGAACACCCGGTCGTCGCGGTTGGCCGAGCCCAGGCAGAGCAGCAGCTTGGAGCCCTGCGGGGCCACGGCACCGTGCAGCTCGACGTCGCGCAGCAGGTAGCGCGCGAGCAGCTGTGAGGAGGTGTCGAAGCGCAAGGTCTCCTCGATCCACGGGTTGACCAGCTCGGGGTTCCCGTCCCCGCCGAAGACCTGCTCGAGCTGCTCCGGGTGCCGGGTGAGGTGGTAGACGGCGTGCCCGAGCAGCTTGGTCGTCGTCTCGTTGCCGGCGACCACCATGAGGAAGAGGAACGCGATGACGTCCTCGTCGCTGAGCCGCTCGCCGTCGACCTCGGCCTCGATGAGGGCGCTGGTGAGGTCGTCGGACGGCTGCTTCCTCCGGGCGTCGACCATGGCCTGGTAGTAGACGACCAGCCACATCGAGGCCTCGGCGCCCGCCGGTGGCACGTCGTAGACGCCGTCCTCGCGGTGCACGACGATGTCGGCCTGGCGGCGTACCTCCGCCCGGTCCTCCTCGGGGACGCCCATCATCTCGGAGATGACGTCCATCGGGAGCTTGCCGGCGAAGTCGGTGATCCAGTCGAAGCTGCCCCGCTCGAGGCACTCGGCGAGGTAGCGGTCGGTGAGCTCCTGGATCCGCGGCAGCAGGTCGTGGACCCGGCGCGGGGTGAACCCGCGGGAGACGAGCGCCCGCAGGCGGTTCTGGCGGGGCGGGTCCATACCGAGGATCGACATCACCTTGTGGGCGTCAGGGCCCCACGCCGACTTCTCGATGGCCACGCCCCACGAGTTGGAGTACGTGCCGTCGCTCTTGAGCGCCTCGGCGATGTCGGCGTGCCTGGTGAGCGCCCAGAGGTCGAGCTCCGGGTTGTGGTGCAGCGGCTCGTGCTCGCGCAGCCAGGCGTACGTCGGGTAGGGGTCGTCCTGGAAGGTGTAGTCGTAGGGGTCGAGGACGACCCTCTCCTTCGTGAGGCTCACACGTTGCCCTTCATCACGGTGGCGACCAGCGCGTCGAAGCGGGCCGCCAGGTCGTCGTAGGAGATGAGGCCCATCCCGGTCTGCAGCAGCGTGCCGACCTGGACCATGGCGAGCGCGTCGAGGAGCTCCTCGCTCGCGCTCTCGCCCAGCGCCTCGCGGAACCGGCCGAACATGTCGAGCCCGATCACGGTGCGGAGCCGCTCGACGTCGGGGTCGGTGCCGAGCAGCGCGTGGTTGGCCGCCGCCGCCAGGTGCGGGCTCTCCGCCAGGACTGCGGACAGCTGCCGGGTCACCGACTGGACCCGCGCCAGCGGTGTGGTGCCGCTGATCTCGGCCGGGTGCTCGAGCAGCACCTTGCGCCAGAACAGCTCGGCGAACAGGTGGTTGCGGGAGGCGAAGTAGGTGTACGCCGTCGCGGGGCTCACTCCCGCGCGGCCCGCGACGGTACGCACGGTCACCGACTCCGGCCCCACCGTCCGGAGCTCCTCGGCAGCGGCGGTGAGCAGCCTCTCGACGGTCTCGGCCTGTCGCGCGTTCAGCTCCTGGCGAGGCAGGGTGGACACGTGACTGGACACCTGTCCAGGTTAGGGGTCAGGCGATCCCGAGCGCAAGGACCACCGCGCCCGCGGTCAGGACCAGCGCGGGAACGACCCGCCTGCGGGCCAGCCCCTCGTGGAGGACGTAGGCGCCGAGCAGGACCCCGATCGCGATGCTGAGCTCGCGCAGCGCGGCGACCGCGGCCAGCGCTCCGCTGGTCTGGGCGAGCAGGACCAGCCCGTACGCCACCAACGACACGGCTCCCCCACCCAGCCCCGTGAGCACCTGTCGCCTCCCGAGGGTCAGCAGCGCTCGGCGGCGCTTGGCCACGGCGTACGCCGGGACGACCCACGACTGCAGCAGCATCAGCCAGCCGGCGTACCCGAGCAGCGGCGCGCCGCCGGACACGGCCAGGCCGTCGACGACCGTGTAGCCGGCGATCGCGACGCCCGTGCCCAGCGCGGTGGCGATGCCGCGGCGGTCGGTGCGGGTCAGGGCCGGGCCGACGAACGTGATGCCGAGCAGGCCCGCCACGACCAGGCCGGTCCCGACGACGACGTCGATCCCGAGCGGAGACCGCGGCAGGGCGACCGACGCGACGGCTACCAACGCCACCCCGGTGCCGCGGGACAGCGGGTACGCGCGGCTGAGGTCGGCGACCTGGTAGCTCGCCATGAGGAGCAGGAGGTACGCCACGTGCAGGACGGCCGAGAGCGCGGCGAGCCAGAAGTAGTGCCGGCCGACCGGCTCCCCGACGACCACCAGGACCGCGCCGAGCACCAGCGTCGACGTCGAGATCAGCGCGAACCCGACCAGCCGATCCTCGGCGGCGTGCGCGATCGCGTTCCACCCCGCGTGCAGGACCGCGGCCGCGAGCACGAGCAGCACCACGAGCGGTCCCGGGTCGAGCTGCATGTCTCCCACCGGTGGTCGAGGAGGTCGCGCAGCGACCGTCTCGAGACCTGGTGAGGCAGTGCTGGGAACCGACCACCGTCGGTGGTCGCGGCAAGAATGTCAGTCATGCTCCTCGCCGACATCGTGGCCACCTCGCAGGCGGTGGCCGCGACCCGCTCGCGCAAGGCGAAGGTGGCCGCCCTCGCGGAGACGCTGGCGCAGGCCGGCGACGAGGCCGAGACGGTGACGTCCTACCTGGCGGGCTCGCTGCGGCAGCGGCGTACGGGCCTGGGATGGCGCTCGATGCAGGCGCTGCCTGCGCCGGCCGGGGAGTCGTCCCTGACGGTGCGCGAGGTGCACGACGCGTTCGAGCACATCGCCGGGTTGTCCGGTGCCGGGTCGCAGGCTGCGCGGGCCGAGGCGACCGCCGAGCTGTTCGGCCGGGCGACCTCGGACGAGCAGCGCTGGCTGCGCGGGCTGGTCACCGGCGAGGTCCGCCAGGGTGCGCTCGACTCACTGGTCCAGGAAGGCCTGGCGGCGGCGAGCGGCGTACCCCTTCCGGCGGTCCGGCGGGCGGCCATGATGGCGGGCTCGACGGTCGCCGTCGCGTCGGCCGCGCTGACCGGGGGCGAGGAGGCGCTCGCCGAGTTCGTGCTCGAGGTGGGCCGGCCGGTGCTGCCGATGCTGGCCTCCAGCGCCACCACCGTCGACGCGGCCATGGCCAAGGCCGGCGGCGGTGCCGTGGCGATCGACACCAAGCTCGACGGCATCCGCATCCAGGTGCACCGGTGGGACGACGAGGTGATCGTCGCGACCCGGTCGCTGGAGGTCATCACCGAGCGGCTGCCGGAGGTGGTCTCGGTCGCCCGTGCGCTGCCGGCGCCGCGGTTCGTCCTCGACGGCGAGGTGCTGGCGCTCGACGACGCCGGCCGGCCCCGCCCGTTCCAGGAGACCGCCTCGCGGACCGCCATGACCGCGGGCGTCCACCTCACGCCCTACTTCTTCGACCTGCTCCACCTCGATGGCCAGGACTACGTCGACGCTCCGGGGCGTGAACGGCTCGAGGCGCTCGACCGGCTCGTCCCGGAGGAGCACCGGATCGCCCGGCTGGTGACCGACGACCCGGCGGCCGCGGAGTCGTTCGTGGCCGAGGTGCTCGCACTCGGCCACGAGGGCGTCGTGGTCAAGAACCTCGCGGCGACGTACGACGCCGGCCGCCGCGGCTCCTCGTGGGTCAAGGTCAAGCCGGTCCACACCCTCGACCTGGTCGTGCTCGCCGTCGAGTGGGGCTCTGGGCGTCGCAAAGGCTGGCTGTCCAACATCCATCTCGGCGCGCGTGACGACTCCTCCGAGACCGGGTTCGTGATGCTCGGCAAGACGTTCAAGGGCATGACCGACGAGATGCTCGCCTGGCAGACCGAGCGCTTCACCGAACTGGCCACGGGACCGAGCGACGGCTCGTCGTACGTCGTGCCCGTCCGCCCCGAGCAGGTGGTCGAGATCGCCTTCGACGGCCTCCAGCGCTCGACGCGCTACCCGGGTGGGCTGGCGCTTCGCTTCGCCCGCGTCGTCCGCTACCGCGACGACAAGACCGCCGCCGAGGCCGACACGATCGAGACGGTGCGGGAGATCGCCGGTCCGTAGCGCTTCGTCACAGTTGTGCAACTCGGAGTTGCACAGCATTTACGCTGGTCCACGTGACCAGGCGCGCACCCGACGACCAGCCCCGGACGACCGCGGCGATGCGCCGTCGGGAGCGCGAGAAGGAGATCATCGCCGCGACCCGGGCTCTGTTCGACGAGAAGGGGGTCCGCGAGGCGCAGATCGAGCAGATCGCCGACGCCGTGGGCATCAACCGGGCGATCGTCTACCGGCACTTCTCCGGCAAGGAGGAGCTGTTCGCGCTGGTCCTGGCCGACTACCTCGACGAGCTCCGAGGCGCGATGGTCGCGGCCGACGAGGGCGACCCCGACCCGACGGCCCGGCTCGAGCGGCTGGTCGGCGCGTTCGTGGACTACGGCGTCGCGCACCCGGCGTTCATCGACTGCGCCCAGGCGCTGATGCGCCGTCGCGGCGACGAGCTGCTCCGGGAGATCTCCGAGAACGCGCTCTTCCGGCTCGGCCGCGGCATCTCCGGGTGCCTTGCGGTGCTCCAGTCCGCGCTCCAGGCGGGCGTCGACGCCGGAGTCTTCCGGGTCGAGAACCCGACCCTGCTCGCCAACGCGCTCTACGCCAGCGGTCTCGGCGCTCTGCAGCTCGCCCGGGTCGGCATCCTGGTCACCGAGTCCTCCCCCGGCCTGCCCACCGTCGGTGAGGTCTCCCCCCAGCAGGTGCGCGCCTACCTGGTCGACTCGGCCCTGGCGCTGGTGACGCGGTAGCCGGTCAGAGCGCGCATCAGCGGTGGGTCGCGCGGCGCGCCGACCTCATCTGGCAGCCGCCACAGGGTTGGCTCGGCCGATGGACCACGCCTGGCACGTCGAGCAGCGGGAGATCGACCGGCAGATCTCCCGCCGCGGCACCAGGCATGCCTGGGAGTCGCTCGACCCGTCGCGTACGGCGCTCGTGGTGGTGGACGTCGTGCCGTTCTTCTTCCAGGACAACCCTTACCTGCCCGGCATCGTGCCGCGGATCAACACGATCGCCGCGGCACTGAGATCCGCAGGCGGCACCGTCGCCTGGGTCGTCCCCGGACGGCCTGAGCGGCGCCGGCTCGACGACGAGCTCCGTGGCGCGGAGATCGCCGAGGTGTTCCGCGGCTCCGGCGGAGAGGGCCCGGTGCGCGAGCGGCTCTGGCCGGAGCTCGACGCCCTCGACGGCGACGTCTACGCCGAGAAGACCACGTTCAGCGCGTTCTTCCCCGGGCGCAGCGACCTGCACGAGCAGCTCCAGGCGCGCGGCACCGAGAACCTCGTCGTCACCGGCACGGTCACCAACGTCTGCGTCGAGGGCAGTGTCCGGGACGCGCACGAGCTCGGCTACCGCGTCGTGCTGGTCGCCGATGCCTGTGCCGCGCGACGCGACCAGGACCACAACGCGGCTCTCTACACGACGTACCGGACCTTCGGCGACGTCCGGCCGACCGCCGAGGTCGTGAAGCTCTTCGCCTAGATCCAGGGGAGGCCACGGCGATCCGTCTGCGGTCCCCGGCGAGGAATCCCCGGCTCGACCGCAGACGAATCGTCCAGGCCGGGCCTACGCCCGCTCGAGGATCGCGGTCACGCCCTGGCCACCGGCGGCGCAGATCGAGATCAGGCCGCGACCGGTGCCGCCCTTGGAGCCCGCGAGGAGCTTGGCCAGGACCGGGACGATCCGGCCACCGGTAGCCGCGAACGGGTGACCCGCGGCGAGCGAGGAGCCGTTCACGTTCAGCTTCGAGCGGTCGATCGCGCCCAGAGGCGCGTCGAGACCGAGGCGCTCCTTGCAGAACACCGGGTCCTCCCAGGCCTTGAGCGTGGCCAGCACCTGCGAGGCGAACGCCTCGTGGATCTCGTAGTAGTCGAAGTCCTGCAACGACAGGCCCTCACGCTCCAGCATCCGCGCCATCGCGTAGGCCGGGGCCATCAACAGGCCCTCGCCGCCGGCCACGTAGTCGACGGCCGCGGTCTCGTACGCCGTCAGGTAGGCCAGCACCGGCAGGTCGTGCTCCTTCGCCCACTCCTCCGACGACAGCAGCACGACCGAGGCGCCGTCGGTCAGCGGCGTGGAGTTGCCGGCGGTCATGGTGGCAGCCTCGCCCTTGCCGAACACCGGCTTGAGCTTGGCCAGCTTCTCGACCGAGGAGTCCGGACGCAGGTTGTTGTCCCGGTCGACGCCGCGGAACGGCGTGATCAGGTCGTCGTTGAAGCCGGCGTCGTACGCCGCGGCGAGGCGCTGGTGCGAGAGCGCCGCCAGCTCGTCCTGCTCCTCGCGGCCGACCTGCCACTCGAGCGCGGTCAGCGCGGCGTGGTCGCCCATCGAGAGGCCCGTGCGCGGCTCGCCGTTCTGCGGGATGGCCAGGCCGATGTCGCCGGGGCGGATCGCGGCGAGCGCCTTGAGCCGCCCGGCCGTGTCGCGGGCGGAGTTCACCTTCAGCAGCTTCTTGCGGAGCTTCTCCGAGATGGCGACCGGGGCGTCCGACGTGGTGTCGGTGCCGCCGGCCAGGCCGACCTCGATCTGGCCGAGGGCGATCTTGTTGGCGACCTGGATCGCCGCCTGGAGGCCGGTGCCACAGGCCTGCTGGATGTCGGTCGCGGGGGTCTCGGGCGAGAGCTTGGACCCGAGGACCGACTCGCGGGCCAGGTTGAAGTCGCGGGAGTGCTTGAGGACCGCGCCGGCGACGACCTCGCCGAGCCGCTCGCCCTCGAGGCCGAAGCGGGTGACCGCGCCGTCGATGGCGGCGGTGAGCATGTCCTGGTTGGACGCAGTGGCGTAGACCGAGTTGGACCGGGCGAACGGGATGCGGTTGCCGCCGAGGACGGCCACGCGGCGGGTGCTGCCGGAGGAAAGGGACATGCGGTCAATACTGACCGGTAACCGCGAGGCAACAAAGGTGATGAGGGCGACGTCACGAAAAGTGGACTCGGAGTTACACAAGCAGTTGCAATGGACCCATGAGCGACACCTCGAGCGACTTCTACCGGGCCTTCACCTCTTCCGCGATCGGCAGGTTCCTCGCCACCAACCTGGGCCTGCCCCAGCCCACGAAGCTGGAGCGGTACGTCGTCGGCGCCCCGCTCGTCGACGGCACCGTCGTGGTCGGCGGCACCGGCCGGCTGGCCGAGTCGCTCCCCGGCATCCTCGACACCCTCGGCATCGCCTCGACCGACCAGGTCAACGCCACCGCTGAGCAGGGTGCCCGGTTCAAGGGTCTGGTCTTCGACGCCACCGGGATCACCACCTCGGCCGAGCTGAACGGCCTCCGCGACTTCTTCACCCCGCTGATGCGCAGCCTCGCGACCTGCCCGCGCGCCGTGGTCATCGGCACCCCGCCCGAGCTCCTCGAGGGCGAGGCCCGGGTCGCCCAGCGCGCGCTCGAGGGCTTCACCCGCAGCCTCGGCAAGGAGATCGGCCGCGGCGGCACGTCGCAGCTGGTCTACGTCGCCGATGGCGCCGAGGGCGCGGTCACGAGCACCCTCGGGTTCCTGCTCTCCCCCAAGTCGGCGTACGTCTCCGGCCAGGTCGTCCGGATCGGTGCGCACGGCGGCCAGGACGCCGGGCCCGTGGAGGACTGGCAGGCGCCGCTCTCGGGCAAGGTGGCGCTGGTCACCGGGGCGAGCCGCGGGATCGGCGAGCAGATCGCCCGGGTCCTGCACCGCGACGGTGCCACCGTCGTGGGCGTCGACGTCCCGCAGCTCGCCAGCGACCTCCAGGCCCTGATGAAGGAGCTCGACGGCGACTGGATCGCGCTCGACATCACCGCGAAGGACGCTCCACAGCGGATCGCGCACCACCTGCAGGAGAAGCACGGCGGCGTCGACGTGGTCGTCCACAACGCCGGCGTCACCCGCGACAAGAAGCTCGCCAACATGGCCGAGGACCGCTGGGAGTCGGTGATCGCGGTCAATCTCACCGCCCCGGAGCGGATCACCCGCGAGCTGCTCGACCAGAAGGTCATCCACG
>NZ_JAEMSS010000045.1 GCF_016462705.1 Nocardioides sp. | reverse complement strand
CCGTCGTAGTTCTTGACGTTCTCGTGGCCGAGGAGCTCCTTGAGCACGAACCAGGTGTGCGAGGAGCGCTCGCCGATCCGGCAGAGCGCGATGGTGTCCTTGCTGTCGTCGAGGCCCGCCTCGGCGTAGAGCGCCTTGAGGTCCTCGTCAGACTTGAAGGTGCCGTCGTCGTTGGCCGCCTTGGACCACGGGACGTTGATCGAGGTGGGAACGTGCCCAGCACGCTGCGCCTGCTCCTGCGGCAGGTGGGCCGGGGCGAGCAGCCGGCCGGCGTACTCGTCGGGGCTGCGCACGTCGACCAAGTTGTGCACGCCGATCGCAGCAACGGTCTCGTCGCGGAATGCCCGAATCGAGTGGTCCTGCTCCTGCGCGACATAGGTCGTCGGCGGCCGGTCCGGCAGCTCGTCGGTCAGCTCGCGGGAGTCGAGCTCCCACTTCTTGCGGCCGCCGTCGATGAGCTTGACGTCCTGGTGGCCGTAGAGCTTGAAGTACCAGTAGGCGTAGGCGGCGAACCAGTTGTTGTTGCCGCCGTAGAGCACGACTGTGTGGTCGTTGCCGACACCGCGCGAGGACAGCAGCGCCTCGAACTGCTCCTTGCTGACGAAGTCACGACGCACCTGGTCCTGCAGGTCCGTCGTCCAGTCGAGCTTGATGGCGCCCTTGATGTGGCCCTTGTCGTAGGCCGTGGTGTCCTCGTCGACCTCGATCAGGACGATGTCGGGGTTGTCCAGGTTGTCCTCCACCCACTGGGCGGAGACGAGAGCGTTCTCGCGGGTCATGTCTGTCGTCCTTCTCTGTTGGTGAGTTCGGTTCGAAAACTTGCGTGGCTTCGAGACGGTCGCTGCGTGACCTCCCTCAACCACCGGGGTTAGGCGGGTGCCAGCCGTTTGATGAGCAGGTACATCTCGCAGCCCAGGCAGAACCGGAAGACCGCGTTGAGCACGGAGGCGACCAGGGCCAGGCCGAGAGCAATCTGGGCGACGAGGGTGGCGCCGGCGGCGAAGCCGATGACAGCGACGACGGTGAACACCAGGCCGACCGCCTGGGCGAACCGCGGCGGCGCCGGGTCCTCCAGCTCGGGGGGTGGTGCCAGCCGTGGGCGAACCAGCGTGCGGAAGAGCCACGCCTGCGGGGTGTGCTGGACTCCACGGGTCGCGCCGACCGCGAACAGCGCGGCCTGAACGGCTGCGAGTACCACCCCCGCTGCCGGTGGCAGCAGGAGTGCGGCCGCCACGGTCACCGCGGTCAGGGCTGCGACGAACTGCGGGCCGCGCGGGTCGATGCCTGCGCGAGCGCTCGGCGCGGCGACGCCCACGTTGGACGGCGTACTGACAACGGACATAGTGGCTCCTGCGAGGTGCACGTGAGATGGGTGGCCGCGGACGCGGCGGGTCTTCTCAGCAGGAGCGACAGAGGCTGGAGCGGACGCGGCAGTGGTCCACTGCGCGTCGCTTAGTCAGCCAAGTCGTACTCATCCCGACCAAGGTAGCCATGTCAGGCCTTCCCCTCCGAACGCGTGTCTCAACTAATGGACATGCGTCTCGAATATCAAGACCGTCGCACCGGCTACTGTCCTCTCGTGCGACGCGCGTTGATCACTGGAATCGGCGGTCAGGACGGATTCATCCTGGCCCGCGACCTCCTCGCCGAGGGGCGGCAGGTCATCGGGACCGTTCGCCCGGGCACCATCTGGCGCGCCGACGTGATGACCTACCTCAAAGGGCTCGACGGGCTCGAGGTCGTCGAGCACGACGTGCGGGACGGCGTTGGCTTCGGGCACCTCATCGAGAAGCACAACTTCGACGAGATCTACAACCTCGCGTCCTTCAGCTCGGTCGGCCTCAGCTGGGACAACGCCGAGCTGGTCTCGGAGATCAACGGCATGGCCGTGCTCCGGATGCTCGAGGCGCTGCGGCTCTACCAGGACCGGCACGGCTCGGCCCCGCGGCTCTACCAGGCCTCGACCTCGGAGGTCTTCGGGTTGGCCGACGAGCAGCCGCAGACCGAGACGACGCCGCACCACCCGCGCAGCCCGTACGCCGTGGCGAAGAGCTTTGCGCACCACCTGGTGGTGAACTATCGCGAGAGCTACGGCCTCTTCACGAGCAGCGGCATCCAGTACAACCACGAGAGCCCGCTGCGCGGCGCCGGCTTCGTCACCCGCAAGATCACCCGGGCGGCCGCGGAGATCACCCTCGGCCGCAGGGACTCTCTCAACCTCGGCAACCTCGACGTCCGTCGCGACTGGGGCCACGCGCTCGACCACGTCCGTTGCATGCGGCTGATGCTCGAGGCGGACGACGGCATGGACTACGTCGTCGCCACCGGCGCCACGCACCGGCTGGAGGACTTCCTCGAGACGGCGTTCGCCGCGGCGGGCATCGGCGATCCGTGGCGTTACGTGCACCAGGATCCCGACCTCCTGAGGCCCGCGGAGGTGATGGAGACGCGGGGTGACGCCACCAAGGCACGGGAGCAGCTCGGGTGGGTCCCGGAGATCAGCTTCGACCAGATGATCGAGGAGATGGTCCGGGTCGAGCTGCGCCGCGTCGAGACCGGCGTCGAGCACTCGCTTGACTACGTGCCGACTCGCTGAGGGCTTCAGGCGACGGGCACCTCGACTTTCACAGGGTCACTCTTCCCGTACTTCGTCACCGCCACGATGGTGGCCGAGTAGGTGCTGGCGTTGCGCAGTCGCTTGAAGCTCGCGGAGCGGGACTTGACGGTTCGGGTGATCTTCTTCGACCCCAGACGCAGGGTGACGACGTACTCCTTCACCTTGACGCCCCCGCTGTAGATCGGCGCGTTCCACGCGACCTTCGCCGTGCCGGGCGCCGGGGATGCTCCGGACGCCGAGGTGACGGGCATCGGCGCTCCCCGGCGGACCTTGAGCAGCACGGACGACGTGGTGACCGCTCCCGAGCTGCGAATCTCGTAGAGGCCCGACTTGGAGGCGCACACCGTCAGGGTCAGTCGGCCTTGCCTGTTGGTCTTGCCGGACAGCTTGGCCCGGCAGACCTTCTGCGACGCGCCCTTGGGTGGCACGATCGTCACCTTGGCCCTGGCGCCCTGGGGTCCCCGAGCGGCCAGGCGGGAGGAGCCCGCGACCTCGATCGGGATGGAGACGGCATCGTCCTGGTTCGCTGTGAAGCTCGCTGCGTCGACCTCGAGGTAGGGCATCTCTTCGAGGGTGACGACGGTAGTGCCCGAGTTGACCGGGACATTGCGCACGTTCTGGACCAGCACCCCGTCGTCGTAGGTGACCGATGCCGACAGGGGACCCGAACCGTAGCCGCGGGCGACGAACCTTCCGTTGTCGTCCGTGGCACCTGAGAAGGAAGGGCTGGCGGCGCTGAAGGAGAATCCCGCGACGGTGGCGCTCGCACTGAGCCCGGCGACCGACACGCGGGCATCGGGGACCGGCACACCGTTCGGCAGCCGCACCTGGATCGTCCGGGCGCTCTGCGACGGCGGGGCGGGGACCACGGCCCCGATCGACACACTCTCACCGAGCTGGACAGACCAGGCTCCGGTGACCGAGTCTCCACCCGGGACCCGCCCGCCGTTGAGCGTGACGACGCCCGGTCCGGCAGGGGTGCGCAGCAGGTCGACGACTCCGAGCTGGGTGAGGCCGAACGCCTGCGACGACGCGAACCGGCCATCCACGGTGCGCCAGGAGACCGCGCCGCCCGTCACCGGTTGTCCACCACTGACCACGGTGAGGCGGGTGGTTCGAGTGCCGCTCGTCGTCGCGTTCACGACGTTGGAGGCCACGCTGTCCCCGGCCGCAGAGCCCGCAACCACGCGGACGGCGTAGGACGACGCACCCCCGAGGTTGGACAGCGTGACGGCGGTTGCACCGGCGGCAGTCGTTGCCGCGGTGGTCCAGCCTCCATTGACGAGTCGCTGCACCGTATAGCCCGTGACCGGCGATGCGTCGGGAACGGAGGCATCCCACGCCAGGTCGACACTCGTCGATGTCGAGCCCGTCTGTCGGGCAGCCGCGGGGGCTGAGGGAGGCTGGGCCGTGCGAACCACGTCACCGCCGCCGATGTCGGCGGGCGCCACCGAGCCGGCGCCCCAGCAGCGCACCACGCCGGTGTCCAGGAGCACGCACGTGCGCTCGTTGGCCGCGTCCAGCTCCTGGACCGCCGCCAGACCCGGCACAGCGGCGGGCGACAGGCTCTCGGCGACTCCGCCGATGCCCAGCTGGCCAGCACTGTTCCCACCCCAGCAGCTCACGGTGCCGGAGACCGACAGCGCGCACGCGTGCTTGTCTCCGATGGCCAGCTGCGCTGGTGACGTCAGGGCTGTGACCGGCGCCGGCGCACTTCGGTCGGTCTTGGTGCCGTCTCCGAGCTGGCCGCTCTCGTTCGCGCCCCAGCAGAGGACCGAGCCGGTCTCCAGCTCAGTGCACGACTGGAACTCGCCCGCAGCCGCAGCCACGGCGCTGTCGATCTCGTGCAACCCGCTGCCAAGCTGGCCTCGGTTGGGGAAGTCAGGGTTACCAGAAACGAAGAGCCCGAAGCACTGGATCGTCTTGTCGGCCAGCACCGCGCATGCGTGGTTTCTACCGGCGCTCACGTCAACCGGTTCGCTGCCGAAGGAGCGGGACTGCGCGTAGCCGTTGTTGAACCCAATCGCTCCACCCCAGCACGACAGGCCGGTGGATGCCAGCGCGCAACCGATCCCCCGCCCCATGGTCATCAATTCGCTCGCTGGAATGTCCGGCCTGGCCTGGGGCAACGGGTACGGGTTCGGACTCCCCGCGGGATCAGGGTTGACCATCCAGCCGTAGTTGGAGCCCCAGCAGTAGACGGACACCTCCGTGCTCGCGCAGGTGTTCTGCCAACCCGCGGCGAGGGAGATCACGCCGGACAGTCCGGCGACCTTCGTCGGTACGTCACGCGCGGTCAAGGTGCCGTCGCCGAGCTGACCCTGACTGTTGCTGCCCCAGCAGTAGACCTCACCACGGGTATTGATCGCACATGTGTGATCAATACCTACGGCGAGCCCGTGAAAGGCGAGATCGCCGGCCAACTGCCACTCGGAATCGCTGCCGGCGGCTACGGCCTTGACCCGCAGTCGATAGGACTGGGCTTGGTCGAGGCCGGTCAGCATCGCCTCGGTCGCGGTCGAGACCCCGTCTCCCACGGATTGCCACGGGGAGTCGCCAGCCTTGACCTGCACCTCGTAGTCGATCACCGCGTCGGGGTTGAGCGCGGGGGCATCCCAGTCCAGGCTGATGGAGCCCACGCCACGGTCAACGACGCGCACCTCACGGGGGACCGAGGGGATCCCCGTCGGGTCGGCCGTTGCCGGGCCAGCGATCACCTGTGTACCCAGGAGGCAGAGCCCGCCGACTGTGCACGCCGTCAAGAACCTGCGCATTTTTGCTCCCCGTTTTCTCCGCGACCCATCCGCGGTCCCACGGGCAGCCTTCACGAAACCCCTTGCAGCGACAAGGCGTTCGTCGACAAATGCCGAAAAGGGACTAGCCCGGCACCGTGGCAGGTGACCCGGAGGTTGTCACAGAGCCGACAGCGCCGCTTCCACCTGATTGCGGCGAGGTGCGCCGCTGGCGCGGGTGTGCTCGCGGCCGGTGCGATCCAGGATCAGCGTCGTCGGGGTCCGCAGAATGCCGAGCCGTCGGACCAGGTCGAGATGGTGCTCGGCGTCCACCTCGATGTGGGTGACGCCGTCAGCGCGGGCGGCAACGTCGGCGAGCACGTGCCGCGTCGTACGGCACGGTGCGCAGAACGCGGAGGAGAACTGCAGCAGCGTAGCCCGCTCCCCCAGCTTCCCGGCCCACTCAGTGTCGGCCAGGAGTGACTCGCTGACCGGCGTGGCCGGGGGCTCCGGAGAGGCAGCGCGGAGCCGATGGGTCCCGCGGAACCGGCCGTCGACCGCGGCGCGGTAGAGGCCGAACCCGAGCGCGACGACCACCGCGATGATGACGATCCACGCGCCGGTGCTCATGATCGCAACAACCTACGGGGCGGTAACAGCATTCCGCAGCGCTAGGGGTCGGGGCCGACGCCGACCTATGCTCCTCGAGGCTGCCGGTGGGGCGATGCGGGGAGGCATCAGGCGGCGGCCGTCACGGGGGGAGCGCTCGAATGAGCGGGTCGCGTCATCGTTGGCACGGCAGGGAGCGTGGTTCCGCTGCCGTGCGGGTGAGTGCGCTGGCATCCGTGGTCATCACCGGCATGGTGGTCGGACTCCCGGTCGCGCTCTGTCCCAGCACCTCCGGCCCCGGTGGTGCGGGGCCTGACGCCAGCGCGACGTCGCCTGTGCCGGCCCCTGCCTCGCCGGCTGTGGCCTCGGAGGTCGGGCAGACTCGGACCGGTGCCAACTCCGACACGACTCTGCTGCAGGTGCGCAAAGTGCTTGCTCCCGCTGACCGGTCAGCGCCGGATGGCCGGGAGTGGTTCGGGATCCGCGCTCGGACCTGTATGCACCCTGACGCCCGCGCCAGTGGGCGGGTGCCGTGGTCGGCGTGGGTCGTGGTCACAGGGTCGGGGCTCAGCTATGCCGGCGAGCGGGTGCCGTGGGACGACTTCCCGCCGCAGCAGTACTCCACCGATGAGGTCGCACCTGGCGAGTGCAACGTGGGGTGGGTGCTGGTGTCGGTGCCTCGGGGGTCATTCCGGGAGGTCGTCACGGTTGCGTTCCGGCCCTTCACCGCTGGTGCGGTCGAGTGGGCGGTGTGAGCGGCGGGGGTTGCGTGCCCCGCCTTCCTTCGGTGGTCTCGACGGGCTCGACCAGCGGGGGTTGGGTTCCAGCGTCGGCTTACGGGGTTTCGAGGCTCGTCGCTGGAGCTCCTCCCACCTCAACCAGCGATGGCTCAGCCGCCGGCGAAGGGCGGGAGGAACTCGACCGAGGCGCCGGGGTGGACCTCGACCTGGTCGTCAGCGCGGGTGCCCACGGGCTCGTCGCCGATCAGGACGGAGCAGGCGCTCAGGACCTGCTCGAGGCGGGTGTCGGGATGTAGGGCGACCGCCTCGCGGCGGACGTCGGCGAGGGTCTGGGGGCCTGTCACGCGCAGGAGATCCTCGGCGGTCCCGGCCGCGGCTTTTGCTGCGGCCCAGTAACGGACCCGGATGACGTTGGTCTCATCCACCGATTGGATCCTTCCAATGCGTCGTCGGCGTTACCTAGGATGTGAGTGTCGCACCGAGGCCCAGCGCTGTGTTTCGGTCCCACTCCAGGACGGGGAGGACCACCCGTGAGCACTCTGCTCCTTCTCACCAGCGCACTCCAGCCCTCGGCCGAGGTCATCCCCGGCCTCGCGCTGCTCGGCCACCAGGTGCGGATCCTGCCCGCTGAGGGCAGCGCCCTGCTCGAGGCGCCGGACTCCGACCTGCTGCTCGTCGACGGCCGCCAGGACCTCGCGCACGCCCGCGACCTGTGCCGGCTGATCCGGACGACCGGCACCGACGTACCGGTCCTGCTGATCGTCACCGAGGGCGGCTTGGCGGTCGTCAACCACGACTGGGGCATGGACGACGTCGTGCTGCACACCTGCGGCCCTGCCGAGCTCGAGGCGCGGATCAAGCTCTCCATTGGCCGGCTCATCGCGCAGCGTGAGGCCGCCGACCCCGACGCGCACGTCATCCGGTCCGGTGAGGTGGTCGTCGACGACGCGACCTACACCGCCAAGATCGGCGGCCGGCACCTCGACCTGACGTTCAAGGAGTTCGAGCTGCTGAAGTTTCTGGCCCAGCACCCCGGCCGGGTGTTCAGCCGCCAGCAGCTGCTCCAGGAGGTCTGGGGCTACGACTACTTCGGCGGCACCCGCACCGTGGACGTCCACGTCCGGCGGCTGCGCGCGAAGCTCGGGCCGGAGAACGAGACCCTGATCGGCACGGTCCGCAACGTCGGCTACCGGTTCGTGGTGCCGGCCAAGGAGGCCGCGATGCAGCAGCAGACCGAGCAGCCGACGCAGGTGCGGTAGTCCCGCGTCGGCTCCGTTCCTCAGCAGGAGGAGCTGGCCGAGCTCGAGGCGTCGCCAGGCTCGATGCCCGGGGTGACGCTGACCGCGACGTCGCCGGTCTGGCCGGGGCCGCCGCGCATCCGCCAGGCCAGGTCGACCGTCTCCTGGGGTCCCAGGAAGACGAATGTCGAGGCCACCGGCCGTCCGTCGTGCACCACGACGTCGAGGTCGGCCAAGATCTCCTCACCGTTGAGCGTGACTCGCTCGAACTCGCCCTCGACGGGGGCGTAGAGCCGCACCGCCACCAGCTGGGAGCCCGGCTCGAGACCGGTGTTCCCTCCCCCGGTGACATAGTCCGGCAGGGTCTCGCCGGCATCGGCCGGCGCGACCGATCGCAGCCTCGCCAGTCCGTCGAGCACCTGGGCGTCGCCGCTGCACGAGGTCGAGTCCACCCGGACCTTGGTGCGCAGGAAGTAGGACATCTTCGACGCGGTGGTGTCGTTGAGGTAGACGCCCACCTGGGGTCGCTCGGTCGGCTCCTTGACGAGCTCACCGGCGACGTCGGTGCCCGCTAGCGCGCGCTGCTCCTCCTCGGCGAAGCTGTGCACGTAGAGCCGGTTCTCGTCACCGGCATCCCCCAGCGCGCGCAGGATCGCCTGTGGGTCGCCCACGCCGGAGGTGACCTTGTCGAAGACTGCCCGCGTCACCTGCTTGAAGTACTCGTCCTGGTCCGCGGGGATCTCGTTGCGCAGGTAGACCTGGTGCAGGAGCTCGTCGACGGCGTTGTCGCTGTTGATCTCGACGTCTCCGGCCTGGACGGGACCGGTCACCGCCAGCAGGTAGGAGAGCGCGACCGGGTCGACCGCGAGCACCCCGTCGATCTCGTCGTCGAACTCCTGCTCCCACCGGGCCTTCATCAGGTCGGCGGTGCGGGGGAAGTCAGGCGTGAAGTTCGCGTCGAGGAAGAAGATGCCGAGCTGGGGGCCGTAGATCTGCTCCTCGGCCTCGGTCAGCGGGAGCACCGGCTGCTCGGTGTTGCCGAGTGACGACGCGGCCACCTGACGGGTGAGGGCGAGCCTGCCGTCGTTCACGTTGAGCACGCTCACGGCACCGGGAAGCCCGCCGGTGGATCGGACCTCGGCGTTGTTCTGGAACACCAGGAGGTAGTTGCGCTCGCCGGACCGGCCGAGCATGTCGGGCATCACCTGGAGGGCGGTGTCGGCGGTCTCGAGCGTGCCGGCCGCGTCACGAACCCGGCGGGCGAGGTCGCGGTACTTCGACTTGAGCGGTCCGGCGTAGGACGACGAGTCCTCGCCATCGAGACGGGTGGTGGCCTCTGCGAACGCAGCGTGGGCGCGGGCCACCGGTGCCTGCAGGTCGGCCAGCCGGTCGACCGGGACCTGCCCCTCGCGCGGCAGGAAGGACTCGAGGTCGGCGGCCTCGTCGACCAGCGGCCTCAGTGCCTCGTCGGTCAGGTCGTTGATCACATCGGTCGCCACCCGCACGCCCGTGACGTCGTCGCCCAGCACGGGAAGCCGGGCCAGGGCGCCGAAGGTCACGCCTTCGGTCCGGTCGTGCGCGGCGGCGGTGTGCTCGTCCAGATCGTCGAGAGCTGCCTCCGCGGCAGGCTGGTCGCTGCCCTCGAGGGCGGCCTCGAGGTCCGAGGCCGCGTCGACGGCGGCGTTGAGGTCCTCGTTGACCCGCCAGGCCTGCCACCCGGTCCAGAGGCCTAGGGCGAGCATCACGACGAAGGCGCCGAGCAGGCTGAGACGGACGACCCGGGATCTCACGGCGGCAACCTATCCATGTCGGAGAACGGTCGGTCGGTCGGGGACCGCGACCGCAGGGCGCAGCACGAGGGGCCCCCTCAGGTGAGAGGGCCCCTCGTCATGCTGCGACGCGCTGGGCTCGGGTCAGGAGACGACGTCGAACCCGCCGGAGCCGAAGGAGTTGATGAACACCGAGTTGTTGGGAGCCTTGAACGCGGCGTCGATGTTGTAGCCGCCACGCTTCTGGAGCCGCGAGGTCTTCACGCACACCTCGGAGCCGTTGTAGGGCTTGGACTTCTTGAAGAAGTAGCCGCCGGCGTTGCGGGTGACCTTGACGACGACGCGCCCGCTGGGCTCGAGGTTGCTGCCCCGGGCGTTCACGGTCACGCAGATCTGGGCCTTCTGACCCTGGACGACGACGCCAGGGCTGTCGACCTTGGTCCGGGTGGCGACACAGCCGGCGTAGTTGGTGGGTGTGCAGTCCGCGGACGCGGTGCCACCGGTGGCGACCACCAGGCCCGCGGCCATGAGAGCGGCGGTGAACAGTGCCGCGATCAGCTTCTTCATTGTGGAACTCCCCGCTGTCGACGTTGCCGTCGACGGATGGCTGGTGGGCTAACGGTGACTAGACAATCACAGGTTCCCGCGAACCGCACCCTTCACGCCTATCTGAACCCTGGATCTCACCCGAACGGAGGCCGGATTTAACCTCATGGTTACGCAGGCTCCCTCTCCGGGACCGTCACGCGGACCACCACTGTAGGAACTCTGTGGCGGGCTGTCATGTCACCGGAACCGGCACCTGACCCGACGTCTTCCGGCTCGGCCAGGCTGGCGCACGGGACGCTCGGGAGGGGTGCGCCGATGTCGAGGAGCGTGGCGCTGGCGACGCGGCTGACGCTGGTGGAGGCAGCCGACGTCGTGGGTGGAGCCTTCGCGCTCCTGCACGGTCGGGTCGAGGCCATCGCGACCGTGGGTCTCGAGCACGAGATCGACGGGACGGCGACGCTCGCCGTCCTGGGCCGCCGGGAGGCCCTCCTCAACACCTGGGCCGTGCAGGCGTACTTCTACGACCTCGGCGGCACCCGCGGCGTCGAGCTGGTGGCGCTGGGCGAGACCGGTCTCCTCCGCATCGTCGGCGGAGTGAGCCGCCTGGCCTGCCTGTCCAGGAGCATGCGGCGGATGGACGCGGTGGTGGCGGCGCTGCGCGATCGTGACCCCCTCGCCCAGCTGATCGCCTGACCCGGGGCCCGCTCGGCTCAGAGGAACCCGTCGAGCTGCGCCTGGCGCACGATGCTGTGCGCGTTGCCGAGCACGACGCCCTGCTCGCGGTAGCTGGTCACGATCCGTTTGAGGTACTCGCCGACGGTGTTCTCGCTGATCGCGAGCCGCCGGGCGATGCTTCGCCGCGGTACGCCGCTCGCGATCAGCTCGAGGATCTCGACCTGGCGCGCCGAGAGGGTGAGCACGAGATCGCTCTGCTGGACCAGCGCATTGGCGACCGGGCCCGAAAACACCAGCTCGCCGGCGACCGCGCGCCTGATGGCTCGGGCCAGGGACTCCTCGGGATCGGCCTTGAGCACGAGACCGCTGGCCCCGGCCTGGATGGCCGCGGCGATCGGCACCGGGCGGTCCTCGCTGGTGAAGATCAGCACCTTCCGCGTCTCGGTGACCAAGTCGCTGACCTCGTCGTGGGGCGAGCGAGCTTCCGGCCGGCCGAGGTCGAGCAGCACCACCTGGGCGTCCGCGCCCGGGCCCTCGAGCAGCTCGTCGACTGAGCCGACGATCGCCACCACGTCGAGTCCGGGATCGCTGGCGGCGAGCAAAGCTTGGACGCCGCGCAGCACCACCGGGTGGTCGTCGATCGCCGCGACGGTGATCGGCGGGGTCATGGGCGCTCCTGGGCGTCAGGCGTGTCCGCGGTGTACGGGGTCAACGAGATGATCGACGCGAGGTCATCCTCGTCTACCTCGACCGCTCCGCCGCGCACCACGTCGAGCATCGCCGCCCTGTCGGACACCTCCAGTCTGGGGCGAACCACGACCCGCAGTTCCGGCGTGGCCTCCTGGGGCAGGGAGATGGTGATGTCGGTGTGCCGGTCGCCTGTGGCGAGGACGCTGAGGATCTGCTCGAGCTCCGGCGGCACCGGTGACCACTCGTGGGTCGCCCGGACCCGGACCCGGGTGCCCCGCCTGCGGGCCGTGGCGATGAGCCGCCGGACCTCGGGGCTGATCTGCGCCGGGAGGGCGAGCTCGTCACGGATGGCCAGGGCCAGCACCGGGGCCTGGCGCTGGACCGCCTGGTCGTCCGGGTCGAGGTCGCCGTCCGCCACGGCGTCCAGGAACGGCCTGACGTCGCTGTGCAGCCACGCGTAGTGGGTCTCGATCACCCGTTGCCGTGACTCGGTCGCCTGTGTCAGGGCGAGCGCCGCGGCGGCGGCGCGCTCCTCGGTCTCCGCGGTGCGTCGCACCCGGCGGACCGCTGACACCCCATAGGCGAGCAGCCCGACGAACATCGGGGTCTGGGTGATCGGTGCGAGCACGTCCAGGGGCCGGACGCTCGGGTCGACGACGGCGGCGACCGCCACCACCGCGCTCTCGACGACGGCGAGCAGCAGGACGGGCAGGAGCGGGCGCGCCATCGCCAGGATCAGCACCGGGAAGCTGGCCAGCCCGACGACCCAGCACTCGAAGCCGAGGAGGGCGCCCGGGCCGGCCAGGTAGAGGCCGGTCGCCAGCAGGGCCGGGAGCACCACGAAGGCGCCTGTGTGGAGGGCGCGCAGTACTGACGGCCACGGGATCGCGAGGACGCAGCAGGCGCCGTAGGCCAGGACACCGGCGTACACCGCGACGTTCGTCCAGGCCGGCCTCGACTCGAAGGGGTAGCGGACGGCCAGGAAGAGGCCACCGGCGAACAGCGCCCCGGAGAACTCGGCGGCGAGCGTGCGCGGACGCGTGTAGACCCGGCTCACCTCGGCCTCGCCGCGGTGCGGTCCGCCGGCCGCTCCTCCGCCCGGCTCCTCGGGCGACCACTGCAGGACGACCCGGGTGCCCCGCTCGGGGGAGGCGGCGACGGACGCGGAGCCGCCGACCTCGCGGAGCCGGGTGGTCACCGAGTGCCGCAGGCCGAAGCCCGCGGCGGATCCGGGTGGTAGGCCGCGACCGTGGTCCACCACCTCGACCCGCAGGCCGCCGCCGGGTGTCGTGGCCAGGAGCACCTCGGCCCGGGCGACGCCGGCGTGCCGGCCCACGTTGCGCAGCGCCTCGGCCACCGCCCCGCTCATCGCCTCGGCCACGCCCCCCGGGACGGCCACGGGGTAGCCGGGGTTGAGGTGCCGGGCGCGGGCGGTGACCCCGGTGCTCGCGGCGGCGGACTCCGCCTCCGCCTCGATCCGCTGGTGCAGCAGGAGGTCGGTGGTCGCCGGCGTCGCGGCGACCGGGTCGGCGGCCAGCTCCCGCACGGCGTCCGCCGCGTGCCGACAGCGCTCGCGGAGGGTCTGCCGGTCAGCCGGAGCCGCGCCGCCGGGCTGCGGCTGGGCCCGGGCGTGGAGGAGCAGGAGCAGGGCGGTCAGCACCCGGTCGTGCAAGGTGCGCTGGGCCGCGATCGTCGTCCGCTGCTCCGCGGAGATCCGGGCCTGCAGGCCCTGCTCGGTGATCGCCCGCCTGTGGGCGTCGTCGGCGCGCCGGGCCTCGACCTCCAGCTGCCGGAACAGCACCCAGATGGCCAGGTCGGAGCTGGCCAGCAGGACGGTCTCGTCGAGCGAGGCGGCGAGGGCCCGGTCACCCAGCCCCACCGAGCAGGCGACGTAGACCGCGCCGGCGCCGGCGATCGCCGCGGGGACCGCCGGACCACGCAGGGTCACGATGTAGACCAGGAACGTCGCCGCCAGGATGAAGAAGCCCGGGTTGGCGTCCCCGCCGGTGCCGTCCGCACCCTGGAGCGGCGAGGGCTCTGCCGCGGTCAGCGCCAGCAGCAGCGTGAACGCCAGGGCGTCCTTGCGGTCCACCTCGCCACGCAGCCCCCTGGCCCCGGCGGCCAGCAGGAAGACGACCCCGGCCACGGCCGGGACGGTGACTCCGCCGGACGAGTCGCCCGCCGCCACGAGCGACCGGATCTGGAGCAGCGCGACCACGAGGCAGAACCCGGCGAAGACCCGGGCACCGGCACGGCGTACGCCGCGCTGCCACGTGTCGAAACGCTGCTCCACAGGAGCCTCCTGCAGGGCGTCCCCGCTCACGCCGGCAGTCGGTGCCGATACGAGCAACCCTGCTGCCGTCCATCCAAGCAGAGGCAGACCCTCGGCAGCTGCGCCGACGTGTGGGGTCGGTCACCGGAAATGGCGACTGCCCGGGCGCTCCGCAGCCGACCAGACTGACGCTCGCACGGGGGGTCAGGACGAGATCCACCGAGGACGTGACCAGGCCGGGTGCTCGTCAGGCTCGCCGGCCGCCGACCCGGTGGGCCTCGTCCTGATCGTGCAGGCCGGCCGCCGGATGGTCGCCTACTAACGCAGCGGGCGGACGTGCAGGCCCACCTCGGGATCGACGACGACCTCCTGGGTCGCAGGCATGCCGTCGGCGGTGAGCTCCGCGGAGACGTCGACGTTCCGCTTCAGCAGCGCCAGCGCGATCGGGCCCAGCTCGTGGTGCCGGGCGCTCGAGCCGACGAACCCGACAGTCTTGTCACCGAGCCGGACGTCAGCACCCGCGGTGGGCAGCCGGTTCTCCGTGCCGTCGAGGTGCAGCAGCGTCAGCCTGCGGGGCGGGCGGCCGAGCGTGTGCACGCGGGCCACCGTCTCCTGGCCGCGGTAGCAGCCCTTGTCGAGGTGGACGGCGCTGCCGATCCAGCCGACCTCGTTGGGGATGGTGCGGTGGTCGGTGTCCAGGCCGAAGCGGGGCTCGCCGCGGGCGATCCGCAGCGCCTCGAAGGCCCAGGTGCCGGCGGCGGGGCCGGCCGCCTCGGCGTACGCCGTGAGCCGGTCGCGCGGGACCAGCTCGTAGGGGTCGTCGACCCGGCTCGGCCGCCAGGCGACCGCCAGCTCCGCCGTCACGTCGGTGATCTCGACACGGGTCATGAACTTCATCCGCTCGAGGAACTCGACCAGCGGGGCGGCCGCGCCGGGCTCGGTGTGCAGTGTGAAGGCGGTGCCGTCGTCGGTGCCGCGGAAGGCGTGCTCCACGTGGCCCTGGGGGCTGAGGATCAGCGCCTGCGTGCCCGTGCCAGGGGTCAGCCCGGTGAGGTGCTGGGTGGTCAGCGAGTGCAGCCAGGTGAGCCGGTCGGGGCCCTCGATGCGGACGACGTCGCGGTGCGAGAGGTCGACGAACCCGTCGAGCTGCTCGAGCGCGCGCTGCTCCCGGTTGAAGGAGCCGTAGTGCGCGGCGACCGGCGCGTCGACGCCGTCGCCGGCGACCGCGCCGGGCAGGTGGAGCAGGGGGCTGGTCATCCGGTGCACTCCTGACAGGTGCCGAACACGGTGAGGTGCCCGACGTCGACGGTGAACGAGTAGTCGGCGTCCAGGCGGGAGGTCAGCGGCTCGATCACGTCCGGCTCAACCGAGATGACCGTGCGGCAATTCCGGCAGACCAGGTGGAAGTGCTCGTGGTCGCGCACGGAGTGGTACGTCGGCGCCCGGTCGGACAGGTGCGCGTGCCGCACCAGGCCGAGCTCCTCCAGCACCTCGAGGGTGCGGTACACGGTGGAGACGTTGACCGCGTCGCTGTGGGTCCGCACCTCGGCGAGCACCTCGTCCGGGGTGGCGTGACCGAGGGTGTCGACCGCGTTGAGGATCAGCTCCCGCTGCGGCGTGAGCCGGTAGCCGCGCGTGCGCAGCGTCTCCCGCCAGTCCTGGTGGGTCATCCCCCCAGCGTGCCACGCCGGGGAGCCCCGGTCAGCGGCCGACGTCGAAGCCGTGCGACCCGCTCGAGGAGTTGAAGAGCGACCCGTCCTTGGGGAGGAACGTGACGTGGAGCGTGTAGCCGCCGGTCTTCTGGAGCTTCTTGGTGCGGATGCACATCTTGCCGCCGAAGTAGGGGACGGTCCGCGCGAACCGGAACTTGCCGACGTTGCGGGTGACCACGAACCGGAGGTCGCCGGACGGCTTGACGTTGCTGCCCACCGCGGTGGTCGTGCCGCACACGGTCGCCCTCTTCTTGCGCGCGACGACCTTGGGGCCGGACGCCTTGGTCTGGGTGTCGACGCAGCCGGCGTAGCTGGTGCACACCGCCTGTGCGCTGGTGGCCGTGGCGACCTGGAGGCCGGCGGCCATGAACAGGGCCGTGAACAGGCCGATCAGGGTCTTCTTCATGCGCTGCGGTGCTCCCCATGAGTCGGGTCGGGATGGTGACGGTGGCCCGGAACCGTGCGTAGCCAATCACGACTTCGTGCCGTCCACAGCAACATTGCGTCAACAGGACGTGTCGAGCTCTGCGTTGCCGGTCTGGGTCAGGTGCGCTGCAGCCTGGCCCAGGTGTGCGGCTGGAGCTCCTGCCCCATCGCGGCCATGTCGTAGGCGTAGAGGAGGTCGCCCTCGACCAGGCCGTAGAGCCGCTTGCCGGCGACGTACTCCTTGGCCGACTCGGTGCGGACCACGGCGTCGGTCACCACCTCGAACTTGGCCGTCTCGGCCTCGCCGTGCCAGATCTCGACGAACCCGGTGTTGTGCGCCAGCAGCAGCTCGAGCCGGCCCTCGGGCCGGCAGCGCAGGAAACCGGTCTCAAGCGCGGCGTCGCGGATCTTCTCGCCGTTGTCGTCGATGATCCACGCGCGGGCGAAGTAGTGGAAGAACGGCCGGCCGTCGTGGGTGAAGATCAGCTCCTGGCCGAACTGGTAGGGCTCGATCGTCGGGTAGTCCCCGTGCCCGTTGCCCCGCCAGGTGCCCAGCAGCCATGCGACCGGCGCGCAGTCGGGATGGAGGTTGTCGGGGAGCTCGAACGCCACCGGGTCACTCTAGGGCGCGCGTCGGGTCAGGGACGGCCACCGCAGGAGATCACGAGTAAACACCCCAGCGGGACGGCGAAGTCGATCAGCGGGGGCCACTCGAAAAGGCGTTGTCCTTGGGGTCATCGCTTAACAAGGTCGCGTCTCCTCGGTTCCAGGTCAGCGGCGGCGGTGCTCTCATCACGCCCGGCCGTCAGCATGACTGCCAGTACAGACCACGTCAGCCAGTCCGGCAAACCAAACGACCAGGGTCGCTCGGTGATGCCCGCGGCTAGCGCGGGTGCCAGCACGAAGGTCAGCACGCGAACCTCGGTTCGCCCCTCGCGGACGAGGAAGTACAACCACAGTGCGAACAACGCTAGCCCCACAATCCCGCCTGCGTAGAGCACGTCGATCCACTGGTTGTGTGCTGAGTAGATTGCTGCCTGTCCGATCGCGCCTTCCTGGACGAGCCGGGCCCACCCAGACGCGCCGAATCCCAGCCAGGGTTCATTTGAGAGCCGTTCTAGCGCCACGGTCCACAGGTAGCCACGGGTCGTGAACGAGTTCTGGTCGATCCACGGCGCGAACGGCAGCGCCAAGCCGATGACCGCTAGAGCGCCGATAAACAACCGCCCGAAGGTTTCGCCCGCCGGGTATCGCGTCTCGTTCGCGGGTCGTAGCAGAGGGATGAGGAGGAGTGCTGGCACGACAGCCACCAGTGCCGTGCGGTTCCCCGAGAGGTAAATCATGGTGAGCACGCAAGTTGTCAACACCAGTCGCACTCGGCCCGTGAAGGCCAGGTAGACGAATGGGAATGACAGCGCCAAAGCCAACGCCAGCGCGTTCTCAGACTGGGTGACCCCCGTGATGAGAACGCCGAGTGGGCCGCACTTGTCTGTGCGGCAGAGGTAGGTCGCGCGCGCGGGATCAACCGCTGCGAGCACCGCGCTGGCGATCACCATCGTGACGCCAAACACGGCGGGACCAAGCCACATCGTGCGACCTCTAGGCAAGAGCATGGTCGCTACAAGCACTGCCACTAGACAGATCGACCCAGGCGTGACGACGGGCAAGCCGATACCCGCGTTCGAGATGTTCGTGAGAAGGCAAAGTGCCAGAGCGAGCAGGCCAGTCGACCTGATTTCGGGCCGCCTCGGCAGTGCCCACAAAATCAGCCCCACTGCGAGCGCCGTGATGGCGGCCAGCAAGTAATTGCGAACCGTGGTGTTGGCATCGAGGAGCAGGCGAACGTCAGCCTGAACCGTCGGGTCGTACCGAATGACGAAGCGGCCGGTGATGGCGCCGATGAAGGACGGTGCGTTAACCACCCAGGCGAACGCCAGAACGAACACCGCCGTCACGTTCCATCTGCTCTGCTGCTGCCTGAGACCTGCGATCAGACCGACAGTGGAGATAGCCGCGAGGGTCCACATCGCGGCCGTGAGCATGCGGTCACCCTACGGCGGCCGTTATGACACCGCCGCCTGACCAGCCATATCGAGGGGAAGGTTGCCGTCGGGGGACAGCCCCGCCCCGCGGCGCTCACTTCGTTGCCCCAGCATCACCGTGATCGGGCCGTCGTTGACGGAGGCCACCTGCATGTCCGCACCGAAGACCCGGCGAGCCGCGGTGGCGCCGAGGCGCTGGAGCTCGGCGCACAGAGGCGCCGTACGCCAGCTCGCTAACTCGCGCGCTGCCGCGCCCTGCTAGGTCGCACGCCGGCCCTTGCGGGAGTCGCCGTAGGGCGTGAACTGGCTGACCGCCAGGACTGGGGCGTCCGCGTCGGATGCGGACTGCTCGTCGGGGAGGATCCGCAGGTTCCAGACCTTGCGGGCCAGTCAGGTGGTCTCCGCCGGGCCGTCGTCGTGGGCGACGCAGAGGTAGACCAGCAGTCCGGGCTCCGCGAGGTGCCCGACCACCTCGCCATCGACCGTCACCGAGGCGCTGAGCACCCGCTGCACCACCGCCCGCACGCTCCCAGCGTCTCCGGTGGGTTCGAGGCTCGCTGCGCTCGCACCTCGACCACCGGTCCTCGAGCGCCGGGGGCTGTGCTCACACCTGGGCCACCGGGGCTGGCACGATGCCCGGGTGTCCGTCCCGTCACCAGATCGCCTCCTGATCACCGTCGCGCCGACCGGCGCGGAGACCGCCAAGTCGGACTGCCCGCAGCTGCCGACCACGCTCGAGGAGCTGGTCGCGACCGCCCGGGAGTGCGAGGCCGCCGGCGCCGGGATGGTCCACGTGCACATCCGCGACGACGAGCACCGGCCGACCCTCGACCTGGCCCGGCTCACCGACACGGTGCAGGCCCTGCACCAGGCCACCGACCTGGTCGTGCAGCTGTCGACCGGTGGCTCGGTGCACGACCCGCTGGACCAGCGGCTGAAGGTGCTCGACGCCGAGCCCGACTCGTGCTCGCTGACGATGGGGACCACCAACTTCGGCGACGACGTGTTCTCCAACCCGTGGCCGTTCGTGTGCGAGCTCTACCAGCTGTCGCAGGCGCGGGGCGTGGTGCCGGAGTTCGAGCTGTTCGACCTGGGGCACGTGGCCGCGCTGGAGCGGCTGCTCGGGAAGTTCGGCCTGCCGGCGGGCGGCCGGGTGCACGTCGACTTCGTGATGGGCGTGCCCGGCGGGATGCCCGGGACCGCGGCCGCGCTGGTGGCCGGGGTCGCCGCCCTGCCCCCAGAGGTCACCTCGTGGTCGGCGACCGGGATCGGCCGATCGACGCTCCCGGTGATGCTCGCCTCGCTCGCCCAGGGCGGCCACCTCCGGGTGGGCATGGAGGACGTGCTCACCATGGCCCGCGGCGTACCGGTCGAGTCCAACGCCCAGCTGGTCGAGCGGGCGGTCGACGCCGGCCGGGTCGCGCAGCGGGTGCCGATGACCACCGCGGAGACCCGGGCACTGCTCGGCCTGGACTCGCTGACCGGGGCCGTGGCGTGACCCGCCCGCTCGTCGTCAAGGTGACCTGCGGCGCCGAGGCGGCCGAGCGGTGCAACCAGGGCTTCACCGTGGCGGCCACCGCGCTGGCGGCGGGCGCCGACGTGTCGCTGTGGCTGACCGGCGAGGCCGCCTGGTTCGGCGTACCGGGACGGGCCGAGGAGTTCACGCTCGACCTGGCCACTCCCCTGGCCGACCTCCTCGCGGCGGTGCTGGCCGGCGGCCGGGTCACCGTCTGCTCCCAGTGCGCCGCCCGGCGGTCGCTGACCGAGGCCGACCTGCTGCCCGGGATCCGGGTGGCAGGTTCCGCCGTGTTCACGGAAGAGGTCCTCGGCGACGGCGTCCAGGCGCTGGTCTACTGATGTACTGAGCGCATGGGGAACATCGAGCGTCTGACCGACGCCGAGCTGGGCGAGGCCGGCGAGATCACGGGGGCCGTCTCGGCCGCGCTGGACGAGCAGGTGGTCGGGCAGGAGCGGCTCAAGACCGCGATGCTGGTGGCCCTGCTCGCGGAGGGACACCTCCTGGTCGAGTCCGTCCCGGGCCTGGCGAAGACCCTCGCGTCCTCGACGCTGGCGCACGCCGTGAGCGCGTCGTTCTCCCGCATCCAGTGCACCCCCGACCTGCTGCCCAGCGACATCGTCGGCACCCAGGTCTACGACCCGCGCGACCACAGCTTCGAGACCCAGCTCGGGCCGGTGCACGCCAACATCGTGCTGCTCGACGAGATCAACCGGGCCAGCGCCAAGACCCAGTCGGCGATGCTCGAGGCGATGCAGGAGCGGCAGACTTCCATCGGCGGCGAGGTGCACCCGCTCCCCCGGCCGTTCGTCGTGCTCGCCACCCAGAACCCCGTCGAGCAGGAGGGCACCTACGTCCTGCCCGAGGCCCAGATGGACCGGTTCCTGCTCAAGGAGGTGCTGGACTACCCGACCGCCGACGAGGAGATGTCGGTCCTCGACCGGGTCGAGGACGGCACCCTGTCCCGCGCACCCGCCGCGGTCGGGGTGGTCGGCCCCGAGGACATCCGGCGGCTCCAGTCGCTGTCGCAGCGGGTGTACGTCGACACGGCGGTCAAGCGCTACATCGTCGACCTCGTGCACGCCACCCGGAACGCCCGCACCACCCTCGGCCCGGAGCTCGGCGCCTACGTCGAGACCGGCGCCAGCCCGCGCGGGACGATCGCGTTCTTCCACGTCGCCCGGGCCCTGGCCATCCTCGGCGGCCGCTCGTTCGCGGTGCCCGAGGACGTCCGGGCGCTGCGGCACAGCGTGCTCCGGCACCGGCTGCACCTGACCTTCGAGGCGCTCGCGGACCGGGTCGCACCGGAGACGCTGGTCGACGCGGTCTTCGGCGCCGTACCGACGCCGTGACCCGGCACGTCACCCGGATCCGGGCCCGGCTGACACTGCAGGCCCACCGCCGGGTGCTCGGCCTGCTCGAGGGCGAGTACGCCGCCACGCTGACCGGCCGCGGCATGGAGCTCAACGACCTGCGCGAGTACGTCAGGGGCGACGACCCCAAGGACATCGACTGGAAGGCCTCGGCCCGGCACGCCGACCTGCTCGTGAAGCGGTTCGTCGCGCAGCGCCGGCACACCGTCGTCCTGGTCGTCTCGACCGGCCGCGGCATGGCCGCCGCGGCGACCCTCGGGGAGTCCAAGCGGGACCGGGCGGTCGAGGTCGCCGGCATCGTCGGCTGGATCGCGGTCCGGCAGGGCGACCGGGTCGGCGCGGTCAGCGGCAACGCCGCCGGGCACGTCGTCCTGCCGCCGGGCGCTGGCGAGGCCCACCTCGAGCGCGCCCTGGCCGCGGCCCACGACGGGGTCCGCCCGGACGGGCCGGACGCCGACCTCCCGGGCCTGCTCCGCCAGGTCGCCCAGCAGGTACGCCGCCGCGCGATCGTGCTGGTCGTCGCCGACGACGACGAAGCCACGCCGGAGCTCGAGGCGGCCCTGCGCCGGCTGGTGGTGCAGCACGAGCTGCTGATGGTGACCGTCGGCGACCTGGACCCGGCGGCGGTGCCGGTCGGTGCCCCGCGGTCGGTGGACGTCACCGGCGGGTCGCCGCTGCCGGACTGGGTGCGCGGCGACCCCGCGCTGATGGCCGAGCTGGCCGAGGACCGGACCGACCGGCTGGCCCGGTGGCAGACCCGGATGGCCGACCTTGGCGTGGTGCACGAGCACCTCGACGAGTCCGGCACCACCCTCGCCGCCGTACGCCGCCTGCTGGAGCGGAACAGGCATGCGCGCCGCCGATGAGCTCCAGCCCCCGGTCGGCTACGACGACCGCTGGCTGGTCCTCGCCCTGCTCGCGCTGGCCGTGGTGGCCGTCTACTACGCCGCGGTGCTCTGGTGGACCCGCGCCCGGCCGCCGCGCCTGGTCCCGGCCGGGCCGCAGACCGGCTGGGTCGCCCGGCTCGACGAGATCAGCGCGGCCGTCGCCCGCGGCGACCTGACCGCCCGGCGCGGCCACCAGGAGATCAGCCGGACGGTGCGGGAGTTCGTGGCCGAGCGGAGCGGGGTGCCGGCCGCGACGATGACCCTCGACGACTTCCGGGACCTGGGTCCCGAGCGGGTGGCCGAGCTGGTCGCGCTGACCTACCCGCCGTCGTTCTCCGCGGACGAGGAGCTGCCCGGCACCGCCTTCGACGAGGCGGCCCGGCGGGCCAGGACGCTGGTGACCACGTGGACCTGACCCTCGACCTGACCCTCGCCGAGGGACTCAGCCGCCCGTGGGCGCTGGCCGCGGTGGCCGGCGGCGTCGTCGTGCTCCTGGCCTGGTGGTCGCGCCGGCGCCGGCACCGCGGCGAGGCTGTCGTCCTGGCCCGCACGTCCCGGCTGCGGCGGCTGCCCGGCTTCCAGCGGCGGCTCCGCCGGCAGCGGCGTACCGGCCTGCTGCTGACCCTCGGCAGCCTGCTGGTGGTCGCCGGCTCCGCCGTCGTGCTGGCCCGCCCGGACGTCGTCGAGGCCGGCCGGCCCGACGCCCGGTCCCGCGACCTGATGCTGTGCCTGGACGCCTCCCCGTCGATGGCGAAGGACAACCTGGCCGTGGTCAGCGCGGTCCGCCGGGTCGTCGCGGGCCTCGAGGGCGACCGGGTCGGCCTGGTGATCTGGAGCGGCGCCGCGGTCGTGGTGTTCCCGCTGACCGACGACTACGCCTACGTCGACGAGCAGCTCGACCGCGCCGAGGCGGCGTTCAGCGGCGCCAGCGAGCGGTTCTTCGCCGGGGTCAACCTCAACGACCAGGGTGCCTCGCTGATCGGCGACGGGCTGGTCTCCTGCGTCAACCGGTTCGACCGGCCGGCCAGCCAGCGCACCCGGGCGGTGCTGCTCGCCTCCGACAACGAGCCGTTCGGCGACACGCTGTTCACGCTCCCCCAGGCCGCGGCGTACGCCGAGGAGCGGGACGTGCTGGTCTACGCCCTGGCCGCCTCCTCGCTGGCCAAGCCGCAGCGCGCGACCCCGCTCGAGGAGCTGACCGCGGCGGCCCGGTCGACCGGGGGCACGCTGGTCCAGCTCCAGGAGGAGGGCGGGACCGACCGGCTGATCGACCGGATCGACGACCTGGAGAAGGCCCGGGCCGTCGAGCCGCCCCGGCCGGTCTCCCGGGAGGCTCCCGCGCTGGGCGTGCTGCTCGCGCTGGCCGGTCTGCCGGTCCTGGGCGCCGGCTGGCTGGTCGGCCGGGAGCGACGACGCCGGGGGGCGGGCCGATGAGGTGGTTCCGGGTGGTCCGCCGGCTCCTGCTGGTGCTGGCCCTGCTCCTGCTGCTGCTGGCTCCGGGCGACCGCGAGGCCGTGGCACCGCAGGCGACGCCGGAGCTCGACGTGGTCGTCGCCGTCGACCGGACCACCTCGATGTCGGCGCTCGACGACCCGACCGGCTCCCGGATCACCGCCGTGCGGCGCGACCTGGTGGAGCTCGGCGACCAGCTGGGGCCTTCCCGGTTCACGGTCGTCACCTTCGGGGAGGCCGCGTCGGTGCGGCTGCCGGCGACCTCCGACCGGGCCAGCTACCGCGGCGAGGTCGAGTCGCTCCAGGTCGAGCGCGCCGACGACGGGGCCGGGTCGTCGGTCGGCCGGGCCGTGCCCCTGCTCGAGGACCTGTTCGCCCGGGCCGAGCGCACGGGGCCCGAGCGGCTCCCGGTGCTGGTCTTCGTCAGCGACGGCGAGAACACCTCGCCGGACGAGCAGGAGTCCTTCCGCGGCCTGGCCGACCAGACCCTCGCCGCGGTGGTGCTCGGCTACGGCACGGCCGAGGGAGCCCCGATGCCGCTGGACCGGGTCGAGCTCGACGAGACGCCACCGCCCGCGGCCACACCGGGCGCGGTCGTGACGGTCCCCGAGACCGGCGAGGTCGCCCTGTCCCGGCTCGACGAGGGCAACCTGCGGCTCATCGCCGACGAGCTCGACGCGACGTACCACCCGCCGGGCCAGGACCGGAGCATGGCCGCGGTGGCCGCCGAGCTGGCCGAGCGGGCGTACGCCGACCTCGAGCCCGGCCGCCCGGAGCGCGAGCTGCGCTGGCTGTGGGCCTTGCTGGTCATCGCGCTGGCCCTGCCGGAGCTACGGACCGGCTGGCGGCTCTGGCTCCACGGCCGGCCCGGGCGACGGGAGGCCGCGCATGCCTGACGACCGCCGGCTCCGGCTGCGCCGCCGGCTCCTCGTGCTGGGCCTCGTGCCGCTGCTGCTCGCCCTGGCCCTCAGCGTGAAGGTGGGCGTGATGCTCGGCCTTGACGACCGGGGCCGCAGCGCCTTCTCCGGCGGCGACTTCGAGCGGGCCAGCTCGGCGTTCGCGGCCAACGGGACCCTCAACGTGTTCGAGCCCTGGGTCGCGGCCTTCGACCAGGGCACCGCGGACTACCGGCTCGCCGACTACGCGACCGCCCGCGACCTGCTCGAGGAGGCGCTCCTGGGCGTCCCGGCCGCGCGCGAGTGCCTGGTGCGGATCAACCTCGCGCTCACCCTCGAGGCGCTCGGCGACGCGGGCCTCGCCGACAGCCGGCGGGACCTGGCCGAGGCGTTCTGGCGGGAGGGGATCGCGGTCCTCGACGAGGGGTCCTGCCGGGACGCCGCCGCGGACACCAGCGCCGCGGATGAGTCCGCCGCGGCAGGCAGCGTGGCGGACCGGCTCGCCGACAAGCTGGCCGACCGGGCAGACCCGGACGACCCGGAGTCGCCCGATCCGGACCCACCGACCCTGGAGGAGCTCGAGCAGCGCAACGAGGAGGCCCAGGAGCAGCGGCGCCGCAACCAGGAGACCCGCGAGGACGACCAGGAGCCCACGCCGTCACCGACGCCGACTCCCCCGCCCGAGAACCCCGACG
>NZ_JAEMSS010000210.1:4571-6438 GCF_016462705.1 Nocardioides sp. | reverse complement strand
TGCTCGACCTGGCCATGCCGCTGGTGGCCGAGCGGATCAACAAGCTCACCGAGGCGGTGCCGATGCTCGGGTTCCTGTTCGTCGACGAGGACGCCTTCGAGCTCGTGGACGAGATCGACGAGGCCGGGCGCGACGTCGTACGAGCGGCGCACGACGTGCTGTCGGGGCTGTCCGAGTGGTCGACCGCCGCGATCCAGGAGGCGTTGCAGGACGAGCTGGTCGAGCGGCGCGAGCTCAAGCCACGGGTCGCGTTCGGACCGGTGCGGGTGGCGGTGTCGGGGCGGAAGGTCTCGCCGCCGCTGTTCGAGTCCCTCGAGCTGCTCGGCCGGGAGCGCAGCCTGGGCCGGCTCGCACGGGCCGCCGGGCCGGCCGAGGGATGAGCAACCCGTACGGCGGCTGGCCGCCGCCGGACTTCGACGCCTCGGCGTACCAGCATCCCGGTGCGCCGGTCCCGGCCGGTCCGGTGGGCCCCGCCCTCCCGGCCGGGTCCCTCGAGTACCACCTCATCCAGCGGGCCGGCGCCTGGGGCCCCAGCGGCTGGTGGCGCCCCGTCGTCGGCATCCTCACCGTGGCGCTGAGCTTCCTGTTCGTGCCGGCGGTGCTGGCGGTCGCGTTCCTCATCGGCCTGGTCGCCACGGGCGAGGACCTCGAGCGGGCGACCGAGCGGATCACCGACACCGACAACGTCACCCCCCTGGTGCTCGCGTTCCTCAACGTCAGCCTGGCGGGGCTCATCCCCGTCTGCATCCTGCTGACCCTGGTGCTGCACCGACTGCGTCCGGGCTGGCTGTCCTCGGTCCGGCCGCGGCTGCGGTGGCGCTGGATGACGCTCTGCCTCGGCCTGTCCTTCCTGGCGCTGCTCGTGACGGTCGTCGTCGCGGCGGTACTGCCCAGCGCCGGTGACGCCGGCGAGATGAGCGGCGAGCTCAACGACTGGACGACGACCACCCGCGACTTCGTGCTGGTCATCGTGCTGCTCACGCCGCTCCAGGCGGCGGGGGAGGAGTACGCGTTCCGCGGCTACCTCACCCAGGCCTTCGGCGGCCTGTTCGCGAACCTGGGTCCCCAGGTGTCACGCGCGGCCGCAGTGCTGCTGCCGGCGGTCCTCTTCGCTCTCGCGCACGGAGCACAGGACGCGCCGATCTTCATCGACCGGCTCGCCTTCGGCCTCGTCGCCGGCGTCCTGGTGATCACGACGGGCGGGCTCGAGGCCGGCATCGCCATGCACGTCCTCAACAACTTCCTGGCCTACGGCGTCGCGCTGGCCTACAGCGACATGACCACAGCCCTGAACCCCACCGGAGGCAGCTGGTGGCAGCTCCCGGTGACGCTGACGCAGTCGCTCGCCTACCTCGGTCTGGCGACCTGGGCGGCGCGCCGGATCGGCGTCGCGACGGCCACCTCGGAATTGGAGGGCCCTCGGCCGCGCGTGTAAGGTTTCGCCTCGGTCTGGACGCCCCGGAACGCCGGGGGAATTCAGGCCGAACACCAGTAAGACAGTGGGATATGGTGTAATTGGCAGCACGACTGGTTCTGGTCCAGTTAGTCTAGGTTCGAGTCCTAGTATCCCAGCGAAACACCTGCGTTCCGGCATCTCGATTTGGGCCCCGCACGAGGGTTCGTTACGCTCTCGCAGGTTGTCTCGCCCCCGTTGTGTAGCGGCCTAGCACGCTGCCCTCTCACGGCAGTAGCGCCGGTTCGAATCCGGTCGGGGGTACCAACGACGAAGACCCTCTGCCGCGATACGCGAGGCAGAGGGTCCTTGTCATTGTGGCAAGCCTCAGCTGTGGTGTCCGGAGCTGTGCGCCGGAACTGTGCGCCGGAACTGTGCGCCGGAACTGTGCGCCGGAACTGTGCGCCGGAACTG
>NZ_JAEMSS010000210.1:0-4471 GCF_016462705.1 Nocardioides sp. | reverse complement strand
TGCGCCGGAACCAGTCCGGCTCAGTCCGGCTCGATCGCGTAGACCTCGATCTCCACCTTCATCGCAGGGTCGAGCAGTCGCGACACCTCGACCAGCGTGGCGGCGGGCCGCACCGCGCCGAAGACCTCGCTGTGCGCTCGGGCCACGAGGTCCGCGTCGCCCATGTCGGTCACGTAGGTCACGGTGCGCACGACCGAGGACAGGCTCGATCCGCACTCGTCCAGCGCAGCCTCGATGATCTCGAGAGCGGCGACGGCCTGCTGGTAGGTGTCGCCCTCGGCCAGGTGCGGAGCCCGGGCGGTGGTGCCCGAGACGTGGACATGGCCTCCGACCCGCACCGCACGGCTGTAGCCGTAGACGTCCTCGTACGGTCCGCCCGATGAAACAGTCCTCCGCATGGCATCTCCTTCAGCGCGTGTCCGTGGTCGACTCCGTGTTGTCGAGCATGGACGAGAAACAGTCTGCTGAGTGGTGCCCGAGACATGCGACGGCGCGCGTGTCGAGTTCTCACATCGGGGTACGGGGTGCGCGACGGTGAGGCACCCTGGGTTCGTGGACACCGTCGATCGCCCGCGAACCGACCTCCAGGCGCTGGCAGCCGAGCAGCGCCGCTTCCTGGCCGTCTCGTGTGCCGCCTTCGACGCCGGCGACCACGCCGAGGCGAAGCGGATCGCCACCTGTCTCCAGACGCTGCTCCAGGGCCTTCGGTCCGGCCCAGCCCTGCTCGCCGAGCTCGGGAGTCGCGACCAGGTCGGATGGCTCGACACCGCGGGATCGCTGCTCCCGCTGGAGGGACAGGTCCAGATGCCCCTGGTGCATGCGACCGTGGAGGAGCGCCCGGACCACGTCGAGACCACCTGGCTGCCGCGACTGGACGCGTGGGACCGCAGGCTCGAGGACCGCCCACGCCTGCCAGCGGGTGTGGAGGAGTCACTCGCGCGGATGCGGGCCGACCACACGTTGCGGAGCCGGGGCCTCTGGCTGCCGTTCGCCGAGTGGTGGGTGGCCGAGGTCATGTGCGACGAGGCTGGGCAGAAGTTCACCCGTGCGGACCTCGTGCAGGCGCTGACCGACCCCGACAGGGGAACGCGCGAGGACCCCGCGCCCGAGGAGCTGCACCAACGACGCCCGCGCTGGGACTCGTCCGGCTGGGCGGTCGACCTGGACGACCATCCCCACGTGCCGCCCCTCGGCCCCACGCTGTCCTCGGTGCGGCAGATCGCCTTCGAGGTGGAGATGTCGCTCTACCGTGCGGACCCGCCGAGCTAGCCCTTTCAGAGGTACGCGCCCTCCGCCACGGCCTCCGTCCGGGGCCCCCGCTCCCAGGGCCGTTCGAGCGCCTCGGCCTCGATCGAGGGAAGCAGGCGGTCCAGCCAGCGCGGGAGCCACCAGCTGCGGTGGCCGAGCATGGCCATCGAGGCGGGCACCAGCACCATCCTCACCACGGTCGCGTCGAGGAACACGGCGACGGCCATGCCCAGCCCCAGCTGCTGGACGACGAGGTTGGGCTCGGTCGCGAAGCCGAGGAACACGGCGACCATGACGGCCGCGGCGGTCGAGATGACGCGTCCGGTGCCGGCCAGGCCGCGTACGACGCTGCCGCGCGCGTCGCCCGACGCCAGCCAGTCCTCACGGATCCGGGAGAGGAGGAACACCTCGTAGTCCATCGAGAGGCCGAAGAGGATGGCGAACATCAGGACGGGCAACCAGCTCGACACGGGCATCGCGTGGTCCAGCCCGAGCAGCCCGGTGCCCCAGCCCCACTGGAAGACCGCCGTCACCACGCCGTACGCAGCTCCGATCGAGAGCAGGTTGAGCAGTGCTGCCTTGAGCGGCACCACGACCGAGCGGAACATGGCGGCGAGCAGGAGCACCGACAGCAGGACGACGAAGCCGACCACGAGCCACACGCGCTCGGACAGCAGCACCGTGATGTCCGAGAGCAGGGCGGTGTTGCCGGTGACCTCGACCGAGTCCAGCTCGGTGCGCAGCTGCGCGACCAGGTCGGGAGTCCGTTCGTCGGAGGGGCCGAAAGCCGGCTCGGCCGAGATGACCGCCACCTCGCCGCCGGGGGAGACGAGCGGCTCGCTGACCTCGGCGATGCCGTCGATGTTGCGGAGCTGCGTGACGGCGGCGGCGACGCCCGCGTCCCCGGCGGCCGCGCGGTCGACCACGACGGTCAGAGGACCGTTGGCCCCCGGGCCGAACTCGGCGTCGATGAGGTCGTGGGCTTGGCGGGTGGTGCTGCCGGTGGGGTTGTTGGAGACGTCGGTGGGCCAGGTCCGCATCGTCAGGGTAGGCGCCGCGACGGTGAGCAGGAGCAGCGTGGCGGCGAGGGCCCACGGCAGTGGCTTGCGACCGACGAGGGTCGCCCACCGCGCAGAGAGCGGCCCCCGCTCGGGCCGGCGGCGACGCGGAGGCAGTCCCTGGCGCTCACGGCGCGGCAACAGCCGCCGGCCGACGAGCCCGCACAGCGCCGGCACGAGGGTCAGCGCCGCGGCCGCGACAGCGAGCACCGTGATGCCCGTGGCGAACCCGAACGACGAGTAGATCGGGAGCCCGGCGAGAGGCAACCCCATGAGGGACACCAGCACGATCGAGGACGCGAAGACGACGGAGCGGCCTGCGGTGGCGGTGGCCCTCCCCGCGGCCTCGGGCACCGGGACGCCGTCGGCGCGCAGGTGCTCCTGGACCCGGTTGACCAGCAGCAGCGCGTAGTCGATGCCCACGCCGAGCCCGACCATGATCGCCACGGTGGGGGCGGTGGTGCTCACGCTCGTCAGTCCGGCAAGGAGAGCCACCCCGGCGCCGGACACGCCGAGCCCGGCGAGCGCGACGAGCAGGGGCAGACCGGCGGCCACGACCGTGCCGAGGACGAGGCTCATCAGCACGAGGGCGACGACCACGCCGACGATCTCCCCGGTGCCCTCGATCGGGCTCAGAGTCGTGTTCGGCAGCTCACCGCCGAGCTCGACCTGGAGATCGCCGCTCAGGTCCGCGTCGGCGACGGCGGTCTCCAGCGCCTCGACGCCCGCGCCGCCCGTCAGGTCGGGGTCGGTGACGGGTACGTCGAACACCACGGTGAGCAGGGCCGTGTCCAGGTCCGCCGACCAACGCGGGGGACTGACCGAGGTGGCGTGGTCCAGGTCGGCGAGCCGGGTGGTGAGGTCGGCGATCGCGCTGTCGCTCACCTCTGCTCCCGAGCGGTCGTGGACGACGACCCGGGCCGAGCTGCCCGCCGCGGCCGACTCGGGGAAGTGCTCGCGCAGCTGCTCCACGCCGGCCTGGGCGGGTGCCCGGTCGATGTTGAAGTCGTCCTGGGTGGTGCCTCCGGATGCGCCGGAGACCACGAAGGCGGTCACGGCGACGCCGAGCCAGACGGCCAGGGTTCGCCACGGATGGCCGGCAGTCCGCCGGCCGAGCACATACAGCAGTCGGGTCATGGTCGTCCTCACGGTGGGGCGCGGTCGGTGCGCAGGTTGTCCAGGGCAGGGCAGGGCAAGGCAGGGCAGTGCGGGCCCGGGCGGCCAGGCGCGGTGCAGGCGCCCGTGCCGGGCCATGGCTCGCCCCGGCTGAGCGGGTCAGGTCAGGAGCAGTCCGGAGGGGGTCAGGAGGAGGACATGCTCTGGGCACCGATGACGGTGAGCATCTGGAGCTTCTCGTAGCTCTCGGTGCCGGGGTCGGCGGTGTAGACGAGCAGTCGGTGGGACTGGTGGGGGTCGAACAGCACCTGGCAGTTGAGGTCGAGTCTTCCGACCTCGGGGTGCTGGTATCGCTTCACCTCATCGGGCTCGAGCCCGATCTCGTGGTCGGCCCAGAGGGCGGCGAACTCCTCGCTCTGCTCCAGAAGCAGGTCCGCAAGCTCGGTTGCTCGCGAACCAGGTCCGCGGATGCCGGCGATCATCCGCAGTCCGGCGGCGTACATGCGGGAGAGGAACTCGTGGTCCTCCGGCACGTAGATGTCCCTGCTGGCCGGGTCGGTGAACCAGCGGTAGCCGTTGCTGCGCGACGGGCCGGTGAAGCGGGTCCAGTCTCCCGTCAGCGCGACCTTGGGTGGGGTCTGGCGCAAGGTCTCGCCGAGCTCGGTGACGATCTCGGCGGGGGTGTCCGTCAGGCGGTCGAAGATCCGCAGCATGCCGGGGCTGATGTGCTCGCTGCTGGGGCCCCGCGGGGGCGGCTGGTGCCCGGCGAGCCGGAAGAGGTGGTCGCGCTCGGCGACGGTCAGGTGGAGCCCCTGCGCGATCGAGGCGATCATCTGCTCCGAGGGCTGAGGGCCCCGCTCCTGCTCCAGTCGTGAGTAGTAGTCGGTCGACATGTGGCACAGCACCGCGACCTCCTCCCGGCGCAGTCCGCTGGTCCGGCGCCGCTGCCCGCGCGGCATGCCGACGTCCTCGGGCTGCAGCGCCTCGCGGCGGCGGCGCAGGAACTCAGCCATCTGGGGCCGATCGATCATGGTGGGTCTCCTTCTCGG
>NZ_JAEMSS010000209.1 GCF_016462705.1 Nocardioides sp. | reverse complement strand
ACCGCCCCTCCTTCGACGACGCGGTCGACGGGGTCGTCGTCACCGTCGACCGGGGCCGGTTCACCCTGCTCGTCGACGGCACCACCGTGCTGGCGATGAAGGCCCGGCCCCTCGGCCGCAAGGGGGTCGTCGTCGGTGACCGGGTGCGGGTGGTGGGCGACGTCTCCGGCGGGGACGGCAGCCTCGCCCGGATCGTCGAGGTCACCGAGCGGACCACCGTGCTGCGCCGGACCGCCGACGACGACGACCCGGTCGAGCGGGTGGTCGTGTCCAACGCCGACCAGCTCGTCGTGGTGACCGCGCTCGCCGACCCCGAGCCCCAGCCGCGGCTGGTCGACCGCGCCCTCGTGGCGGCGTACGACGCCCGGATGAGCCCGCTGCTGTGCCTCACCAAGTCCGACCTCGCCGACCCGGACACCTTCCTGTCGACCTACCGCTCCCTGGGGGTGCCCTGGGTGGTCACCCGGCGCGGCGGCGACCTGACCGAGCTGCGGGACCGGCTGACGGGCCGGGTGAGCGTGCTGGTCGGCTCCAGCGGCGTCGGCAAGTCGACGCTGGTCAACGCGCTGGTGCCGGACGCGTTCCGCGAGGTGGGCATCGTCAACGCGGTCACCGGGCGCGGACGGCACACCTCCACGTCCGCGTACATGCTCGCGCTCCCCGGCCCGACCGACGGCGACCACGGCTGGATCATCGACACGCCGGGCATCCGGTCGTTCGGCCTCGCGCACGTGCGGCCGGAGGACCTGATCGAGGCGTTCCCCGACCTCGACGAGATGACCGAGGACTGCCCGCGCGGGTGCACGCACGGCGAGGACGAGCCGGAATGTGGTCTCGACGCCGCCGTCGCGGCCGGCCTGACCGACGTCGACCGGGTGACGTCGTTCCGGCGGTTGCTCGCCGCGCGGAGCGTCTCGGACTACTGAGGGTCCCGCGCCCGGTCAGCCGTTGGTCCCGTACCAGGCGATCTGCGCGCCGGCGTCGCCGGTGAGGACGGTCCAGATCGCGGTGAGCACCGCCAGCACCACGACCAGTCCGGTGAGCAGGCCCCGGACCGGCCCGGTGCGGGCGTGCTGCCACGCGGCGAGGAGGGCCACACCGGCGTACCCGGACATGAGCAGCCGCAGCATCCCGGCCCGGTCCTCGTGCGTCTCCAGCAGCGCGGCGAGCTCGCCGCCGTACTGGTTGGCCTCCTCGAGGTCCTCGCCGCTGAGGTAGGCGACCCAGATCGCGCCGACAGCGATCGTCACGGCGACGACGAGTGGCCACCGGACCCGGTCCCGCCACCGCGGGACGGCGTAGGCCACGCCCGCCAGCGCCGAGAGAGGCCCGAACACCACCGCTGCGTGCACGACCAGCGCGTGCAGCGGAAGACCGTTGATCTCCATAGTTGAACGGTAAAGCGAGTCGATGAGAATAGTGTGAGAGCCGTGCCGGACCCCGCTCACGACTACACCGACGACCTCCGCCTCGCGCACGTCCTCGCCGACGACGCCGACGCGCTGACGACCAGCCGCTTCAAGGCCCTGGACCTGCACGTCATGAGCAAGCCCGACCTGACCCCGGTCACGGACGCCGACCAGGCGGTGGAGGAGGCCATCCGGCGCACCCTGTCGCGGGTCCGGTCACGCGATGCGGTGACCGGCGAGGAGCAGGGCACCACGGGCAACAGCCAGCGCCGCTGGATCGTCGACCCGATCGACGGCACCAAGAACTTCGTTCGCGGCGTGCCCGTCTGGGCCACCCTCATCGCCCTGGCCGTCGACGAGCAGGTGGTGCTCGGCGTCGTCTCGGCACCACAGCTCCAGCGACGGTGGTGGGCCTCGGCCGGCAACGGCGCGTGGACCGGCCGTTCCCTGCTCAAGGCGACCCAGTGCCACGTCTCGGACGTACGCCGCCTGGAGGACGCGTCGATGTCCTACTCCTCGCTCCGCGGCTGGGAGGAGCGCGGCCAGATGGACGACTTCGTCGCCCTGATGCGGCGGGTCTGGCGGACCCGGGCGTACGGCGACTTCTGGTCCTACATGCTCATCGCCGAGGGGGCCGTCGACCTCGCCGCCGAGCCCGAGCTGGCCGTGCACGACATGGCGGCCGTGGAGGTCATCGTCCGCGAGGCGGGCGGGATGTTCACCTCGCTCGACGGCACCGACGGCCCCTGGGGCGGCAACGCGCTGGCGTCCAACGGGCACCTGCACGACGCCGCGCTGTCGTTCCTCGGCTCGATGGCCGACGGCGACGACGACCCCGACTGGCGCTCCAGCGGTCCCGGGTCGGTCTCCGAGCTGCGGCCCCGGGCCCGGCCCGAGGCGCCGGCCGAGGACTGAGCCGAGGACCGGGCCCGACTCCCAGCCCGAGGAGTGAGTCGCTCCCTGTTCAGGCCGCTGCCTCAGGGCTACGGTCGGGCCATGCGCATCGCCGACATCCTCAAGGCCAAGCCGGACGCGACCGTGATCACGATCGGACCTGACGCCGGCGTACGCGAGCTGCTCGCGCTCCTCGCCGAGCACAACGTCGGGGCGCTGATCGTCAGCACCGACGGGGAGTCGCTCGAGGGGATCGTGAGCGAGCGTGACGTGGTCCGCCACCTCCACCACGACGGCACCGTGGTCAACAACACCGTCCGCGCGATCATGACCGAGGTCGTCGAGACCTGCGCGCCCACCGACCAGCTCGACGAGCTCATGGAGATCATGACCCGGCGCCGGATCAGGCACGTGCCCGTCATCCAGGACGGCAAGCTCACCGGCATCATCTCGATCGGCGACGTGGTCAAGCACAAGATGAGCCAGCTGGAGTTCGAGCGCGACCAGCTCGACTCCTATGTGCACCAGACGTGAAGTGACGCGCACCCTCGTCACCGGCGGCACCCGCGGGATCGGGGCGGCCATCGCGGAGCGCCTGGCCGAGGCGGGGCACGACCTGGTGCTCGGGTACGTCCACGACGACTCCGCCGCCGAGCTGGCCAAGGCGGCGGTCGAGACCCACGGCGCCGGGTGCACGCTGGTCCGCGCCGACCTGCTCACCGACGACGGGGTCGACGCCCTCTTCGAGGGGGCCGGGACTCTGACCGGTGTCGTCAACAACGCCGGGGCGACGTTCCACATCGGGCCGCTGGCCGAGACGCCGGTCGAGGTCATCCGGCGCACGGTCGACCTCAACCTGACCTCCGCGATCCTGGTGGCCCGGGCGGCGGTGCGGGCGATGAGCACGGCGTACGGCGGGAGCGGGGGCGTGCTGGTCAACATCAGCTCCGGCGCCGCGACCAAGGGCGCGCCGGGTGAGTACGTCCAGTACGCCGCCGCCAAGGCCGGTGTCGACGCGCTCACCCTCGGCCTGGCCGAGGAGGTCGCGCAGCAGGGCGTCCGGGTGGTGGGCGTCGCGCCGGGCATGATCCGGACCACCATCCACGCCGACGCCGGCGAGCCCGGTCGGCTCGAGCGGGTCGCGCCGCTGATCCCCCTGCAGCGCGCCGGCGAGCCCGAGGAGGTCGCCGAGGCGGTCGCGTGGCTGATGAGCGACGCCGCGTCCTACGTCACCGGGACGACGTTGCGGGTGGCCGGCGGGCGGTGACCCGCCACCCGTAGGGTCGAGGCATGGAGAAGCCAGAGATCGACTTCGTCGACCCCGAGCCCCCGACCGACCTCGTGATCACCGACCTCACCGTCGGCGAGGGAGCCGAGGCGGCGTCCGGTAACACCGTGTCGGTGCACTACGTGGGCGTCGCGCACTCCACCGGCGAGGAGTTCGACGCGTCCTACAACCGGGGCGAGCCGCTGAAGTTCCGGCTCGGTGTCGGCCAGGTCATCCAGGGCTGGGACACCGGCGTGCAGGGCATGAAGGTCGGCGGCCGGCGCCAGCTCGTCATCCCGCCGCACCTGGGCTACGGCGACCGCGGGGCCGGCGGCGTGATCAAGCCGGGCGAGACGCTGGTGTTCGTGGTGGACCTGCTGGACGTGGGTTAGGTCCCAGCACCGGCAGCGATCACCAGTCCCGCTCGCCGCCCACCCGGGCGGAGTTGGCGCCGAGGCTGACCACGTCACCGCGCTCGAGCTGACGGCCGCGGCGGGTCTCGATGTCGCCGTTGACGCGTACGACGCCGCCGGCGAGCACCTGCTTGGCCTGCGCCCCCGACTCGACGAGGTCGGCGAGCTTGAGGAACTGGCCGAGCTTGATGCCGTCGTCCTCGACGGGGATGTCGTTGTAGGCGGTCACGGCGCCATTTTCGGCGGTCGGAGGTCCCGCGGGCAAATACTCATGACGGGTAGGCGCGCGGCGCCTCGCCCGCGACGGCGAGCTCCAGCATCGGCGCGAGCCGCTCCAGGACGTACGCCCGGCTGAGCGGCGTGTCGAAGTAGACGGCGCCGGCGAGGGTCTCGTCGGTGTAGACGGCCCGGTTCTCGCCGACCGCCGGCAGCAGCGAGATGGTCGCCCAGTCCTGCAGCTGGTCGAACTGCTCCTGGCTCTCGGTCGCGAACACCACGACGTCGGCCTCGATCAGGTCGACGTCCTCCGCGGAGATCTCGGCCTGTGAGCCGACCTCGGGGGCGTAGTCCTCCAGACCGGGGAGGTAGCGGAACCCCAGGTCGGTGAGGAAGTCCGTGCTCAGGCCCTCCGGGTAGACGTAGAGGATCCCGTCGTAGGGGCCGCCCTGCGAGAACACGGCGGTGAGATCGGCGTACTCCGGGTGCGCGGCGGCCACCTCCGCGTGGGCGGCGTCAACCTCGTCGATGAGCTCCTGTCCGTCGGCCTCACGGCCGAGCGCCCGTGCGATCTGCAGGGTCTGGTCGGTCCACGACGAGAAGTACTGGGTCGATCCCTCGACGCTGGTGACGGTCGGGGCGATCTCCGAGAGGAGTGCGTAGTCCTCGGCGGTAATGCCCGCGTTGGTGCCGATGATCAGGTCCGGCTGCAGGGCCGCGATCCGCTCGTACTGGAACCCGTCGTCCAGGCTCAGCACCTCGGGCTCGGCGTCGCCCAGGAGCTCCTGCGCCCACGGCCAGGTCGCGAACGGCTGGTCGCCGTACCAGTCCGTCACCCCCACGGGGACGACGCCGAGCTGGAGCAGGGTGTCGTGCTCGGTGTAGCCCACGCTGACCACCCGTCGAGGCTCGTCCTCGACCGTGGTCTCGCCGAACTTGTGCGGGACGGTCACCGGGAAGACCGCCGAGCCCGCGGTCTCCGAGGCGGCCGGGTCGCCCGCCTCCGTCGGCTCGGGGTCCTCGGCCCCGCAGGCAGCCAGGGCGAGCGCGGCGACCAGGACCGAGACGATCACGAGCAGGAGGCGACGCAGGTGCATGAGGGCCGTCCTTCGAGTTAGGTGAGCCTCACCTTATCGACACGGCCGGGTCAGTGCAGCAGCACGCTCACGGCGTGGATGACCACCCCGACCAGGCCGCCGACGATGGTGCCGTTGATCCGGATGAACTGCAGGTCGCGGCCCACGTGCAGCTCGATCCTCCGGGCCGCCTCGCGGCCGTCCCACCGCTCGATCGTGTGCGTGATCACCGCGGTCAGCTCGGCGCCGTAGCGGTCGACGACGAACACCGCCGCGTCCGCGGCCATCATGTCCAGCCGGGTGCGCAGGGCCGGGTCGCTCACCAGGCGCTCGGCGAACCGGCAGACCTCGGTCAGCATCCGCTCCCGCACCGCCCCCTCGCCGTCCTTGAGCGAGGCGGTCAGGGCGCGGCGTAGCGCGTCCCACAGGGAGATGAACGACGTCGCGACGGCGGGATGGTCGAGCACCCGCTCCTTGAGCGCCTCGGCCCGGGCCTGGGTGCCGGGGTCGGTCAGCAGGTCCTGGGCGAGCTGGGTGAGCACCGAGTCCAGCGCCTGGCGGGCCCGGTGCCGCGGGTCGTCACGGATGTCGTCGACCCACTTCACCAGCTCGAGGTGGATCCGGCCCGTCACCGCCTCGTTGAGCCGGGGCGGCGCCCACCAGGGCGCGCGTTCCCCGAGCACCTCCGCGACGGTCTCCGGGTTCTCCAGCAGCCACCCGTGCAGCTCGGCGAGCGCGAGGTCGACCAGGCCGTGGTGGATGTCGTCCCGCAGCGCCTCGGACAGCAGGCCCCCGAGCAGCGGCGCGATCGGCTCCTCCCGGAAGCGGGGGGTGAGCGCGTCCCGCACCAGGCTCTCGATGTGCTCGTCGCGGACCTTGCTCAGGGCGATCGCCGCGACGTCGGCCACCTCGTCGACCACGCGGCGGGCGTTCTGCGGCTCGGAGAGCCACTCCCCCAGGCGTTGTGACGGCGCCGCCGAGGTGAGCCGGTCGCGGATGATGTCCTCCTGCAGGAAGTTCTCGCCGACGAACTCCTCCAGGCCCCGGCCCAGCTCGTCCTTGCGCTTCGGGATGAGCGCCGTGTGCGGGATCGGCAGGCCCAGCGGGTGCTTGAACAGGGCGGTGACGGCGAACCAGTCGGCGATCGCGCCGACCATGGACGCCTCGGCGCCGGCGTTGACGA
>NZ_JAEMSS010000208.1 GCF_016462705.1 Nocardioides sp. | reverse complement strand
GTCCCCGGATATCCGGTGACCTTGACGCTTCTGCACCGAGATCTCGGTGCAGAAGCGCGGGACTCCCCGGATATCCGGTGACTCCGCCGCCGCCCGCCGCCCGTCTACCGCGCCAGCCAGGCGGCGTACGCGTCGAAGGTGTAGGGCCGGCCGAGGAAGTCGGCGACCAGGTCCGCGGCGTCCTTGGTGCCGCCGGGAGCGAGGACCCGGTCGCGGTAGCGGCCGGCGACCTGCGCGTCGAACAGGTCGTCGGGGTCGAAGGCCGAGAACAGGTCCTTCGCGATCACCAGCGACCACATGTAGGTGTAGTAGGCCGAGGAGTAGCCGCCGAGGTGGCCGAAGCTGGCGAACATGTGGGTGCCGTCGAGGTAGTGGAACGGCGAGTAGCGCTCCTGCAGCTCGACGGTCTTGGCGGTCAGGTCGGCCGGCCGCTCGGTGTGGAACCAGTAGGACATCGAGGCGTAGAACATCTGCTGCCGGGCCTGGATGCCCTTGCCGAAGTCGTCGGCCGCGCGCATCCGCTCGACCAGGTCGGCCGGGATCGGCTCGCCGGCGGCGTTGCGGGCGAAGCTCTGCAGGATGTCGGCGTCCCACGCCCACTCCTCGAGCATCTGGCTTGGCGCCTCGACGAAGTCCCACTCGGTCGCGACGCCGGAGAACCGGGTGTAGGGCGCCTGGCCGCCGAGCACGTGGTGCACCAGGTGGCCGAACTCGTGGAACAGGGTGACCACGTGGTCGTGCTCCATGAGGCCGCGGTTGAAGTTGCACACCAGTGCCCCTTCGGGGAGCTGGCGGCCCCCCACCCCGCCCGCGATCGTGAACTGCGCGGCGTGCTTGTACTTCCCCTCACGCGGGAAGAGGTCGAGGTAGATCCGGCCGATCAGCTCGCCCTCACCCGCACCGTCGGCGTCCTCCAGCCGGTGCACGTCGTAGACGGCGACGTCCTCGTGCCAGGTGGTGGCGTCCGGCACCGGGTCGTAGCGCAGGCCGAACAGGCGGCCGGTCACCTCGAGCAGGCCCTGGCGCACCGACTCGAAGGGGAAGTAGGTGCGCACCAGCTGGGAGTCGACGTCGTGCTGCTCCTTGCGGACCAGCTCCTCGTAGTAGGACGAGTTGGTCGCGTCGAGCGCCTCCGCCTCCGGGACGTCGCGCTGCAGTCGCGCGAGCAGCACCTCGAGGTCGCGGCGCATCGGCTTCTCCGCCGCCTCGGCGATCCTGTCGATGAACTCGGGGATGGCCGGGCCGCTGCCGATCATCTTCACTGCCGCGTCGTACGACGCCCAGTCGTCGTAGCCCACCAGACCGGCGAGCTCGTGGCGCAGGTCGAACATCTCCTTGAGCAGTGCGTCGTTCTGCGGCCACCCCTGCCCGAGGAACGCCTGGGCGAGGTCGGCCCGGACCTCGGCGTCGTGGACGAACATCCGCGCCGGGACGGTGTCCGGGTAGTCGGTGCTGACCGCGACCAGGCCGTCCTCGTCGACGGGGTGCTCGTCGAGCCAGTCCTGGGGCAGGCCGGCCAGCCGCTCCGGGGCGACCCTCACGCAGCGCACGTCGTCGCGGATGTTGCGGCTGAACTCCTGGTCCAGGGCGGTGAGGCGCTCGTTGATCTCCGCGAGCCGGGCCCGGGTCGCGTCGTCGCGGTCCACGCCGGCCCGCCGGAAGTCCTCGAGGGTCTTGTCCAGCAGACGGCCGGCGACCGGGTCGAGCCCGGTCCCGTCGGCCGCGGCGAACACCTCGTAGAGGGCCCGGTCCTGCTTCAGCTCGGTGAGCAGCTTGTCGACCTCGATCTCGGCCTGCTCGCTGGCGGTGCGTACCGCCTCGACCGGGTGCACGTTGGACAGCAGCGACGCGAGCGCACCGACGTTGCTGAGCACGAGCGAGACCTCGTCCCAGCGGCGCAGCACGTCGAGCGGCTCGAGTCCCTCGGCTGACTTCAGCCCAGCCACGACCTCACGGGCCCGAGCCAGCCCGTCGGCGGTCCTGGCCTCGACCCACCCCAGGGCCTCGTCGTTCGTGGGCAGCTGCAGGGGCACCGGTGGCGTCATGACGCCACCCTAGGAGGCGCTGCCGACTGACGCCGAGCCGATTTCTCAGCCGGAGAGCTGGTCGCGTCGTCGCGTCAGGTAGGCGATCTCGGCGGCGTTGTCCGTCGCCGCGATCGCCGCGTCGTACGCCGCTCGCGCTTCCGCCGACCGGCCGGTCCGGCGGAGCAGGTCGGCCCGGGTGGCGTGCCACGCGTGGTACGCCGTCAGGTCGAGCCGGTCGACGATCGCCAGCGCCACCTCCGGACCGTCGAGCTCGGCCACCGCGACGGCGCGGTTGAGCTCGACGAACGGCGACGGCGTGATGACCCTCAGCTGCTCGTAGAGCGCCGCGATCTGGGACCAGTCGGTGTCTGCTGCCGTGCGGGCGTCCGTGTGCACGGCGTTGATCGCGGCGAGGATCTGGTACTGGCCGGGACGCCTGCGGGCGAGGCACTCCCGCACCAGCGCGTGGCCCTCGTCGATCAGCGCGCGGTCCCAGCCCCCGCGGTCCTGCTGGTCGAGCGGGACGAGCTCGCCCCCGGCCACCCGCGTCGAGCGCCGCGCCTCGATGAGGACCATCAGCGCGAGCAGCCCGGCGACCTCGGGGACGTCCGGGAGGAGCTTGCGCAGGATCCGGCCGAGCCGGATGGCCTCGGCCGTGAGCTCCTCTCGGACCGGCGGTGCGTCGGGCGTCGAGGTGAGGTAGCCCTCGTTGAAGACCAGGTAGACCACGGCGAGCACCGCGGACAGCCTCGGCGCCAGGTCGTCCGCCTCGGGCACGCGGTAGGGGATGCCGGCCAGGCTGATCTTCTTCTTGGCCCGGGTGATCCGCTGGGCCATGGTCGTCTCGGGGACCAGGAACGCCTGCGCGATCTCGGCCACGGTGAGGCCGCCGATCAGGCGCAGGGTCAGGGCCACCCGGGCCTCGGGGGCCAGGGCCGGGTGGCAGCAGGTGAAGATGAGCCGCAGCCGCTCGTCCTCGAGCGGCCCGGTCGGCTCGTGCGGGGTGTCGTCAGCGATCATCAGCGCAGCCTGGTGCTTGGCATCGCGGTGGGACTCGCGGCGGAGCTTGTCGATGGCACGGTTTCCGGCCGTGGTCGTCAGCCAGCCGCCCGGGTTGGGCGGTACGCCGTCGACCGGCCACTTCTCGACCGCGGCGAGGAGTGCCTCGGCCGCCGCGTCCTCGGCGATGTCGATGCTGCCGAAGCGGCGGACGAGGGAGGCCACGACGCGGCCGTACTCCTCGCGGTAGATCCGCTCGATCGCGAGCTGCGAGTCCGTCCCTGCCGATGCGGGCACAGCGATCAGGTGTCGGCCTGGAACGGGCGGATCTCGACCTTGCCCTCGCACGCCTTCGACGCCTCGGTCGCCCACTCGAGCGCCGCGTCGAGGTCGGGCAGGTCGAACACCCAGAAGCCGCCGACCCACTCCTTGGACTCGACGAAGGGCCCGTCGGTGACGACCGGCTCGGCGCCGGTGTTGTCGACGGTGGTCGCGACCTCGATCGGCTCCAGCCCGCCGGCGAAGACCCAGATCCCGGCGTCGCGCGCCTTCTGGTTGAAGCGGTCGACGGCCTCGAACACGGGCTGCATGGCCTCCATGTCGAACTCGGTCGGGTCGTCGGCGGTGCCGTGCACGGTCAGCATGTACTTGGTCATCTCGGTCTCCTCCATGGTGGGGTGGCCCGGGTGGCTGCCCTCATCCTCTCCACGAACGGGGAACGCCCGACACGACACCCTGCCCGAAGATGGACGTACCGGGGCCGGGTACCGGCCGGGAGCCCGAGCAGCGAGAGGAGCACGCACCATGGCGTCGTACACCGTCAACAGAGCCGCCGTCCGGCACGCCCGCGACCTGATCGCGGCCAAGCGCTGGGTCCTGGACAGCGACTGGGGTGAGGTCCAGCCGAACGCCGCTGCCGAGAACGACTTCCTGGAGAAGCACTCCTGGAAGGAGTACGCCGCCTGGCACCTCGGCCTGACCGAGGGTGCCAACGACGAGACCAAGGCGCGGCACGCCTTCGTCTACGGCGACCTCGACCGGATCCACCGCTCCGGCCTCATCGCCTGCGTCTACCGGGCCAGCGAGTGGCGGCACAAGAAGGTCGAGGTCGCCGCGCACCGGCTGCTCCAGGAGCTCGACAAGGCCGCCGGGATCGAGTGACCCCCGGTCACCAGCCCATCGAGCCCGGGACGCCCTTGAACGGACCGGTCACGCCCGAGGTGATCCACCCGCCGTAGAAGCCGCCGGGCTGGGGGACGACCACCTCGCCGTCGACGGTGCAGCGGTCGACCAGCCCGGGCATCACGGCGACCGCGGCGGCGATCGCGGCGAACCCCGGTGTCGGGTCGCGGTAGGTCCACGCCGCTCGGGGCGCGACGACGTCCCCGGCGACCAGGTCGAAGTAGGAGGCGACACCCTTCCACTCGCAGACGCTGGAGCCGGCCGTCTCCCGCAGGGTCCCGGGCTGGAACGCCGACGCGGGCAGGTAGAAGGTCGGCGGGTGGCTGGTCTCCAGGACCCGCCAGCCGTCCGTGGTGGAGGCGACCACCGACCCACCGAGCTCGACCTCGAGCCGGGCCGGTGTGCGCTCGAGCCGCGGCGGGCGCGGGTAGTCCCAGACCGACTCCATGCGGCCAGGCTAGGTGCGCCCTACAACCGCTCCTCGAGGTGGACGGTCACCGTCTCCCCCTCGGACTTGCCGACCTCGAGCCGCAGCGCCGACCTCACGGGGAGCTTGTGGTTGCCGTCCCCCAGGGCCATGAACGAGCTCTGGAACGGCGCGCCGTCGACGGTGCCGCGCACCTTGACGAGACCCCGGGTCCCGAAGAAGGCGGCCGACTCCGGCCACACGACGTAGGTCCAGCCGCCCTGGGCGTCGGACTTCAGCAGCGTCGCCTCGAACGTCACGTCGAGGGGTCCCGCGTGGGTGCTCATGGACGACAGACTCACGCGCCGGCCCGGACTCATCGCCGAGCCGGCGCGTGGGTCTCCCCGGCGTCGGTCGGTCCGGTCAGTCCTTGGCGACGAAGCTGAACGCCCGGTCGGTGCACGGCAGGCCGTTGCTGGTCTGCACCACGAGGTCGACCTTGTGCTTGCTCAGCCAGCTGCCGCTCACGTTGCTGCCGGGCTCGGTGCTGTAGAACCGGCCGACGTCATACATCTCGAGGTTCTTGCGCACCACCTTCTGCCGGCCCTCGGCGCAGCGGAGCTTGAAGGTGGCCTTCTTGACGCGGGTGACGTCGTTGCCGATCTTGACCTTGGCCGTGACCGTCACCCCGGACCTGTCCAGGGGGCGTCCGACGAGCGTCCGACGGACGCGAGGACACTGACCCGGTGCGCTTCCGCGGGCTGCTCGCCGACACCCGGCCGCTGCAGGTCCCGGCGTTCCGGCGGCTCTGGACCGCGAACATCATCACGGTCGTGGGCGCGCAGCTCACGGTCGTGGCGGTGCCCGCCCAGATCTACGCGCAGACCGGCTCCTCCGCGTACGTCGGGCTCACCGGCGTCTTCGGGCTGGTGCCGCTGGTCGTCTTCGGGCTGTACGGCGGGGCGCTGGCCGACGTCTTCGACCGGCGCACGATCCTCATCGTCTCGACCCTCGGTCTGATCGGGACCAGCGCGCTGTTCTGGCTCCAGGCGGCCAGCGGCGGGATCGGGGTCTGGGGCCTGCTCTGCCTGTTCGCGGTCCAGCAGGCGTTCTTCGCGGTCAACCAACCGACCCGCAGCGCGGTGCTGCCGAAGCTGCTGCCGCTCGAGCTGCTGCCGTCGGCCAACTCGCTGAACATGACGGTGATGCAGGCCGGCGCCATCGCCGGGCCGCTCGCGGCCGGCGTGCTCATCCCGGTGGTGGGGCTGGAGTGGCTCTACCTGGTCGACACGATCACGCTGTTCGCCACGCTGTCGGCCGTGGTCCGGCTGCCCCGGCTGCCGGTGCTGAGCGCGCCGACCGGTGCACCGGGCCTCCGGTCCGTCGTCGACGGGTTCGCCTACCTGCGCCACCAGCCGGTGCTGCTCATGTCCTTCGTCGTCGACATCATCGCGATGGTGTTCGGGATGCCCCGGGCGCTCTTCCCCGAGATCGCCGACACCGACTTCGGCGGACCGCCGGAGGGCGGGCTGGTCTTCGCGCTGCTCTTCGCCGCGATCCCGACCGGCGCCGTCGTGGGCGGCGTGCTGAGCGGGTGGGTCTCCCGGGTCGAGGCGCACGGACGGGCGGTGATCATCTGCATCCTCGTCTGGGGGCTGGCGATGGTGGGGTTCGGAGTCGCGGTCGGGCTGGCCGACCTGCGTGGGGACGGGTGGCTGCGGGTGATGCTCGGCGTCGCCCTGGCGATGCTCGTGGTCGGCGGCGCCGCCGACATGGCCTCGGCCGCGTTCCGGATGTCGATGCTGCAGAGCGCGGTGTCCGACGACGTCCGGGGCCGGCTGCAGGGCATCTTCATCGTGGT
>NZ_JAEMSS010000207.1 GCF_016462705.1 Nocardioides sp. | reverse complement strand
GGGCGGTGCCCTTGGCGGCCCAGTCGCGCGACGAGCCGGAGCCGTACTCCTTGCCGGACAGGACCACCAGCGGCGTTCCGGCAGCGAGGTAGTTCTCCGAGGCCTCGTAGACCGACGTGACCTTCGCGTCGTCGCCCTCGCCGGTCGTGAAGTCGCGGGTGAAGCCGCCCTCGGTGCCGGGCGCGAGCTGGTTGCGGAGCCGGATGTTGGCGAAGGTGCCGCGGATCATCACCTCGTGGTTGCCGCGGCGCGAGCCGTAGGAGTTGAAGTCCCGCTGCTCGACGCCGTGCTCGGCCAGGTAGCTGCCGGCCGGCGAGTCCTTCTTGATCGCCCCGGCCGGGCTGATGTGGTCGGTGGTGACCGAGTCACCCAGCTTGAGCAGCACCCGGGCGCCCTCGATGTCCTCGACGGGTGCCGGCTCGTCCGGCATGCCGTCGAAGTAGGGGGGCTTGCGCACGTACGTCGACTCGGGGTCCCACGCGAAGGTGTCGCCCTCGGGGGTCGGCAGCGACTGCCACTGCTCGTCGCCGGCGAACACGTCGGCGTAATCGCTGGAGAACATCTCGGAGGTGATCGCGGTCGCGATCACGTCCTCGACCTCCTTCGCGGTCGGCCAGATGTCCTTCATGAAGACGTCGTTGCCGTCCTGGTCCTGCCCCAGCGGGTCGTTGAAGAGGTCGACGTCCATCGACCCGGCCAGCGCATAGGCGACCACCAGCGGCGGCGAGGCCAGGTAGTTCATCTTGACGTCCGGGTTGATCCGGCCCTCGAAGTTGCGGTTGCCGGACAGCACCGAGACGACCGCGAGGTCGTTGTCGTTGACCGCCTGGCTGACCTCGGGGATGAGCGGCCCGGAGTTGCCGATGCAGGTGGTGCAGCCGTAGCCGACCAGGTTGAAGCCGAGCTTGTCGAGGTACGGCGTCAGGCCGGCCTTCTCGTAGTAGTCGCTGACGACCTTGGAGCCGGGCGCGAGCGTGGTCTTGACCCACGGCTTGCGCTCCAGGCCCTTCTCGACCGCCTTCTTGGCCAGCAGCGCCGCCCCGATCATCACCGACGGGTTGGAGGTGTTGGTGCACGACGTGATCGCGGCGATGGCGACGGCACCGTGGTCGACCTCGAACCTCGTGCCGTCCTCCAGCGTGACCAGCGCGGGGTTGCTCGGCCGCCCGCCGTCGGCGGGGGCCGCCGACACGTAGTCCGTGGGGGCGGCCTCGCCGTGACCGTTGGCCGGCGGGTCCGAGGCGGGGAACGACTCCTCGACGGTCTCGTCGTAGCCGTTGGTCTCCTGCTCCGGGCTGCCGTCGGTGTAGTCGACCAGCGCGCCGCGGAACGACTCCTTGGCCTCGGACAGGGAGACCCGGTCCTGCGGGCGCTTGGGGCCTGCCAGAGACGGGACCACGGTCGACAGGTCGAGCTCGAGCTTCTCGGAGAAGCGCGGCTCCGCGTCCGGGTCGTGCCAGAGGCCCTGCTCCTTGGCGTACGCCTCGACCAGCGCGAGCTGCTCGTCGGTGCGGCCGGTGAGCTTGAGGTACTTGGTCGTCTCCTCGTCGATCGGGAAGACCGCGATGGTGGAGCCGAACTCCGGGCTCATGTTGCCGATCGTGGCGCGGTTGGCCAGCGGCAGGACGGAGACGCCCGGACCGTAGAACTCCACGAACTTCCCGACCACGCCGTGCTGGCGGAGCATCTCCGTGATCGTGAGCACCAGGTCGGTGGCCGTCGCGCCCTCCGGAAGGTCACCGCTGAGCTTGAAGCCGACGACGCGCGGGATGAGCATCGAGACGGGCTGCCCGAGCATCGCGGCCTCGGCCTCGATGCCGCCGACACCCCAGCCGACCACGCCGATGCCGTTGACCATCGTGGTGTGCGAGTCGGTGCCGACGCAGGTGTCCGGGTAGGCGACGGTCGCGCCGTCGCTGTCCCGGGTGAAGACCACGCGGGCCAGGTGCTCGATGTTGACCTGGTGGACGATGCCGGTGCCGGGCGGGACGACCTTGAAGTCGTCGAACGCGCCCTGCCCCCAGCGCAGGAACTGGTAGCGCTCGCGGTTGCGCTCGTACTCGATCTCGACGTTGCGCCCGAACGCCTCCGGGGTGCCGAACACGTCGGCGATCACGGAGTGGTCGATGACCAGCTCGGCGGGAGCGAGCGGGTTGATCTTCGTCGGGTCGCCCCCGAGGTCGGCCATCGCCTCGCGCATGGTGGCCAGGTCCACGACGCAGGGCACGCCGGTGAAGTCCTGCATGATCACCCGCGCGGGGGTGAACTGGATCTCCTTGTCCGGCTCGGCGTCCGCGTCCCACCCGGCCAGCGCCAGGATGTCGTCGGCGGTGATGTCGGCGCCGTCCTCGGTGCGCAGCAGGTTCTCGAGCAGCACCTTGAGGCTGAATGGCAGGCTCGCGACGGCGTCGTCCGGGAGGCCGTCACCGGTGACCGCGTCGAGACGGTAGATCTCGTAGCTCTCACCGCCCACCTCGAGCGTGCTCTTCGCGCCGAAGCTGTCCTTGCTCGCCACTGCTCACCATCTCCTCGTCATGGGCTGCTGCCCATCCTGCCGCACCGGGAAAGTATCTTGATGTCAAGATACATCACCGGCGCGCGACAGGACAAACCCGACCGGCGGGGCACGCCGCCAGGGTCAGCCGACGACGACGATGTCGACCCGGCACTGGGTGCCGCTGGCCGTCGCGTGCCCCATCACGTGCACGGCCTCACCACTCGGCGTGGTGGCGGAGACGAGGATCTGGGCGATCCCGTTGCTGACCTGGCCGAAGCCGGCCGCGCCGTCGGCGACCGTGAAGTCCTCGTCCTGGTTGTTGCTCGTGACCCACCGTGCGTGATCGACGGCGGTCGTCATCTGCAGGGACGCGAGGCCTGTCCCGGGCGACCCGGCGCAGGACGCGGTCAGCGTGAGGGCGCCCCTGGTCAGCAACGGCACGGACTGGCCCTGGACCGGGTTGGCGGTGAGGTGCCGCACCGTGTCGACCGACGCCGCCGAGGCGACCCCGGCGAGCGTCGACTCCTTGATGTCCTTCCCCGTGAGCTTGCCGTCCTTGACGTCCTTGCCCTTGATCGAGGAGTTGACGATCTGTGCCGAGCCGACCGAGTTCTTGGCCACCGCCGCGACGGCGAGCCCCCCTCCCCCGAGCGCGACCACGAGGGCCGTACCGGCAGCGACGTTGGCGAACGAGAGGTGTTGTCCGAGACCCATAGGTCGTTTCTGCCCGCTTCGTCCCGGAAGCGCCATAGCCCGAACGGGTCAGACGGCGGGGACCCAGTGCGGCGGCTCAGGGGTTGGCGACGTCGGGGTCGGCGGCGCCGGCCGGGAAGTACATCACGTCGATCTGGCCGTTCTGCAGCGTCGAGAAGTGGCCGCCGGTGCCGAGCTCGCGCAGGTGCAGGGACACCACGTACGTGCCCGCCTTCAGCGTGTGCACGTCGGAGGCCGTGGGGTGCTGGACCAGCATGGTGCCCGGTCCGGGCGAGCCCCAGAGGGTGTAGGCCCCCACCTCCTTGAAGGGGACCTGGCCGTCGTCGTCGATGTAGAAGAGGGTCTGGACGTAGCCGCCACCCGGCGTCGCCGCGGGGTTCGCGCCGAGGGTCGCTTCGGCCTCGAGCCGGACGAGCCCGTCGGCCGGCAGGGTGAAGGAGACCCGGGCGTGCTCGGTCCAGGTGCCCGAGAGGGTGGCCTGGTGGGTGTAGGGCCCCTCGAAGACCAGCGGCGTCGCCGGCAGCCGGAGCGAGGCCTCGTCGACGTCGGCTCCCGTGACCGACCCGTCCTTCAGGTCGCTCCCGGTCACCGAGCCGTCGGCGACCTGGACGCCCGTGAGCGACCCCACCTTGACGTCCTGGGCCTTGATCGCGCCGTTCTTGACCTGGGCCGACCCGACCGAGTTCTTGGCGACCGTGGCGGCGTAGGCGCCGCCGCCACCGACGGCGACGACGAGCGCCAGCGCGGAGGTGAGGTTGACGAAGGTGCTGCTCGCAGATGCTGTCCTGGTCATGCGACCAGCGTGGGCGACCACCCTTGTGGCCGCCTTGCGGTCGGCTTGCCGTCGCGACCCGCTACCCGATCCGCCCCTCAGGGAAGTACCGGACGATCAGCTGGGCCTCGGCGAAGCCGCTGTAGGTGCCGTTCGTCGAGTACTCCGCGACGAAGAGCTTGAACGTGTGCCTGCCGGGACTCACGGGGACGACTCCGTGGGCGCTCTGCGAGATGTCGAACATGCCGTCGGCATCGCCCGCGTCCCAGTAGCCGCGCGCCACCTCGGTGCTGACGTCCATGACGAACACGTCGATGACGTCGCTGCCCGCGGATCCGTTCAGCATCGCGGTGGCGGTCGCGTCGACGTAGCCGGCCGCCGGCACGTCGATCGTCACCTCGGCGAGCTTGGTCGAGAACTCCCCCAACGTGCCGGACGTCTTCGGCGAGCTGTGCACCGAGTCGGCGACGGCCGAGGGAGTCGTCGGCGGCGTCGGCAGGTCCAGGGTTGACTCGTCGATGTCGGCACCGGTCAACGAGCCGTCGGCGACCTTGGCGCCGGTGACCGCGCCGCTCTTCAGGTCGACGGTCCGGATGACGCCGTCCTTGATCTGCTTGGACCGCACCGAGTCCTTGGCGAGGCCGGCCGCGTAGGCGCCGCCCCCCAGGGACACGGCGAGAGCCAGGGTGGCGGTGACGTTGGCGAAGGCGCTCCGAGGAAGCTTGAGGATGGTCATGACGGCAGCGTGCGCACGACCGCTTGACGACCGCTTGCAGAACGCTGTCAGCCCAGCAGCCGGGGCTCGATCCGCTCCTCGGTGACCGACCCGTCCTGCTGCCTCTCCACGACGTACGCCGCGACGCCCGGGCGGTCCGAGACGGCCTCGACCAGCTCGGTGCCCTCGTAGAACAGGCCGACTCCGTCGTCGGTGGCGTGCGACGTCGGCAGGATTCCGTCGCCGACGAGCTTGTGCAGCAGCGGCCGACGCTGGTCCTCGCTGTCGTAGTGGACCCCGTTGCCGTAGGGCAGCAGGCCGAGCCCGGGCGGCGACACCCGGAGGTCGGCGCCGTAGCTGTCGGTCGGCCCGCCGACGAACCAGCACAGCGAGCCGGCCGAGACGCCGCTGAGGACGACTCCGGCCTCCCAGCACTCGCGCAGGACCTCGTCGAGACCGTGGACCCGCCACACGGCGAGCAGGTTGGCGACCGAGCCGCCGCCGACCCAGATCACGTCCTGCGCGAGCAGGAAGGAGCGGAGGTCGGGGACGTTGGGCATGGTGAACAGCTCGAGGTGTGATGCCCGGACGTCCGAGCCGGCGAAGGCGCGGTAGAAGCCGGCCAGCCCGTTGAGACTGTCCCCCGCGGCGGTGCCGACGTAGCAGAAACGGGGCCGCGCCGGATCGCCGGCCAGGTGGATGGCGTGGTCGATGAGCGGGCCGCGGCGCCATTGGAAGACGCCGAGGTCAGAGGGATGGAAGCCACCTGAGGTGGCCAGGATGCGCACCGGGTGAGCCTAGGTCCAGGGGGTGCCGCCCCGACTCACCCCTCCTGCCTCACATTTGTGCAACCGGTCCGAGCCCGGCTGCAGGGCCCAGCAACGCCACGCACTCCACGTGGTGGGTCATCGGGAAGGCGTCGAACGCGCGCAGCGCTCGCAGGACGTAGCCGTGCTCGGCGAAGGTCGCGACGTCGCGGGCCAGCGCGGCGGGATCGCAGGCCACGTAGGCCACCGCGCGCGGCGACCGGGCGGCGACCTGGTCGACCACGGCCCGCTTCGCCCCGGTCCGAGGTGGGTCGAGCACCACCAGGTCCACCCGAGGAGCCGTCCCGGTTGCCAGGACGGTGCCCACGTCGCCCGCGTGCACGTCTGCTCCGGGCACGTTGACGGCGGCGTGCCGGCAGGCCTCGGCGTCGCCCTCGACCAGGGTGACCGCCCCCGTCGGCCCGACCGCGTCGGCGAGGAAGCGGGCGAACAGGCCGACACCGGCGTAGAGGTCGAGCACGGTCTCCCCCGGCCGTGGTGCCAGCATGTCGAGCACGGTGGCCACGAGCGTCTCGGGCGCGCCCGGGTGGACCTGCCAGAACCCGGTCTCGGCGGCCACCTCGAAGGGCACGCCCCGGACCAGGTGGGACGGCGCTGCCCCGGCGATCAGGCAGTCGTCGACAGCGACGACGTCGTGGGACCGGTGCTTGCGCATTCCGTGCCGACCCCCGGGCAGCGCGACGAACCGCTGGCGGGTCCGCCAGCGCAGCCCCTCCTGGTCGCCGGGGACCGCTTCGACGGTCACATCGGTGTCGAGACCGGCGAGCCGCACCAGCTGCTCGCGGACGACCTCGGCCTTGAGCAGCCGCTGCCGGGCGAGCGAGACGTGCTGGAAGTCGCAGCCGCCGCACGCGTCCGGTCCCGCGTAGGGGCACGGCGGGACCACCCGGTCCGCCGACGGCTCGAGCACGGCGACCGCGTCGGCCCGCCAGAATCGGTCGCCCTCGGTGCCTTCGGTGATCTCCAG
>NZ_JAEMSS010000044.1 GCF_016462705.1 Nocardioides sp. | reverse complement strand
ACCGACCGCGACGTCTACCTGCACACGCTCCCGCAGTTCCACGCCAACGGCTGGGGCATGCCGTTCGCGATGACCGGGCTCGGAGTGCCGCACATCATCCTGCGGAAGGTCGACGGGGCCGAGATCCTCCGCCGGGTCGAGCAGCACGGCGTGACCGTCATGTGCGCCGCCCCCGCCGTCGCGGCCGCCGTCCTCGAGGCCGCGCAGACCTGGGAGGGCGAGATCCCGGGACGCGACCGGGTCCGGATCATCATGGCCGGGGCGCCTCCACCGACGAAGACCGTGGTCCGGGTGCAGGAGGAGCTCGGCTGGGAGTTCATCCAGATCTACGGGCTCACCGAGACGTCCCCCCCTGCTCACCGTCAACCGCACGCGCCAGGAGTGGGACGACCTGCCGGCCGACGAGCGGGCCGCCAAGCTGGTGCGGGCGGGTGCGCCGGCCATCGGCGTGACCCTGAAGATCTCGGAGGGCGGCGACGGCGAGGACGGGGCGCCGGGCGGCGAAGTGCTGGCCCGCTCCAACGTCGTCCTCGAGGGCTACTGGGAGCAGCCGGAGGAGACCGAGCGGGCCCTGGCCGATGGCTGGTTCCACACCGGGGACGGCGGCGAGATCGGCGACGACGGCTACCTGACGATCATGGACCGCAAGAAGGACGTCATCATCACCGGCGGCGAGAACGTGTCGTCGATCGAGGTCGAGGACGTGCTCTTCTCGCACCCGGCGGTCGCCGAGGTGGCCGTGATCGGTGTCCCGAGCGAGAAGTGGGGCGAGACGATCAAGGCGCTGGTCGTGCTGGCCGAGGGCGCCGAGGTCACCGAGGCCGAGCTGATCGCCTGGTGCAAGGAGAAGGCGGCCGGCTACAAGGCGCCGACGTCGATCGAGTTCCGCGAGCTCCTGGCGCGGACGGCGACCGGCAAGCTGCAGAAGTTCAAGCTGCGGGCGCCCTACTGGGAGGGCCGCGACCGCCAGGTCAACTGACGGCTACCCTCCGAGCGTGCCCACACCGCCCCGGTTGACAGACGTCGTCGACCTGCTGCACGGCTGGTACCCGCCGGGCACCGCCGACTCCTGGGACGCCGTCGGACTGGTGTCGGGCGACCCGGACCAGCCGGTCCGGAAGGTGCTGTTCGCGGTCGACCCGGCGCCCGCCGTTGCCCGCGAGGCGGCCGAGTGGGGTGCAGACCTGCTCGTCGTCCACCACCCGCTGTTCCTCAAGCCGGTCCATGGCATCGCCAGGACGACGCCCAAGGCCCGGACCTTCGGCACCCTCCTGGACGCCGGCTGCGCGCTGCTGACCGCGCACACCAACGCCGACCAGGCGGTCGGCGGGGTGAGCGAGGCGCTCGCGACGACCCTCGGCCTTCGGGACCTGGCTCCCGTCCTGCCGCGCGACCCGGCGCCGTTGGACAAGCTCACGACCTACGTCCCCAGGTCTGACGCGGAGCGGGTGCGCGAGGCGCTCGCGGGCGCCGGGGCGGGCACGATCGGCGACTACGACTCGGCATCGTTCAGCACCGGCGGTGAGGGCCGGTTCCGGCCGCTCGACGGGGCCAACCCCACGATCGGCGCGGTCGGTCGCCTCGAGGTGGTCGACGAGGTCCGGGTCGAGGTCGTGCTGGCCCGCCCGCGGCGTACGGCGGTGGTGGCGGCGATGCTGGCCGCGCACCCCTACGAGGAGCCGGCGTACGACGTCGTCGAGCTCGCCCCCGCGGCGCCAGGGCACACCGGGGCCGGCCGGATCGGCGACGTCGAGCCGACGACCCTGGGCGAGTTCGCCGCCCTGGTGGCCGAGCGTCTGCCGCGGACGGCCGGGGGAGTGCGGGTCGGCGGCGACCCGGGGCGGCCGGTGCGCCGGGTCGCGGTCTGCGGCGGTGCGGGCGACTTCATGCTCGATGCGGTGCTCGCGACCGACGCGGACGTCTATGTCACCAGCGACCTGAGGCACCACCCGGCGACCGAGTTCCTGGAGAAGGACGGGCCCGCGCTGGTCGACATCGCCCACTGGGCCGCCGAGTGGACCTGGCTGCCGGTGGTGGAGGCGCGGGTGCGCGAGGCACTGGATGGTCTCGGGGGCGCTGCTGAGGGCGATACGGTGGAGACCCGGGTCAGCGAGATCCCCACGGACCCGTGGACCCGCCCGTGAACGGCCCTCACTAGGAGCTGCACTGAAAGCCGATCCCGCCGCCCAGCTCGCCCTTCTCGACCTGCAGGCGATCGACGCCCGGGTCGACGTGCTGCGACACCAACGACGGACCCTGCCCGAGCTGGCGGAGCTCACGGCGCTGCAGGAGTCGCGGGCGGGGTTCGATGCCCAGCGCCGGGACGCGCAGATCCTGGTCGACGACCTCACCGCAGAGCAGCTGAAGGTCGACGCCGACGTCGAGCAGGTCAAGACCCGGCGCACCCGGGACCAGGACCGGATGGACAAGGGGCTGATCAGCAACCCCAAGGACCTCGAGCGCATGCAGGGTGAGCTGGAGTCGCTCCAGCGGCGGATCACCACGCTGGAGGACGAGGAGCTGGAGGTGATGGCCCGGCTCGAGGACGCCGAGAAGGACCTCGAGTCGTTCACCGCGCAGGTCGCCGCCGCCGACGAGCGGCTCGCCGCCGTGGCGGCCGCCCGCGACGAGAAGCTGGAGGCGCTCGACGCCGAGCTCGCCAGCCTGGAGTCGGAGCGCCGCCCGGCGGCGGAGGGGCTGCCCGCCGACCTGCTCGCGCTCTACGACAAGCTGCGCGAGGCCAAGGGCGGTGTGGGTGCCGCCGAGCTGCGGGCCCGCCAGTGCGGCGGCTGCCGGCTGACCCTCGACGCCCACGAGATCGGCGAGATCCGGGCGCTGCCCGAGGACACCGTGGTCCGCTGCGAGGAGTGCCAGCGGATCCTGGTGCGGACCGCAGAATCGGGCCTGTGACCGAACCGTTCCGGCACCGCAAGGTCATCATCGAGGCCGACGGCGGCTCGCGCGGCAACCCGGGCCCGGCGGCGTACGGCGCCGTCCTCAAGGACGCGGAGACCGGCGAGGTGATCGCGGAGGACGGCTCGACGATCGGCATCGCCACCAACAACGTCGCGGAGTACTGCGGCCTGATCGGTGGCCTGCGGCTGGCCGAGGAGTTCGCCCCGCACGCCGAGATCGAGGTGCGGATGGACTCCAAGCTCGTGGTCGAGCAGATGTCCGGGCGCTGGAAGATCAAGCACCCGGACATGATCCCGCTGGCCCAGGAGGCCAACGGGCTCGCGCCGTTCGGGACGACGTACACCTGGGTGCCACGCCTGCGGAACGCGCATGCCGACCGGCTCGCCAACGAGGCGCTGGACGGCAAGCGCAACGGGGTGAGCGCGCCGGGCCCGGTGCCGGAGTTCGACGAGGACTCGCTCATCGAGGAGATCGAGGACCCGGAGCCTGGACCGGACGTCGCCCCCGCGCGGGGCTGGGGGCCTCCGACCGCTGCGCCCACCACGCTGGTCCTCGTGCGACACGGCGTCACCGCTCACACCACGGCGAAGAGGTTCTCGGGCGGGCTCGGTGGGGACAACCCGGGCCTCAGCGAGGAGGGGCTCGCGCAGGCCCGGGCGACCGCCGACTGGCTCTCGCCCCTCGCCGAGCGGATCGACGCCGTCGTGACCTCGCCGGTGCGCCGCACGCGCGAGACCGCGGAGGTGATCGCCGAGTCCCTGGCTCGCCCGGTGGAGGAGGAGCCGGGGTTCGCCGAGATGGAGTTCGGCGTCTGGGACGGGCTCACCTACGCCGAGGTCGCCGAACGGGACCAGGCCGGCCTCGAGGCGTGGATGGGCCAGCTCGACCGGGCGCCCGAGGGGGGCGAGTCCTTCGAGACGGTCCAGGCCAGGGTGCTGAGTGCGCTGGCCCGGCTGCGCGCCCGGCACGAGGGCCGCACGGTGGTGGTGGTGAGCCACGTGACGCCGATCAAGATCCTGGTCAGCGACGCGATCGGTGCGCCGCTCGACGGCGTGTTCCGGATGGAGCTGTCGCCGGCGTCGGTCAGCGTCGTCTCCTACTACCCGGAGGAGAACGGCATCCCCGACCGGGCCTCGTTGCGGCTCTACAACGCCCGGCCGCCGGGCAACGACGCCTTCGCGGCCGGCGCTACGTCGTGGTGACGCCGGTGCGGCCCGCCGTCGCCCGGGACCGGATGCCGAGGAGCATCCGCCGCATCATCGGGTAGTCACCCAGCTCCATGAGCAGGACGCCGAACAGCGCGAGCGCCGGACGCTGCCAGTCGTAGCAGGCCCGGACCCGGGTCACCAGGCGGGTGCCGCCACCGGGGGCCGGCTCGAGGCGCCAGCTCCAGACGGAGTCGGACTTGGACCACAGGAGCCAGTACGGCTCGTCGAACGACTCGACGGTGAAGAAGGTCCCCGGTGACGGCGGGGTGCGCGGCGACATGGAGACGACGTTGCCGCGGGCGACGTGCTGCCACTCGGGACGGACCACGTCCGCGCTCGGCCGTCCGGTATTGTCGAGGAGGTCGTCGCTGTACCAGCCGGCCCGGTCCGCGCCGACCTGGACGATCCAGGGCCACACCGCCTCGGGCGGGGCGGCGATGTCGATCGCGCGGGTGGCGACGTACGACGCCTCGGGGAGCGCGGCGTCACCTGGCATCGGCGCGGCGACCTCGGCCGGGGTTGCTCCCCAGCGCAGGTGTGCCCGCCGGTGGAACGGTGCCCCCAGGAACCGGGGCAGGTCGGCCACCACCGCCCAGGCCATCGCGGTCAAGGCGCGTGGCTCCAACCCCGGGTCGTGCAGCCCGAGCAGGAGGCCCAGTCCGACCTGGACGAGCCCGATGACGAGGTAGGCGACCTGCAGCCCCTCGAAGACCTGCAGGAACAGCGCCTCCACCAGGATCCAGCCCACCAGCATCCCGCCGACCAGGACCGAGACCGCCGCCGCGGCGCTGGCCCTCCTCCAGGCCAGCAGGGCGAGCAGGGCCTGGGGCAGGGAGACCAGCACCGCCAGCGCTGTCCCGCCGAGCACGCTGCTGCCGAACGGCAACCGGTCGGTGAGGTCGCCCAGGCTGAGCCAGCCGGAGACGAGCCCGACGGTGCCGCCCAGTGCCGCGACCGCGTTGAGGGCGGCGACGACGCCGACCGCCAGGCGCCATCGGGACGCGGCACCGACCGGACGCTCCCGTGCGACGAGTGCCATGGCGACAGTCCACCGCGGCGCCTCGGTCGCAGGCAGAGGCGATGGTCCTTGTCGGCGAGGTCCGAGGTCGCTCGCGTCAGTCCATCTGCTGCTCGAAGAACCGGATGGTGCGGTCCATGGCGGCGGTGAACGCCGGACCGAACGCGTGCCCGTCGTCGTACCACTCCAGCTGCGCGTCCACGCCCGCGCGCACCAGCGCCTGTCGGGTCGCGGTCGCCCAGCGGGGAGGACAGGTGTCGTCGGCCCGGCCGTGCACCATCAGGACCGGCTCGGTGATCCGGTCGAAGTAGGGGCGCGACGAGTTGGCCAGCCAGAACTCGGGGTTGTCCTCGGGGAGACCGTGGACGCGGGCCGGGTCGTCCGGACGGCTCCGGTCGGCGGGGTCGTCGCGCTGGAACTGGTCGTAGTTCTCGCCCTCCAGCGAGGACACCGACGCCCACGGCGCCGCGGCCCGCACCAGGCCCGGCTCGGCGACCAGGGCCTTGAGGACGACACCGCCGCCCATCGACCGGCCGAACAGGGCGATCCGGTCGTCAGCAACCGGCACGTCGGGGGCTGCCTGGAGCGCCTTGACCGCGTTGATGACGTCGGCGCTGTAGCCGAGCCGCATCCGCCGCTGGTAGCGCGGGTCGTCGTCGGACTCGGCGTGGTTGCGGTAGTCGACGTGCAGGGCGACGTAGCCGCGCGAGGCGAGATAGCCACGCTCGCGGGTCATGCCCTGCCCGCGCTCGTAGACGGCGGGGTCGATGTAGCCGTGCGCCAGGACCACGGCGGGGAAGGGGCCGCGGCCGGTCGGGACGTTGAGCACCCCCGAGATCGTGTAGGACTCGGTCCGTCCGGCGGGCGTCGTGCTCCGGCTGCGGTAGGTGACGTCGTAGGACGTGTAGGCGGCCGTGTCCTCGCGGACGGCGCCCAGCCGGAGCCGGTCGCCACGGTGCGTCTGCTGGTCCAGGCCGAGCACCGAGACCGGTGGCGCCGGGGGCTCGGCGGCCGGCGCCGTGGGCTCGGCGGACGTGGCTTCCCCGCTCGGCTCGGCGGCCGCCCCCGGGGGTTCGGTGGTCGGGCTGCTCGCCGGAGCCTGCGGTGACGGCGCGGCCGAGCTCGTCTCGCCCGGGTCCTCGTCCGTGCAGCCGGACAGCAGGACACCCGCCACCACCGCGACCACGAGCCGAGCGCGCATGGGGTCACGGTACGGAGACCCGCCAAGCCCCGGCCGAGACGGACTCAGAGCTCGGCGACGACGACGTCCAGCCGGGTGCCTGCCCGGCCGGGCTCGACCTCGACCGTCCAGCCCAGGTCGCGCAAAGCATCGGCGAGCCTGCCCGGTGAGCGGGGCGCGGCTCCCGACTCCAGGAGCTCGCGGACGATCCGGCCCTTGGTCGCCTTGTTGAAGTGGCTGACCACCTGGCGCCTCCCGCCGACCTCGTGCAGGACCCGCACCGTCGCCACCCGGCGCGCGAGCGTGGCGGGTGGTCGCCAGAACGCGGCGTACATGCTGCTGCGCAGGTCCACCAGCAGGCGGTCGCCCACGAGCTCCTCGACAACGTGGCCGAGCGAGCCGCGCCAGTGGGCGGCCACACCGCCGAGGCGCGGCAGGACCGCGTCGCCCGACAGGCGGTACGCCGGGATCCGGTCGGCCGGGCCGACGAGACCGAAGAGGCTGGAGGTCACCAGCAGCCGGGCCGTCGCACGCCGGCGGGCGGCGGTGCTCAGGGTGGCCGGCGACAGGGCGTCGTAGAGCACGCCTGAGTAGACCTGGTCGGCCCGGGCGGTCGGTGCCGTACGGATCCGGGCGTTGAGCCCGACCAGACCGAGCTGGGACCGCGGGACGTCCAGGACCCGCGCCGCCTCGGTCTCGTCGGCTTCGCACAGCGAGACCAGCGCGTCGAGCACGCGCTCCCGGGCCGGGGTCAGCGACGGCAGCGTGAGGGTCGTGAGGTCGAGCGGCCTGCCGCGGCGCGGCGCGGTCTTCCCCTCGCTCGGGGGCAGGAGCACGATCACGGCGACATCACGGAGACCATCACGGAGACACCGTAGGGTCGAGGCCATGTGGGGCAACCGCGTGGTCACCGTCCGGCCCCGGCTCGAGGGGCCCGAGGCGGCCCATGGCGTCGCGGCCGACACGCTCCGGGCCGGCATCGCGCAGATCCAGGCCGAGCTGGAGGTCAGCGCGGCGTTCCCGCCCGAGGTCGAGGCCGCCGCCGCCGAGGCCGCCAGGAACCCACGGCTGCCCGGGCTGGACCGTACCGACCTCCCGATGGTCACGATCGACCCGCCCGGCTCGATGGATCTGGACCAGGCGCTCCACCTGGCCCGGGACGGCGACGGGTTCGTGCTCTCCTACGCCATCGCCGACCTGGCCGCGTTCATCACTCCCGGGGACCCGGTGGACGTCGAGGCCCACCGCCGGGGGCAGACCCTGTACGGCGCCGACTCGAAGGTGCCGCTGCACCCCAAGGTCCTGTCCGAGGACGCCGCGTCCCTGCTGCCCGACCAGGTGCGTCCGGCGCTGCTGTGGACGCTCCGTCTGGATGCCGACGGCTCCCGCACCGACGTGGACGTCCAGCGCGCCCTGGTCCGCTCGACCGCCAAGCTGACCTACCAGCAGGCGCAGGACACGATCGACGACGGCTCCGCCCCCGAGCCCCTCCAGCTGCTGAAGGACGTCGGCCTGTTGCGGCTCAGCCGCGAGGCCGCGCGAGGGGGGATCTCGCTGCCGACCCTGGAGCAGGAGGTGCACGTCGCCGACGACCGGTTCTCCCTGGAGTTCCGCGACCTCCTCCCGGTGGAGACCTGGAACGCGCAGATGTCGCTCCTGACCGGCTTCGCCGCGGCCTCCCTCATGGTCTACGCGCGGGTCGGCCTGCTCCGCACCCTGCCTGATCCCGACCACCGCGACGTGCAGCGGCTGCACCGCACGGCCCGGGCCCTCGGGATCGAGTGGCCGGCCGAGCTGCTCTACGCCGACCTGATCCGCGAGCTGGACCCGACCGAGCCCGACCAGGCGGCCTTGATCGTGTCCAGCACACGACTGCTGCGGGGGAGCGGGTACGTCGCCTTCGACGGGGAGGTCCCGGCCGAGCCGCGGCACGCGGGACTCGCCGCGGAGTACGCCCACGTCACCGCGCCGCTGCGCCGGCTGGCGGACCGGCACGCGTCCGAGGTGTGCCTCGCCCTGTGCGCCGGTGACGAGGTGCCCGACTGGGTGCACGCGGCGCTGCCGGGTCTCCCGGCGACCATGCAGCGGACCGGGCAGCTCGCGAACCGCTACGAGCGGATGGTGCTCGACCTGGTCGAGGCGGGGGTGCTGAAGGCCCGCGTGGGGGAGTCGTTCGCGGGCGTCGTCGTCTCGGTCGACGACAAGGAGCCCACCCGCGGGACCGTCACGGTGCGCGAGCCCGCGATCGAGGCCCCCCTGGTCTCGGCGTCACCGCTCCCGCTCGGCACGGAGGCGCAGGTACGGCTGACGACGGCCGACGTGACGACCCGGAAGGTCGAGTTCACCCTCGAGTGAGCCCGACCCAGTCGCGGAGGGTGGTCGTGCTCGACCACGCCGCTCTGAAGGCCGGGTGCAGCAACATCCCGTCGACCTGGTCCGCGGCCACCCAGCGGTGCCCGGCGCTCTCGGCCCGGTCCTCGAGCCGGAGCTGCTCCGCGGCCCGCGCGAGGACCGTCTCGTAGCGCCAGCCGCCGCACTCGGCGACGTACGAGCCGAGGGTCTCGACGCTGGCCGGGTCGACCCCCAGCTCCTCGTGAGCCTCGCGGAGGGCCGCCTCGACGCTCGACTCGCCGCGCTCGCGCGCGCCGCCCGGGATCGACCAGGTGCCGCCCTGGTGGGCCCACCGGGCCCGCAGCTGGAGCAGCACGTGTCCGTCGTTGGCGACGAGCAGGCCCGCGGCACCGCGGGGTCCCCAGTGGGCGTGCCCCAGGGTGCACGTCGCCCAGCTCATGGCCGCATTCTGTCGGGTGCCACCTGAGCTGCGCCGGAGGGTGCGCCGATCAGGCGGGCATGGGCTCCGCGAGCTCGAAGGTGCGGTCCAGGCCGGCCATCCGGCACACCTGGAGGAAGCGCGGGCTCCAGTCGACGACCACGAGCGACCCACCGAGCTCGGCCATCTGGGTGCGCAGCCGGTCCAGGACGCCCAGGGCGCCCGCGTCCACGAAGGTCACGTCGGCGAGGTCCAGCAGAACTCGCCGGCAGCCCTCGTCGACCGCGTCGTGGAGGTCACGGGAGAGCTGATGGGCGGAGAAGACGTCGAGCTCGCCGCATGGACGGACGAACACGTCCGGCGGCGAGACGTCCAATGTGAGTGAGAAGTCCATCCGAGATCCCCTGACCTGGTGGCGGAACAGCCGGGAACGGAGGGCCTGAAAGGCGGTCGCGAGTAACTCTCGGTTGGCACGAGGCTATCTGGGTCCGGTGCCGCGCACACCACCTCTAGAGGTGGTCACTCCCGCTGCGGCCCGCGCACGACCACGTACACGAACAGGATCGCCATGACCACGGTGCCGGCCCACATGGCCTGCTGCCAGCCGTCGACGAACGACTCCTGGGCGGCCCGGAGCAGCACCTCGTCGAGCGACCCCGCCCCGCTCGCGGCCGCGACGGCGTTGGCGATGCCCTCGCGCGCGTCGTCAGCCACCTCGGGGGGCACCCCGTCGAGGTGGGCGTCGATGTTGGTGCGGTAGCCGGCTGTGAGCAGGGCGCCGAGCAAGGCGACGCCCAGCGCGGTGCCGAGCTCCCTGGTGACGTCGTTGAGCGCCGAGGCCACCCCTTGGCGCTCGCGGGGCAGGGACGAGGTGATGGCCTCGGTGGCCGGGGTCATGGACAGGCCCATGCCCAGCCCCATCGCGAGCATGCCCGGCAGGACCGACGGGTAGCCACCGTCCACGGACACGAGGGACGCCATCAGACCCAGGCCCACGGCGCCCAGGAGGATCCCGGACGCCATGGTCGCCCGGGCGCCGGCACGCGCGGCCAGCCGTGGGGCCAGTCCGGAGCCCGCCATCATCAGGAGGGCCATCGGCATGAGTGCCAGCGTCGAGCGCAGGCCGGACCAGCCGAGCACGGCCTGGAAGTAGGGGAAGAGGACGACGAAGATGCCCGCCTGGACCCCGAACACCGTGAGGAGCGACAGCGAGCCGCTGGACAGGCCGCGCCCGCGGAACAGGCGGACGTCGAGGAGCGGTGCGTCCTGCCGTCGCTCCCACCCCACGAAGCCGGCGGTGCTGACCACGGCGACCAGGAGGCCCAGCAAGGTCACGGGCGCGCCCCAGCCCCGCTCGGGACCTTCGTGGAGGACGAGGACCAGGGCGAGCATCCCGACCACCGACGACAAGGCCCCGATGTGGTCGAAAGGAAGGCCTGCGTGCTCGCGGGAGTTGGGGACGGCGCGCAGACCCGTGACGACGGCCGCGACGACCAGGACCACCGGCAGGGCGAAGAGCCAGCGCCAGCTGGCCACGTCGACGAGCAGCGCTGACAGGTACATCCCGAGGATGCCGCCACCTGCCGCCACGGCGGTCCACACGCCGATCGCCTTCGACCGCTCCTCGTCGGGGAACGTGGCCGTGATGACCGCGAGGGTGACGGGCATGATCATCGCCGCGCCGACGCCGCTGAGCAGCCGGGCCGCGAGCATGACCTCGGTCGTGGGCGCCAGACCGGCGGCGGCACTCGCCAGCCCGAAGACGGCCAGACCCGCCAACAGGACCGGTCGGCGTCCCCAGCGGTCCCCGACCGCGCCGAGCGGCAGCAGGAGGGCGGCCAGGGAGACCGCGTAGATGTTGATCATCCAGAGCACCTCGCCCTGCGACGCGTCCAAGGCCACGGCGAGCTGGGGCTGTGCGACGTTGAGGCCGGAAACCGACGCGATCACCGCCATCAACGCGAGGCAGACGGCGACCAGGATCGCCCGTCGCTGTCGCGGGTCGTGGACGGTCGCGTCGGCGGTGTCCGCGCCCCTCGAGGTGCCGCTGCTCATCTCCTGGTCGCCCGCACGACGACGTCGTGCAGCTCGACCGGCAGACCTGCGTGCTCGTCGACCGAGCGGACCAGCTCGGCCACGGTCACGATCTCCCATTCCTCGGGAGCCAGCCGAGCCGTGATCGCCGAGGCGCTGACCTCGGCCTCCGGAGGTGGCTGCCCCTCGTGGCCCTCGTGGCCCTCGTGGCCCTCGTGGCCGTCGCCGCCGTGCGCGTGCTGGTGGCCGACCACGAGCAGCGTGCCTCCCGGTGCCACCCACTCGGCGAGACGGTCGTAGAGGTCCAGCTGGGGGATCGCGGCGTGCGCGTAGTGCGAGGTGACCAGCTCGAACCGGCCCTCCGGCTCCCATGCAGTCAGGTCTGCCTCCACCCACTCGATGCGACCGTGTCCGGCGCTCCGAGCCGCGCGCGCGGCGCGGTCGAGTGCCGCCCTGGAGATGTCGACTCCGGTGACCTGCCACCCCTGCTCGGCCAGCCAGATGGCCTCTGCGCCCCCACCGCAGCCCGCGTCCAGCGCGGTGCCCGGATCGATGCCGATCAGCTCGCGTTCGAGGTACGGGTGGGGAGGAAGCGTCGTCCCCTCGTCGTCCGCGAGTCGTTCCGCCCAGTGCGCCTGCCAGTAGTCCTTGTCGAACCCATGTGTCATCACCTCGCCAGGGTGCGTTGATCACCAGCCGAAGCGCAAAGGTTGTTGCCGAATGGCAAAATGGGGCCATGGACGACATCGACCCTGCGCTCGACGCGGTGGGCCCGAGACTGAGGCAGCTGCGGGCCCGTCGTCAGATCACGCTCACCGAGCTCGCCGCGGAGACGGGCGTCTCGGTCAGCACTCTCTCCCGGCTCGAGGCCGGGCTGCGACGCCCCACGCTCGAGCAGCTCCTGCCCCTTGCGCGTGCCTACCAGGTCACCCTCGACGACCTGGTCGACGCACCGCCGACCGGCAACCCGCGCGTCAACCTGCGACCGATCGTCACCGGTGACGGGTCGACCGTCATCCCGCTGACACGTCGCGCAGGCGGCATCCAGGCCTACAAGTTCGTGCTGCCCGCGGGCCGCGACGACGACGTTCCTCAGCTTCGCACCCACGAGGGCTATGACTGGGCCTATGTCCTCGACGGCACGCTCCGCCTCGTCCTCGGCGAGCACGACCTTCTGTTGCATCCCGGCGAGGCCGCGGAGTTCGACACCCGGACGCCGCACTGGTTCGGAGCCACCAGCGCCGGTCCCGTCGAGTTCCTCAGCCTCGTCGGCCGCCAGGGCGAACGTGCGCACGTCCGGGCCGCGCCGCACCGGAGCCGGCCCGAGCGTGGGTGACCGGTCCGTTCAGCCGGTGGCGCCGAACTGCTCGACGCGGATGGCCTCCGGGGCCATCCCGCACTCCACGAGCAACGACTCGGCGAGCCCGGCGAACCGCGAGGACCCGCACACGTAGGCCAGCTCGACCCCGTCCAGCAGGGGGAGGAGCTCGTCCGGGGTCGGAGGTCCCGGCACGCGCGTGCCGTCCGCATGGCGTGTGTACGCGACGGTCGCGCCGATCCAGTGCAGCTCGTCGTCGTAGGGCAGCTCCTCGGGGCTGCGGCCCACGGCCACGACGCGCAGCAGGTCCGGCGTGCCGGCGTGCCGGGCCGCTCTGCTCATCGAGATCGCCGGGACCACGCCGGTGCCGCCCACGAGACACAGCGCCGGCGTGCGGGTGTCCCAGGTGAACCAGCGGCCGATCGGCCCGCGCATCTCCAGCACGTCACCGACCTCGGCCACGTCGGCCAGGAACTCCGAGACCTCTCCGTTCGGCAGCCTCTCGACCAGGAACTCCAGGAGCGGGTCGCTCTCGTCCGAGGCCACGGAGTAGGAGCGCTGCGCGGTGTAGTCGTCGGGTGCGCGCAACCGGATCAGGTAGTGCTGTCCCGGCCAGTGCCGGAGCCGGTCCTCCACGTGCATCCGCAGCCGGACCGTGGTCGGGGTGGGGAACTCCTTGGTGATGATCCGGCCGGTCGTCCAGGTGGTCGCGGTCGGCACGACGTCGTCGATGCTCAACGCCAGTGCCTCAGTCGCCCTGGTAGCGCTGCTCGAGCCAGGGGTCCCCTCGGTCGTGGTAGCCGTTGCGCTCCCAGAACCCGGGTTGGTCCCGGGCCATCAGCTCGAGTCGGCTGACCCACTTCGCGGACTTCCAGAAGTAGAGGTGCGGGACCAGGAGCCGCACGGGCCCACCGTGCTCACGGGCGAGCGGCTTGCCGCCGTACTCCCAGACCACCCAGGCCTTGCCGCCGGTGAGGTCGCTCAGCGGCAGGTTCGTCGTGTAGCCGGTGCTGGAGTGGGCCATCACGAACGCCGCCTCGGGGAGCGGCCCGGCCGCGTCCAGCAGGACGTCGACGCTGACGCCGGTGAAGGCGACGTCGAACTTGGACCAGGTCGTGACGCAGTGGATGTCCCCCGTGTAGGTCGACGATGGGAGCTGCTGCACCTGGTCCCAGTTCCACGTCGTGGGCCGCTCGACCAGCCCGTCGACGGTCATGGTCCACGCCTCGGGACGGATCAGCGGGGTCGCCTCCGCCGTGAGGACCGGCCAGCCGCTTCCGGTGTCGTACTGCCCCGGAGGCAGCCGACCCTCGGGCCCCTCCGGGCGGCGGCGGAAGAAGCCTCGGGTCACCGGCATGGAGCCTCCTGTGCGTGCGCTACGGGCCGGACGTGCCTCCGGCAGCAGCCTAGTGCCCCTGACCGGCACCCGGCGCCGCGTGGGCGGACGGCCCGATCAACCACGAGAAACCCCTCTCCGAGCCTAAAGTCTGGGGATGAGCGCGTCGCGGATCCTCTCCGTGGCGTGGGTTCCGGTGGTGGCCCTGGCGGTGGTGCTCCAGGCGACCACGGACAGCGCACTCGTGGCGGACGTCGTCTACCTCGCCGTGCTGGTCGGCGCGAGCGTGGCCGCCTGGGCGGGAGTCTCTCGATCGCCGCGCGGGCGACGACTCGTGCCTTGTCTGGTCGCCACCGGCATCACCCTCAACGCGATCGGGGACGTGCTGTGGACGTTCCTCGAGAGGGCCGGCACGAACACGGAGGTGTCGGTCGCCGACCTGCCGTGGTACGGCAGCTACGTCTTCCTGTGCCTGGCCATGTGGACGGTACTGACCCAGAGCCGCGAGGGTGGCAGGGCGGACCTCGACTTCGTCGTGGACGCGGTGACGATCGTGGTCATCAGCGTGCTGGCCTTCTGGACGTTCTCGGTGGAGGCGATCGTCTCGGACACCAGTGTGTCCCCGCTCGTGAGGGCGGCGTGGTCGGCCTACCCGGTCCTGGACGCTGTGCTCCTGGCGCTGGTTCTGCGGCTGCTGTGGAGCCGCAGCGCCCGGGCGGTGATCGACGTGTGGTTCGGTCTCGGTGTCGGCCTCTGGCTGGTGGCCGACGTCCTCTACATCCATCTGCCCGAGGACCCGACCGCGCTCGTGGTCATGGACGCGGGGTGGATGGTGGCCCCGGTACTGATGGCTCGCGCCGCCTGGCGTTCCTACGACGCCGAGCCCGCAGACGTTCGCCGCGAGAAGGCGCCCATGGGATGGGTACCGAGGATGCTGCTGGCAGTGTTCCCCCTCGTGGTGCCCCCGGGGCTCGAGCTCGTCGGCGACCTGCGTGGCCGGGACGACCAGCCGCTGCAGCTGCTCATCGGCACGGTCGTGGTGATGGCACTGGCCCTGGTGCGGATCGGTCGGCTGATCCTGTCCGAGCAGCGAGCACAGCGCGACCTGGTGGAGGCACGTGACCAGGCCCTGGCCGCCTCCGAGGCGAAGTCGATGTTCCTGGCCAACATGAGCCACGAGATCCGGACGCCACTGACCACGGTCCTGGTCGCTGCGGGACTGCTCAAGGAGACCCCCATGAGCGAGGTGCAACAGCGGTTCGTGGAGAAGGTGCACAGGTCCGGAGGTCAGCTGCAGACGCTCGTCGAGGGTCTGCTCGACTTCTCGCGGATCGAGGCCGGACACGCCGTCCTCGATCGGGCGGAGTTCGACCTCCGTGCGGTGGTGACCGACGTCGTCGACGCGCATCTGCCGCGGGCCACGCGCAAGGGGCTGACCTTCGACTGGGAGATCGACCCCAGGGTGCCGTCGACCGTCGTCGGTGACCGGCAGCGTGTCTTCCAGGTCCTCAACAACCTCGTCGAGAACGCCGTGAAGTTCACCGAGGAAGGACGGGTCGGGCTCAGCGCTGCTCCGCTCGATGACGGGGGGACGGCAGGCGGTGTGCAGCTCGCCGTGACGGACACCGGCATCGGCATCCATGACGGGGACCTGGCCAGCATCTTCGAGTCCTTCACCCAGGTCGACGGCACTGCTGCCCGGAACTACTCGGGCACGGGACTGGGTCTCGCGATCTGCAAGCAGGTGACCGAGCTGATGGGCGGGACCATCGAGGTCCGCAGCGAGCTCGGTGTCGGGACCACCTTCACGGTTCGGCTGCCACTGGAGGCGCTGGCGTCGGATCCGGCGGCCAGGGCCCTCTCGTCCTAGAGCGCCTCGGGGCCGTCGGTACCGCGCTCGCCCACGGTCGAGATGACGTCGGGAGGGACCCCAGCGGCGATAACGTTTTCGCATTCCAGCCCCGCGGGGTCGCCCGTCGTTAGGATCGGGCGTGTGAAGCCGGTCGAGCGGGTCAAGATGGCCGACGTCGCCAAGGCGGCCGGTGTGTCCGTGGCGACCGTGTCGAAGGTCGTCAACGGCCGGGACGGCATCTCCGCGGCGACGTTCGAGAAGGTGCTCAGCGCGGTGAGCGACCTCGGTTACGAGACCAGCCTCGGGGCGCGCAGCCTCCGCAGCCACAAGACCAACGTCCTGGGCGTCCTCCTGGCCGAGTTCGAGCCCTTCAGCACCGAGCTGCTCAAAGGCGTGTCCGAGGCGATCGGGTCGACCGACTACGAGCTGCTGGCCTACTCGGGCGGCCACCGGGGCAAGGCGGTCGGCTGGGAGCGGCGGTCGCTGGGGAGGCTGGCCGGCTCGCTGATCGACGGCGCGATCATCGTGACGCCCACGGTGGTCGACGCGGGCAGCGGCATCCCCGTGGTGGCCGTGGACCCGCACACCGGCCCGGTGGACGTGCCGACGGTCGACTCCGACAACCTCGCCGGAGCGGTGCTGGCCACCAACCACCTCCTCGAGCTGGGTCATCGGCGGATCGCCCTCCTGGGCGGCCGCCCCGACCTGGAGTCCGCACGGCTGCGGGAGCAGGGCTTCCGTGCGGCGATGGCAGCCGCCGGGGTTCCCGTCGACGAGTCGCTGGTCGTGGTCGGCGGCTACCGGCCGGAGACCGCCGAAGGTCCAGCGCGCCTCCTGCTGACCCGCGACGACCGACCCACGGCGGTCTTCGCGACCAACGACCTCTCGGCGATCCGGACCATGCAGGTGGCCGCGGAGCTCGGCGTGTCGGTGCCCGACGACCTGTCGGTGATCGGGTTCGACAACGTGCCCGAGTCGGCCCTGGCCAACCCGCCGCTCACCACGATCAACCAGCCGCTGCGCGAGATGGGTGCTACCGCACTCGAGATCCTGGTGCGGATGCTCGAGGGCCGCGAGCCCGACGCCACGCACGTGACGCTGCCGACCTCGATGGTGGAGCGGGCCTCCTGTCGCCGCCTCGCGTGAGCACCTGACCGACGGTCAGTCGACAGAGGTCCGGGTCCAGAGCTCCTCCCCGAACGGCACCGGGTGCACGGCACCCGTGAGGGTCACCAGCGCCTCGGTCTCGCGGTCGGCGCACGACGGACCCACCCACAGCTCGACGACGCCGGGCTCGACCATGCGGGTGCCCGCGCGGGAGGTGAACGCGAACCGGGCCGGCGGCACGACCAGCTCGACCACGGCGCTGCTGCCCGGCTCGAGGTGGACCCGCTGGAACCCCAGCAGCTGGGCCACCGGGCGGGTCAGGCTCGCCACCGGATCGCGGCCGTAGAGCTGCACCACGTCGGTGCCCGCGCGGTCGCCGGTGTTGGTCACCCGGACCGTCACCCGGACGGCTTCGCCGGTGGGGGACTCAGCGGGCACGCTGAGCCGGTCGTGGGTGAACGTCGTGAAGGACAGCCCGAACCCGAACGGGCGGGCGGGAGCGCTGGACACGTTGGTGACGTCGCTGTCGCCGCCGAGGACCGGGTGCAGGTAGCTGAACGGCTGGGCGCCGGCCGACCGGGGAAGGCTGACCGGGAGCCGTCCCGACGGGTTCACCCGGCCGCTGAGAACGCCGGCGATCGCGGGCCCGCCCTCCTCCCCGGGGAAGAACGCCTGGACCACGGCCGCGCACCGCTCGAGCGCCCAGGCGACGGCGTACGGCCGGCCGGTGACCAGGACCAGCACCACGGGCGTGCCGGTGTCGAGCAGCTCCTCGACCAGGGCGCGCTGCACGCCTGGCAGCTCGAGGTCCTCGCGGTCGCACCCCTCGCCGACCGTGCCGCGACCGAACAGGGCGGCGTGGTCGCCCACGACGACGACGGCGACGTCCGCCGCGGCAGCGGCGCTCCGGGCCGCCTCGAAGCCGGAGATGTCGGCATCGTCGACCGCGCAGCCCTGGTGGTAGGTGACCTCGGCAGCGGGCAGCTCGGCCGCCAGGGCCTCGAAGAGCGTCGGCACCTCGATGCCGAGGTCGGCCTCGGGATGGTGGACGAGCACGTGGTTCACGAAGGAGTAGCAGCCGAACATGGCCTGCACGCGATGGGCGTTGGGCCCGATCACCGCCACCCGGGCGGGCGCCGCGAGCGGCAGCACCCCGTCGTTGGACAGCAGCACGACGGACTCCTCGGCGAGCCGGGCCGCGAGTGCGCGCTGGTCGGCTCCGTCGAGGTCGAGCGACGTGGGAGGCTCGTCGTCGAAGGTGGCGTCGAGGAGGCCGAGCTCGGCCTTCTGGCTCAGCGCCCGCGTCACCGCCCGGTCCACGAGGGCCTCGTCGACGTCGCCGCCCCGGACGGCCTCGGCCAGCGGCTCGAGGTAGGCGTCGCCGGTCGGCAGCTCGATGTCCACCCCGGCGGTGAGGGCCAGCACCGCGGCTTCCGCCAGGTCACCCGCGACCCCGTGCAGCAGGTGCAGGAACGCGACGCCGTAGTAGTCGGCCACCACCGTGCCGTCGAATCCCCACTCCGTGCGCAGGAGGTCGGTCAGCAGGGCGGGGTCGGCGGCGACCGGCAGCCCGTCGATCTCGACGTAGGAGTGCATGACCGACCGGGCTCCCGCCTGGAGCGCCATCTCGAAGGGGACCAGGTAGACGTCCGCCAGCTCCCGCGGCCCGGCGTGCACCGGGGCGAAGTTGCGGCCGGCCTGCGACCCGGAGTAGCCGACGAAGTGCTTGAGGGTGGCGTGCACACCCTCGGACTGCAGGCCCCGGACATAGGCCGAGCCGATCACCCCGACGACGTACGGGTCCTCGGAGATGCACTCGTCGACCCGTCCCCACCGGGGGTCGCGGACGACGTCGAGCACGGGTGCCAGGCCCTGGTGGACCCCCAGCGCCCGCATCGAGCGGCCGATCGCCGCCGCCGTCGCCGCGACCAGGTCCGGGTCGAAGGAGGCCCCCCAGGCCAGCGGGGTCGGGTAGGCCGCCGCGTGCCAGGCGGCCAGCCCGGTCAGGCACTCCTCGTGGACCAGGGCGGGAATGCCCAACCGGGTCTCGTGGACCAGCCGCCGCTGGGTCTCCCAGAGCCATCGGGCCTGCTGCACCGGCTCCACGGGCCGGGTGCCGTAGACCCGGGTGAGGTGCCCCAGGCCGTCCTTGCTGACCGCGGGCAGACCGCGGACCACGTCGAAGACCCCCTGCAGCGGGGCGACGGCCTCGCCGTCGCCCTTGTCCCAGAACCCGACCAGCTGGGCGAGCTTCTCCTCCAGGGTCATCTCAGCCAGGAGGGCGCGGACGCGCTCCTCGGTGGGGGCGTCGGTCGTCGTGTGCAGGTCGGTCACGGGTCTGTCCTTCGGGTCCGGGGGTCGTCGCTCATGCGGTCAGCCCTTGACGGCGCCTTGGAGTCCGCCGACGATCCGGCGCTGCATCGCCAGGAAGAACACCAGCGCGGGGATCATGGCGAGGGTCGTGAAGGCGTACACGCCCGCCGTGTCGGAGGAGTACCGCGACGAGTAGTCGGCGACACCGAGGGGGAGCGTCTTCATGTCGTCCTGGAGCAGCAGGAGCGGCAGCAGGTAGGCGTTCCACGAGGCCACGAAGGCCAGCACGCCCACGGTCACCACGGCGGGCCCGGACAGCGGCACCACGACCCGCCAGAAGAAGCCGACCCGCGACGCGCCGTCCATGACGGCCGCCTCCTCCAGCTCGTCGGGGATCGCCATCAGGAAGGGCCGCAGGATGACCACGGTGATCGGCAGGGCGAACGCCGCCTGCGGCAGCGCCACGCCCCACCAGGTGTTGCCCATCTGAAGGTCACGGGTGACCAGGATGAAGAGCGGGATGATCGCCACCGTCGCGGGGAACAGCAGACCCACCACGAAGACCATGTAGAGGGTCTCCCGCCCGCGGAACCGGTAGCGGGCGAGTGGGTAGGCGGCCATCAGTCCCAGGACGACCACGAGGAGCGTGGTCACGGCGGCGACGACCGTGGAGTTGAGCGCGTACCTCCAGAAGTCCGGGTTGGTGACGACGCCCTCGTAGTTCCTCAACACCCACGGATCCGGCAGCCCGGCCGGGGACTCGGCGAGCTGGGCGTTGGTGCGGAACCCGCCCAGGATCGCGAACAGGACCGGCCCCAGCGTGAGCGCGACCACGACGAGTGCGATGAGGTAGACGAGCGGCGAGCCTCCGTCGCGACCCCGGTCCCGGCGTCGCCGGGTGCGGGCCCCTGCCGCCTCCTCGGGGAGCGTGTCGAGGATCATCGGAGACCCCCCGCCGCGAGTGCATGGGAGTCACGCCGCAGGACCAGCAGCTGGTAGACCAGCGCCATCACCAGCGCCACCACGAAGAGGATCACGGAGGCGGCCGCCGCGATGCCGTAGTTCTGCCGCTTGGTGCCCTCCGTGACGAGGAACGTCGCCATCGAGGTCGTGGAGTTGGCCGGGCCGCCGCCGGTGAGGATCCAGACCATGTCGAAGAGCTGGATCGAACCGATCATCGACAGGAACGCCCAGATCCGGATCGTCGGCCCGATCAGGGGGATGGTGATCCGCCACTGGATCTGCCACCAGCTGGCGCCGTCCATCTGGGCGGCCTCGACCACGTCGTCCGGGATGCCCTGGAGCCCCGCGAGGAAGAGCAGCACCGCGAGCCCGAGGTACTTCCAGGTGAGGACCACGAACACGGTGTAGAGCGCGTAGTCGGGAGTGCCCAGCCAGCCCTGCTCCGGACCGTGCAGGCCCACGGAGTCCAGGAGGGAGTCGGCCACGCCGTACTGCGGCTGCAGCAGCTGGAACCACACCACGCCCGCGATGACCTCGGAGAGGACGTAGGGGACGAAGATGATGGTTCGCAACAGGCCCTGTCCCCGCATCCGGCGGTTGAGGAGCAGCGCGATCGCCAGGCCCAGTGGCAGCTGCACCAGGATCGACAGCACGACGATCACCATGTTGTGGGTGAAGGCGTCGACGAAGACGTCGTTCTGCAGGACGTTGCGGAAGTTGTCCAGGCCGACGAAGTCCTGGAGCGGCCCGAAGCCCTTCCAGCGGTACAGCGAGAACTGGACGGCCTTGACGATCGGCCAGACCACGAAGACCAGGAACAGCGCCAGCGCCGGCCCGACGAAGAAGAGCACCTCCAGGGCGGTGCGGGCCCGCTGACCGCGCCGGCGCGTGGGGCGGGGGGCGACCGGCGCGGAGGAGGTGGCCGCGCCGGTCGTCCCTCCGGTGGAGACCGTCACTTCTCCGCGTCAGCCGCCGTCTGGGTCGCCTCGACGATGTCCTCAGGAGTGGCCTCGCCGGCGAACATGAGCTCGATCGTGTCGTTCATCGCGCCACCGACCGAGGCGCCGAACGCCGTGTCGAAGTAGAGCTGCACGTAGGGCGCGGAGTCGCGGACCTCGATCAGCGACGCCAGGGCAGGGTCGGTCACGGATCCTGTCGCAGCCGGGATGGTGGGGAGCCCCATGTCCCGCTCGGCGAACCCCTTCTGCACCTCCTCGGAGAGCAGGTAGTTCACGAAGTCGACGGCCTCGTCGGGAGCGTCCGCCGAGACGGCCCACGCGTCGCCACCGCCGAGCGCGGCGGTCGGGTCGCCCTCGCCGCCCTCGACGGTCGGGAAGGCGAACCAGCCGGTCTTGTCGCCGAGACCCTGCTCGTCCTCCGTGAGCCCCTGCATCACTCCCGGCTCCCAGTGTCCCTGCAGCTCCATGGCGACCTTGCCGGTGGCCAGGAGGCCGGAGGCGCTGGTCGGCCCCTCCTGCGCGGGGGTGGACAGGAAACCCCTGTTGAACGGCTCGGCAGCGATCAGCTCCTCCAGGTCCTCGCCGGCGCGGAGGAAGCACTCGTCGGAGAAGTCCAGGCTGGTCACCGCGTCGGTCAGCACCTCCTCGGAGCACTCCCGGACCGAGAAGTAGTACCAGTAGTGGGCGGCCGGCCACCCGTCGCCGGCCCCGACCGCGATCGGCTCGATCCCGGCCGCCTTGAGCTGGTCGATCGCGGCGTACATGTCGTCCCAGGTGGTCGGGGCCTCGGTGATCCCGGCCTGCTCGAAGAGCTCGGTGTTGTACCAGAAGCCCACGACGCCCACGGAGAACGGCAGCGCGTAGGTCTTGTCGTCGGTCTGCCAGCCGGCCACGGAACCACCGATGTCGGAGATGAGGTCGGCGGAGCTCTCGGACAGGTCCCGGGTCAGCCCGGCCTCGACGTGGTCGGCGAGCTCGCCGCCGCCGCGCTCCATGTAGATGTCGGGCACGTCGCCGCTCTGGAAGGCGGCGTCGAGCTTGGTGAGCATGTCCTCGTGGAGCTGGGCATCGATCTTGATGTCGACGTCGGGGTTGTCGGCCTCGAAGTCCTTGGCGACCTGCTCGTAGTAGGCCTTGCCGGGATCGTTGTTGGAGTTGTGCCACCACGAGATCGTGGTCTTGCCGTCGGACGACTCGTCGCCGTCGGAGCCACAGGCGGCCACGAGGGACAGCGTCGCCCCCACGGCCAGGGCACGGATGAGCGGGGTCCTCTTCATGGCGCACTCCTCGTCGTGTGACCGGTACCACAGGCACGCTCGCAGGCGGCGGCGCGGCTGTCAATCGTTATCGATAACGATTTCGCTGGGTGGTCCGGAAGGTCGGCCGCACTCTGGATGTGACCCGTCCGGGCTATGTCGGTGCCGACGGCCCTGCGCAAGCGTGGCTCGTATGACATCAGGGGGAAGAGTCCAGCTGTCCGTGCTCGCACTGGCGGGAGCTCTCGCCGTGGGCGCCACCGGAGGGGCAGTGGCGGGCACGATGGTCACCGGAGCGGACATCAAGAACGGCAGCGTCACGGGCAAGGACGTCAGGGACGAGTCACTCACGACGAAGGAGCTCAGTCCGGCGGCCCTCGACCAGCTGGAAGGCGAACCAGGCCCGGCCGGGAGCACCGGGCCCGCCGGTCCCGCGGGCCCTGCGGGACCCGAGGGGCCGTCCGGTCCGAGCGGTCCGCCCGGAGCGGCCGGCGTACCCGGTGCTCCCGGGGCTCCGGGTGCTCCCGGACCGGGCGCCGCGCGGCTGCGCTACAGCGCGCCGCTGACCGGCAGCCAGGTGCTCGCGACCGTCGGGGGGATGACCTACATCGGTCAGTGCACGATCATCCTCGGCCCGGTCGGCTCGGGAGGGATCAGCGTGACGCTCCGGGCGGAGGGCCCGGTCTTCCACGTCTACGGCACCCACACCCGGGCTCAGGGCGTGTCGAGCACACCCACGCTCAACACCATGGACTGGCCGTCGGACCAGTTCGGCCGGCGCGACGTGGGCGGCACCGCAGTGGTCTACAACGGCTCGCCGTCCCAGACCGCCAGCGAGGACGGCACCCTCATCCTCCGGGCGAACAACCTGTCGCACACCGTCATCTACCGTGCGCAGGTCCTGATGGCGGGGCTGGACTCCCGCTGCACCATCGAGGGCTCGGTCATCCCGAGCACCTGACAGGTCGGGGTGCGGACGGGCTGGCCTGTAGGCCGGGTTCTGTGCCCGGGTCCCTCACGGGAGTCCGGGTGACGACCATCCATCTACGAGCACCGTTGCCGGTGCCCTCCAGCGATCTACCCGCGCACTCGGGCGGGCCGCCCTCGAACGTGCGCTGTTCGATCTTGCTCCGGGTGGGGTTTGCCTAGCCGATCCGGTCACCCGGATCGCTGGTGGTCTCTTGCACCACCGTTTCACCCTTGCCGCGGTCCGAGGACCGAGGCGGTCTGTTCTCTGTGGCACTGTCCCGCGGGTTTCCCCTGGTGGGTGTTACCCACCACCCTGCCCTGTGGAGCCCGGACCTTCCTCGGCGACGTATCCCCGGTCACCCGAGAGGTACGCCGACGCGGTCGTCCGGCCAGCCCATCCGCGGGACCAGTGTGGCAGGGCGGCGGCGGGACCGAAAGGTCAGGCGAGCCGGGTGACCTCGACCTCGACGAACATCCGCGAGGTGGCGGCGCCCGAGTAGATGCCGGACAACGGCTTGACGTCGGTGTAGTCGCGTCCGGTCGCCACGGTGACGTACTGGTCGGAGGGCTCGCGGTCGTTGGTGAGGTCGAAGGGGTGCCAGCCGTCGTCCCACCACTCGACCCAGGCGTGCGACTCGCCGGCGACCGGCTCACCGACCACCGGGTCGGACGAGGGGTGGAAGTAGCCGGACACGTAGCGCGCGGGGATGCCCAGCGAGCGCAGGCCGCCGATGACCAGGTGGACCATGTCCTGGCACACGCCCGCGCGCTGGCCCCAGGCCGCCGCGGCGGGTGTCTGCACGTCCGTGGAGCCCGGCCGGTGCTCCACCTCGTCCGCGACCATCCGGCACAGGGCGAGGGCCGCCTCGCCCGGCAGCGCGGAGTCGGCCCCGACACCGGCGGCACGGCGGGCGAAGTCAGCCGGCGGCTCGACCAGCTCGGGGAGCGTGAGGTACTCCGTCCAGCGGTCCGCCACCTCACGCTCGGCCAGGGCCGCCCAGGTCGTGCTGGGCGGGGGTGTCGGCGGTCGGCTGGTCTGCACCGTCGAGGTCGCCCGGACCGTCAGGGAGTCGTGGGGGTCGACCACCTCGAACGCCGTGACGTGGGTCCCGAAGTAGTCGCGGTACTCGAAGGTCCACGGCTTGGGCGAGACCTCGAGCCGGGAGTGCACGACGATCTGCCCGGGCGTCGTGACGGGGGTCATCCGGGCCTGGTTGTAGGACGCGACCGCCTTGCCGTCGTACTCGAAGCCGGTCGTGTGCACGATCCGCAGCTGCATGCTCATCGCCCGATCACCGGCCGCTCACCCGCGCTCATCCCTGGATCCCGTGCCAGACGAGGGCCTCGGAGCCGGCGAAGTAGCGGCGCGTGACCGCCTCGGTGGCCTGGGCGCAGGTCCGCTGCAGGCGCTCCATCTGCGCGGGCAGGTCGTCCATCAGGTCGGAGAGGGAGCGGTACTCCAGCTCGGCGCGCATCCGACCGAGCAGCCGCTGCGCCTCGTTCTGGAACCCGGCCCGCTGTCCGGAGGCCTCGAGGTTCTGGACGCACTGCTCGCTGCGGTTGAGCGCGAACACCACCGACCGCGGGAACAGCCGGTCCAGCAGCAGGAACTCGGCGGCGCCGCGCTCGGTCTCGAGTCCGCGGTAGGTGCGCAGGAACGCCTCGTAGGCGCCACAGGCCCGCAGCGTCGTGGTCCACGGCGCCCCGATCCCGCCCGACATCGCCGCCGTGGCGACCATCCGCGAGGTCATGTCGGCCCGCTCGACGCAGCGGCCCAGCATCAGGAAGTGCCAGCCCTCGTCCCGGGTCATCGTGGCGTCGGCGGTGCCGTTGACCAGCGCGGCCCGCTCCCGCACCCACTGGAAGATCGCCGGCGGCCGCTGGGCGTGGAAGTGGCCGGAGGGGATGGCCCGGTACGTCGTGTTGATGGCCTCCCACATCGGCACGGACAGGGTCTCGCGGGCCCGCCGTGCGCTCTCCCGCGCGGCGCCGAAGGCCGACGCGATCGACACCGGGGAGCTCGGGTCGTAGCAGAGCAGGTCGAGCGTCTGCGCCAGGTCGACGCTCCCGAGCCGGGCGGCTCCGTCCTCGTCCTCGACGCCCATGACCGAGAGCAGCGACCGGCACGTGGTGGCTTCGTCGATGCCGGAGTCCTCGAGCATCAGCTGGGTCTGGACGTCGAGGATCCGGGCGGTGTCCTCGGCGCGCTCGACATAGCGGCCGATCCAGAACATCGACTCCGCGATCCGGCTCAGCATCCCGGCTCCTGACGGTCGGGCCGGGCGAGACCCTGCTGCTGCTGCTCGGCCTGCGACTGCATCTCCCGGATGACGGGACCGCTCGGCATCTCCGGGGCCGGGTGGGACGGTGCCGGGGCAGATGACCTGTTGGAAGTCTGGACGATACTGCG
>NZ_JAEMSS010000043.1:15006-25727 GCF_016462705.1 Nocardioides sp. | reverse complement strand
GGGTCCCCCACTCCATCGCCGCCACGAAGTTGGCGTGCTCGCGCTGGGTCAGCCCCATCGCCTCGACGGTGCCCGGTCCCCGGTACGACGGCTCGGTGGCCTCGGCGACGTCGAGGAAGTAGCGCAGGTGGGCCAGCCGGGTCCGCTGCTCCTCGTCGCCGTCCAGCAGACCGGCGGCGTACTGGTGGACGGGCTCGAGCATCCGGAACCGCGCGACGTCGGCGTGCTCGGGGTCCGGGAGCACCAGCGAGTGCTCGACCAGCGACTCCAGCGGTTCCAGCACGTCGTCCGGTCCGACCACGGCCTCGACGGCCTCCAGGGTGAACCCGTCGACGAAGACCGCGAGGGCACGGAAGAGACGCTGCTCCTCCGCGCCCAGCAGCTGGTAGCTCCAGTCGATCGCCGCTCGCATGGTGCGCTGCCGCGGGGGCAGGTCCCGGGCGCCGCCGGCGGCCATCACCTGGTCGAGCCGCTGCAGGATCGCGCTCGGGGTGAGCAGCCGCGTGCGCGCGGCCGCGAGCTCCAGCGCCAGGGGGATGCCCGCCAACCGGCGGCAGATCGCGCCCACCGCCTCCGCGTTGCCGTCGTCGAGGACGAACCCCGGCGACACCGACCGGGCCCGCTCGAGGAACAGCGCGGCCGCGGCGGACCCGGCGAGAGCACCCGGGTCGGTCGCGCCGGGCTCGGGGAGCCCGAGCGGGGCGAGCTGGTACTGCAGCTCCCCGCGCAGGCGCAGCGGCGTCCGGCTGGTCACCAGCACGGTGAGCCCCGGGCACGACGCCACCAGGCGGCCGATGCCCGCCGCGGCGTCGAGGAGGTGCTCGGCGTTGTCCAGCACGACCAGCACCTCGCGGTGCCGCAGGTGCTCGGTGACCGCGGCCGCCGGGTCGGTGCCCTCCGCGGACGGCAGGCCGGTCGCCCGCCCGACCGCGGGGAGCACGGAGTCCGGATCGCTCAACGGCGCCAGGGAGACCACCGCCACGCCGTCGCGGAACCGGGCCCGGGACGCCTCGGCGACGGCGTACGCCAGCCGGGTCTTGCCGACCCCACCGACCCCTGTGACCGTCACGAGCCGCTCCGCGGAGTCGGCGAGCAGGCCGGTCACGTACTCGACGTCCCGGACCCGCCCGTGCAGCGCGGTCGGCGGCACCACGACCTCGGAGGTCCACGACCCGGGAGCCGAGGGCGCGGGAGCAGCCGCGCTCGGGTCGGCCTCCACGACCGGCGCCGGACCCGACAGCAGCGCGTCGTGCTCGAGGATCCGCTGGTGCAGGGTCTGCAGCTCGGGCCCCGGGTCGAGGCCCAGCTCCTCGGCGAGCACCTGCCGGGCCTCGGCGTAGACGTCGAGCGCCTCGGCCTGACGGCCGGCGCGGTAGAGCGCGAGCATCAGCAGCCCCCGCAGGGACTCGCGCAGCGGGTGCTCGGCGACCAGCCCCGGCAGCCGGTCCAGCGCCGACGCGGTCCGGCCGAGGCCGAGGTCGAGCTCGGCCGCCTGCTCGTGAGCGGCCAGCCGCAGTCCGTCCAGGCGCGCCGCCTCGGCCTCGGCGAACGGGTGCGGGACGTCGGCGTACGCCCGGTCGCGCCACATCCCCAGCGCCTCCTCGAGCCGGGCCCGGGCCGCCCCCTGGTCGCCGGCCGCGCGCAGGGAACGGGCCTCGTGGCACAGCTGCTGGAACACCTCGGCGTCGATCGTCCCCGGTGCGTCGAGGCGGTAGCCCGGGGCGGCCGTGGCGATCTCGACGTCCTCCCCCGCCTCCCGCAGCCGCGACCGGAGCCGAGAGATCACGGCGTGCAGGTTGGCGGTCGTCCCGCCGCGGCCCTCCCCCCAGACGCGCTCGATCAGCGTCTCCGTGGGCACCACGCGCCCCGCGTCCACGACCAGCGCCGCGAGGACCTCGCGGTGTCGCGGCGAGCCGATGTCGACGACCTCTCCGTCGTGGACGACCTGGAGCGGGCCGAGAACGCTGATCATGCGTAGCCGCCCTCCCCGGTCACCGGCACAGACTAGGAGAACCCGCCTCGCCGGTGGCTCACCCCCTGCTGGACGGGCTTGTCGCGCTGACCTAGGTTGACGAGAACGTGTTCTAGTTTCCGGAAGGCACTCCTGTGACCGCTCGCCCCCTCAACCTCGCCGACGTCTTCGAGGCGATCACCGACGCGGTGCCCGACCGGGTCGCGATCGCGACCATCGACCGCGACTACACCTACGCGGAGCTCGACGAGCGGTCGACCAGGCTGGCCAACCACCTGGTCTCGCTCGGTGTCGGCGCGGGCGACCACGTGGCGGTGCACTCCGCCAACCGGATCGAGTGGGTCGACGCGTTCTACGGCTGCCTCAAGGCACGTGCCGTGCCGATCAACATCAACTACAAGTACCTCCACGACGAGCTGACCTACCTCTACGACAACGCCGACTGCGTCGCGGCGATCGTGGCCCCCGAGCACGTCGAGGCGGTCACGGCTCTCGACGTACCGACCCTGGAGCACGTGATCGTCCTGGGCGAGGAGTACGACGCCGCGCTCGCGTCGGCCTCGACCGAGCGGCTCGGCGGCCGGACGCCGGACGACCCCTACGTGCTGTACACCGGGGGCACCACCGGCAGCCCCAAGGGCGTCGTGTGGCGCAACGAGGACCTGATCCTGGCGGCGCTCAACGCGGCCCGCTTCGGCGCGCCGATCGAGTCGGTCGAGCAGCTCGCCGCCGAGGCGGCCGCCAACGAGACGCCGATGGTCATGCTGGCCTGCGGCCCGATGATGCACGGCGGCAGCCAGTGGATCCTCGGCAACGGCCACGTCTCCGGTGCGACGGTCGCGCTCTACGACCAGCCGAGCTTCTCCGCCGAGGCGATCCTCGACCTGGTGCAGAAGGCCGGCGTCAACTCCCTCACGTTCCTGGGCGACGCGATGGGGCGTCCGGTCGCGGACGCGATCCTCGCCGAGCCGGACCGGTGGGACCTGTCGTCGCTGGCGGCGGTCTCCAACGGCGCGGCTCCCCTGTCGGAGGGGGTCCGGGCGCAGATCCGGGAGGCGCTGCCGGGCCGGTTCATCCTCGACACGTACGGCGCCTCGGAGTCCGGCGCGACGGCGTCCCGGATCGACGACGGGACCGAGGCCGCGGTCGGCGCGCCGAAGTTCGCGGCCGGCGACGACGTCGAGGTCTTCGACCCGGACATGCGGCCGTGCCCGCCGGGCGTCGACGGCATGCTCGGGCGGCGCGGGCCGATGCCGGTCGGCTACTACAAGGACCCGGTCAAGACCGCTGCCACGTTCAAGGAGATCGACGGCGTGCGCTGGTCGATCCCCGGCGACTTCGCCCGCCGCGAGGAGGACGGCTCGGTCACCGTCCTCGGGCGGGGTTCGGTCTGCATCAACACCGGCGGCGAGAAGGTCCACCCCGAGGAGGTCGAGGCGGTGCTGCTGCGCCACGACGACGTGTTCGACGTCGCGGTGGTCGGCACGCCGCACGAGCGCTGGGGCCAGCAGGTCACCGCACTCGTCCAGCGCCGCGACGGTTCGGCGGTCAGCGCCGACGACCTGCGCGACTTCGCCCGGACGCTGATCTCCAACTACAAGGTGCCCAAGGAGGTCTTCTTCGTGTCCGAGGTCCCGCGGACCGCGGTCAGCAAGGTCGACTACCGGGCCAGCGCGGACCTGGCGGTGTCGCTCGTCTCCTGACCCGGCGAGCGGGACTCACGGCTTGACGTTGTCCTTGCCGCCCCCGCCGCGGAGCACGTCCTTGCCCTGGTTGCCGACGAGCAGGTCGTTGCCGCCCTGTCCGTAGATCTTGTCCTTGCCGGTGCCCCCGAAGAGCTTGTCCCGGCCGCTGTTGCCGCAGATCAGGTCCTTGCCGTCGCGGCCCTTGAGCTTGTCCTTGCCACCGAGCCCGACCAGGACGTCGCGCCCGACGGTGCCCACGATCCGGTCCGTACGAGTGGTGCCGAACTGGGTGGCGAGCTGGCCCTTGCAGCGCGGGACCGGGGTGCCCTGGAACGCCAGGACCTCGGTGTCGTCGGTCGCGTTCTCCACCGGGAGCGCGGCGATGAGGCGGCCGGTCGGCACGAGGCCGAGCAGGACGGCTCCCTGCGCGCCCGGGAGCGGGAGGATGCCGTCGTCGGACCAGGTGGGGTCGAGCCCACCGGCCGGCGTGAACCTCACGATCGCGCCCGTGTCGGCCGAGCTCGGCGGGACGACGCCGCCGACGACGAGGGCCCCGTCGCGCTGGAGCGCGGCACTCGCGTCGGTGCCGGCCACCTGGGTGAGCACGCGGGTGCCGAACCCGGGGTCGGGCTCGCCCGAGGCCTTCAGCCCGGTCACCAGCAGGCTGTTGAGGAAGCCGCCGCTGTTCTGGTTGAGCCCGGCCACGACGACCAGCCGGCCGTCCGGGCGGACGACGAGGTCCGGTGACCACACCGTCGACGTGGTGACTCCCGGGGAGCTCGGGTCGACCACCGTCGTGCCGTCGCCGCCGAAGGAGGCGTCGAGGACACCGGTGCTGGTCACCCGGGCCACGGTCAGGTTCGACGACGTCGGGCTGTAGTGCGAGCCGGCGATCACGAGCCGGCCGTCGGCCTGGCGCAGCACCGCGCCGGCCTGGTCGTTCGGGTCCGTCGAGAGCACCACGGAGCCACCGGTCCCGAACCCGGGGTCGGGCGCGCCGGTCTCGGTCAGCTGCCACACACCCACGACGTTGGCGGCGAAGTCGCTGCCGACCATGACCAGCTTGCCGCCCGGGGCCGTCGTCAGGTCCTCCACGAGCCGCTCGAGGATCTGGACCTGGCCGGTGCCGCCGCCGAACGACGCGTCGGGCGCGCCGGACTCGGTGACCCGCCACAGGAACGTCGGGAAGGGCGCACCGTCGACGAACGCCGACACGTAGCTCCTGCCCGTGTCCGGGTCGACCGCCAGGTGCACGTCCTCGTAGTTCTCGGGCCCCCCGAAGGAGTGGACCCCGTCGCCCCCGCCGAACGTCGGGTCCGGCGTCCCGTCGGGACGCAGCCGCCACAGCTCGAGCGCAGGGTCGACGCCCGTCTGCGCGAGCACCATCGTCCGGCCGTCGTCGAGCACCTCCAGGTCTCCGAGGTACGTCGGGTGCGCGTCGGAGTGCAGGGTGACCGACCCGTCGCCCCCGAACCCCGGGTCCGGGCTGGTGGGCGCGGCGCCGGCAGGAGCAGCCAACCCCGCCGTCACCAGGAGTGCGGTTGCCGCCCACGCCGTGTATGCCATCGGCCGAGACTAGGGCAGTGGGTGTCGTATCGGGACGGCGCCGTTCGTGGAGTGGGTGACAACCACCCGCACCACCAACACTGAGGACCTGACATGGCCACCATCGCAGTGCACGAGTTCATCTCCCTCGACGGCGTCTTCGAGTCGCCGACCTGGACCGCCGAGTTCGGGTTCGACGACCAGATGGGCGAGACGATCGGCGCCATCACGAACGACGCCGGAGTCATCCTGCTGGGCCGCAGGACCCACGAGATGTTCGCGCCCGGGTGGCGCGACCGGAACGTGGAGGACGACCCCGGGGCGCCGTTCTTCAACGAGACCGAGAAGCTCGTGGTCGGGACGCAGCCGCTCACCGAGGAGTGGGACAACTCGACGCCCTTCGGCCCCTACGACACCGACTCGATCCGCCGGCTCAAGGACGAGCGCGACGGGACGATCTACATCTCGGGCAGCGGCCAGCTGGTCCGCGCCCTCCTGGCCGACGGCCTCGTCGACGAGCTGCACCTGTTCGTCTACCCGATCGCCCTGGGCGCGGGCGAGCGACTCTGGCGGGAGGGCGAGGGACCGACCACGTTGGCCCTGCTGGCGCACGACGTCTACGCCAACGGCGTCGTGCACCTGTCCTACGGTCCGCCCGCCTGAGCCCGCTGAGCCGTCAGCGCCAGCCGAGCTCCGGCGCGACGTACCGCACGATGCTGTCCAGCAGGTGCGCGTTGTAGTCGACGCCGAGCTGGTTGGGGATGGTCAGCAGCAGCGTGTCCGCGGCCGCGATCGCCTCGTCCTCGGCGAGGTCCTTGACCAGCTGGTCCGGCTCGCCGGCGTAGGTCTTGCCGAACCGGGCGGTGCCCCCGTCGATGTGGCCCACCTGGTCGGTGCTGCGGGACTCCTGGCCGAAGTAGGCGCGGTCGGTGTCGTTGACGATCGGGAAGATGCTGCGGCTCACGCTGGTGCGGGGCGCCCGCTCGTGCCCCGCTGCCTTCCACGCGTCGTGGAACATCTGGAGCTGCTCGGCCTGGAGCTGGTGGAACGGCACCCCGGTGTCCTCGGTGAGCAGGGTGGAGCTCATCAGGTTCATGCCCTGCTCGGCGGTCCACACCGCGGTCTTGCGGGTGCCGGCGCCCCACCAGATCCGGTCGCGCAGGCCCGGTGACTGCGGCTCGATGCCGAGCAGCCCCGGCGGGTTGGGGAACATCGGTCGCGGGTTGGGCTCTGCGAACCGCTTGCCGTCGATCACCTCGAGGAAGACCCGGGTGTGCTCACGCGCCATCTCCGCGTGGTCGTTGCCCTCGCCGGGGTCGTAGCCGAAGTACTTGTAGCCCTCGATGACCTGCTCCGGTGATCCGCGGCTGATGCCGAGCTGGAGCCGGCCGCCCGCGATCAGGTCGGCGGCCGCCGCGTCCTCGGCCATGTAGAGGGGGTTCTCGTAGCGCATGTCGATAACGCCGGTGCCGATCTCGATCCGGCTGGTGCGCGCGCCGACGGCGGCGAGCAGCGGGAACGGGGAGGCGAGCTGCCGGGCGAAGTGGTGAACGCGGAAGTAGGCGCCGTCCGCGCCGACCTCCTCGGCCGCCACCGCCAGCTCGATCGACTGGAGCAGCACGTCGGAGGCCGAGCGCGCCTGCGAGTGCGGCGACGGCGTCCAGTGCCCGAACGACAGGAACCCGATCTTCTTCATGATTCAACAACCTTGCCGCACGCCGGGGTGTTCCCGCCAGCGCCCGACCTAGCGCGGGCCGGGCCGCCGCGCATCCCCATCCGTGCGTAGCCGGCTCATCCCGCATGCGAATGTGCCGGGCTCCCCCGCCTCGAAGAGTGGGCGCCACAGATCGCAGGACCGGGGGAGACAGGGAATGTGCACAGCTGAGGACGCGCCATGAGCGCGTGGATGGCCGTCCTGACGGTGGTGGTCGCGCTCACGGCGTTCGCCCTTACCGTCATCGCCGGCGGGACCTTCTGGTGGAGCCTCTACGCGTGGCGGTCGCCCGACCAGCTCTCCGCCACCCGGTTCGCCGACGACCCGGACGAGACCGCCCTGACGTTCAGCCTGATCGTCCCGTGCCGGGACGAGCCCGAGGCCGTGGTGCGGGCCACCGTGGCCGCCCTGCTGGCGCAGCGGCACCCGGACTTCGAGGTCGTCCTGTCGGTCGGGCACGACGACCTGCCGATGCTCGCCATCGCGGACCGGATCGCCGCGGAGGACCCGCGGGTCGGCGTCTCGGTCGACCACCACGAGGTCAAGAACAAGCCACGTCAGCTCAACACTGCGCTGGCGCTGTGCAGCGGTGACGTCGTCGGCATCCTCGACGCCGAGAGCCTGACCGCGCCGGACCTGCTCCGGCGCGTGGACGCCACGTTCACGGCGCGCGAGGCCGACGTCGTCCAGGGCGCCGTCCAGCTCATGAACTACCGCTCGCGGTGGTTCACCCTGCGCAACTGCCTGGAGTACCGGATCTGGTTCCGGTCCCGGCTGCACGGCCACGCCGAGGCCGGCTTCATCCCGCTGGGCGGCAACACCGTGTTCCTGCGCCGCACCCTCCTCGAGCAGGTCGGCGGCTGGGACGGCGACTGCCTGGCCGAGGACTGCGAGATCGGTGTCCGCCTCTCCGCCCAGGGCAAGCGCATCGTCGTCGCCTACGACGCCGACCTGACCACCCGCGAGGAGGCGCCGACCACCCTCCGCGCCCTGGTCCGCCAGCGCACCCGCTGGTCGCTCGGGTTCATGCAGGTCCTCGCCAAGGGCGAGTGGCGGGCGCTCCCGACCACCCGGCAGCGGGTCGGAGCCTGGTGGACGCTGGTCCAGCAGCACGCGATGGCGTTCTCCGGCCTCGTGCTGCCGCTCGCGGTCGCGACCGCGCTGTTCGCGGACCTGCCGGTGCTCGTGGGCATGGTGGCGTTCCTGCCGCTGGTCCCCACCGTGGCGCTGGTGGCGTTCGAGGTCCTGATCCTGCACGACCTCGGCAAGGACCTCGGCTGGAGGCTCGGCGTCCGCGACTACGTGACCCTGGTCGTCAGCACACCGTTCTACCAGCTCCTCCTGGCCCTGGCGGCGCTCCGGGCGCTGGTCAAGTACGTCGGCGGGGACTTCCGCTGGGAGAAGACCGCGCACTCCGGAGCCCACCTGACGCCGATCGGTGAGCCGGCATGAGCACCCTCGTCCCCACCCGGCCCACGACACCGGAGGCGCTGCCGTCCACCGACGCTCCGCTCCCCCGGCGCCGCCGCTCGCGCGACGCCCGGCTCGTGCTGGTCCTGGTCGCGGTCACCGGCCTGGTCCACGGGCTCAACATCGCCGGCTGGCCGGCGTACTTCGACGACGAGGGCACCTATCTCAGCCAGGCGTTCGCGGTCTACGGCGGCGACCTGGCGCCGTACACGTACTGGTACGACCACCCGCCTGCCGGCTGGATCCTGCTGGCACCGCTGGCCTGGCTGCCGGCCCAGGTCGTGGAGACCCAGCTGGTCGCCGGCCGCCTGGTCATGCTGCTCTGCTCGATGGTGTCCGCGGCGCTGCTCTACGTCCTCGCCCGGCGCCTGCACCTGCGCCGCGGCTTCGCGGCCGCGGCGGTGCTCCTGTGGGCGCTGTCGCCGCTCACCGTCCTCGAGTCCCGGCAGGTGTTCCTCGACGGTCTCGCGGTCCCGTGGCTGCTCGGCGCGTTCGCGCTCGCACTGGCGCCGCGGCGCGGGCTCGGCCACGCGATCGGCGCCGGGATCCTGCTCGGGGTCGCGTGCCTGACCAAGGAGACGACGCTGGTCTTCGCGCCGGCCGTGGTCTGGGCACTGTGGCTCGGCTCGGACCGGCGCACCCGGGCGTTCGACCTGGTCGGCTTCACCCTGGCGCTGGGCGTCACTGGCGGCCAGTACCTGCTCTACGCGCTCCTGAAGGGCGAGCTGTTCTCCGGCGCCGGCCACGTCTCCCTCGTGGACGCGCTGCGCTTCCAGCTCGAGGAGCGCGAGGGCAGCGGCTTCATCCTCGAGCCGGGCTCCGGCGCGCACGGCATCCTGCAGTACTGGCTCTCCTTCGACTCGCTGCTCGTCATCGGTGGGCTGGTCGCCGGGGTCGCCGTGCTGCTCCGCCCGCGGACCAGGCCGCTCGGGGTCGCCGTCCTGATCGCGGCCGCCGTGGCCCTCCGACCCGACGGCTACCTGCCCTTCATGTACGTCACGGTGGCCCTCCCGTTCTGCGCCCTGGCGCTGGCGGCGGCCCTGGACCACGCCTGGTCCGGCTACGAGCACCTGCGCGGCGACGTGGGCCCCGGGCAGCCGCGGGAGCGGCCCTACCAGGCGATGGCCTTCGTCACCACGCTGCTCGTCGCCGGGCCCGTCCTGTTGGGCTGGCCGGCCCAGCTCCGGACCGCGCTCACCGAGGACGTCAACCAGTCCCACCCGCGGGCCGTGGAGTGGATCACCGACAACCTCTCGACCGACGACGTCGTCGTCACCGACAACACCTACTTCCTCGACCTGGCCGAGGCCGGCTGGGACCCCGGCTGGGGTGTCGTGTGGTTCACCAAGCTCGACCTGGACCCGGCCGCCGACCGGGAGCTGCCAGACGGCTGGCGGGACGTGGACTACGTCGTCTGGTCCGAGGCGTTCGCGTTCGCGACCGCCGACGCGCTGCCCGAGGTCAGCCAGCTCCAGCAGAACAGCATCGTCGTCGCCTCGTTCGGCGAGGGCGCCCAACGAGTCGAGATCAGGCAGGTGACCCCGTGACCACGCTGCAGACCACCCGGACCCAGCCCGCGGTGCGGCCGCTGGCCGACCTCACCGTCGTGGTGCCGACGTTCAACGAGGCCGGCAACGTCGAGGAGCTCGTCGCCCGGGTCGCCGCGGCGTGCGCCGGTCTGCGCGCCGAGATCCTCTTCGTCGACGACTCCACCGACCACACGCCCGCCGTGGTCCGGCAGGTGATGAGCCGCGCGCCGATCCGGGTCCGGATGATCCACCGGACCGGCACCGACCGGGTCGGCGGCCTCTCGGGTGCGGTGACCCGCGGCCTGGCCGCGGCCGAGGGCGCCTGGGCGGTCGTGATGGACGGCGACCTCCAGCACCCGCCGGAGCTGGTGCCCCGGCTCTTCGCCGCAGGTGCGTCCGAGGGCCTGGACCTGGTCGTCGCCTCGCGCTACTGCGGCGACGGCGACGCCGCCGGCCTGAGCGACTCGTGGCGGCGTACGGTCTCCTCCGCCAGCACCGCCCTGGCCCGGGCGGCCTTCCCGCGCCGGGTCGGCAAGCAGTGCACGGACCCCATGACCGGGTTCTTCTGCGTCCGGCGGGACGCCGTGGACCTGGCCCGGCTGCGCCCGAAGGGCTTCAAGATCCTGCTCGAGATCCTGGCCCGCCACGACCTCAGGGTGGGCGAGGTGCCGTTCACCTTCGGTCAGCGCGCCCACGGCGAGAGCAAGGCCGACTGGCGCCAGGGCGTCGCCTTCCTGACCCAGCTCGCGCGGCTGCGGGCCGGCCGGGTGTGGTCGTTCGGCCTCGTGGGCCTGGTCGGCCTGGTC
>NZ_JAEMSS010000043.1:0-14996 GCF_016462705.1 Nocardioides sp. | reverse complement strand
CAACCTGCTGACCATGACGCTGCTGCTCGCGGCGGGCGCGAACTACGTCGTCGCGGCGGTCGCGGCCGCCGAGGTCTCGATCCTGGGCAACTTCCTGCTTCAAGAGCGCTTCGTCTTCGCCGACCGGCGCGCCGGACGGCGCACGCTGCCCAGCCGGGCCGCGCACTCCATCGCCTTCAACAACGTCGAGGCCCTGGTCCGGCTGCCGTTCCTCGTGCTGCTCGTCGAGATGCTCGGTGTCGGCGCGGTGCTCGCCCAGGCGCTCACCATCGCCGTCGCGTTCGTCGGCCGCTACCTCTTCGTGTCGCAGGTCGTCTACCGGCCGCACCCGGTCCAGCGCGGGGCCGAGCCCGACGCAGACCCGTCCCTCGCACTGGGAGCGGCGGCATGAGCCTCCGGCGACTCCGGCTGGCCGCCACGGCGCTCGTCGTGGCCGCCGCGGGGCTGGCCGCCCCCACCGTGAGCGCCACCGCGGCACCCACGTGCGACCCGGGTGAGTGGGCCGCGGAGTTCTTCGACGGCACCGGGCTCGCGGGCGCGCCGGTCCTCGAGCGGTGCGACCCGGCGGTGGACTTCGACTGGACCGCGGCCGCCCCGGGGCCCGGCGTCGGGACCAACCAGTTCTCCGCGAGATGGACCCGGACCGACACCTTCGAGGCGGGCGACCACCGGTTCACCGCCACCGCCGACGACGGCATCCGGGTCTTCGTCGACGGCGACCTCGTCCTCAACGGCTGGGCCGACCAGAGCTCGGCCACCTACGCCGCCACCGTCCCGCTGACCGCCGGTCAGCACACGGTCGTCGTCGAGTACTACGAGGCCTGGGGGGATGCGGAGGCTCGCGCCTCCTACCTGCGCGTCGCCGCGCCGGTAGGAGGCTGCGAGCCCTCCGTGTGGACCGCCGAGCTCTTCACGGGCCAGGCCCTCGCGGGCGAGGCCGTGGTCCAGCGCTGCGACGCGGCCGTCGACTTCGACTGGGGCGCCGGCGCGCCCGACCCGGCGCTGCCGGCCAACAAGTTCTCGGCCCGCTGGACGAGGACGATCGAATTCGACGCCGGGAGCTACGACTTCTCGGCGACCGCCGACGACGGCGTCCGGATCCGCCTCGACGGCGCCGTGGTCGTGGACGGGTGGGCCGACCAGAGCGGCGTCACCTACTCCGAGACCGTCCCGGTCACCGCGGGACCGCACACGGTCGTGGTGGAGTACTACGAGGCGTACGGCGACGCCACCGTCTCCGCCCGGGTCCGTCCCACACCCGGCGGGTCGACGGACTGCGAGCCGGACCAGTGGGCGGCGTCGTTCTACGCCGGGCAGGGGCTGGCCGGCGCACCGGTGGTGGAGCGGTGCGACGACGCGATCGACTTCGACTGGAACGCCGGGGCTCCCGACCCCGCGCTGCCCGTCAACAAGTTCTCGGCGCGGTGGACCAAGACGGTCACCCTCCAGGCGGGCAGCTACGAGTTCCGCGCGGACGCCGACGACGGCATCCGGGTCTCGCTCGACGACACCGTCGTCATCGACGGGTGGAAGGACCAGAGCGCGGCGGCCTACACCGAGACCGTCGGTGTCACCGCGGGCGCGCACACCCTCACCGTCGAGTACTACGAGGCCTACGGCGACGCGCTCGCCAAGGCGCGCTACCTCAAGAGCGACGCTCCCGACCCGCGGTCGGTCACCGGCGAGTGGACGCAGAACCCGACCGACGCTCCGGTCCGCTCCATCCACTCGACCCTGCTGCCGGGCGGCAAGGTGCTCATGGTCGCCGGCTCCGGCAACAACCAGGTGATGTTCGCGGCCGGAACCTTCACGGCCTCGGTCTGGGACCCCGTCGCCAACACCTTCGAGGACATCCCCGTCCCCGAGGACATGTTCTGCTCGGGCCACGCGCACCTGGCCGACGGCAACGTGATGCTCGCGGGTGGCAACAAGTTCTACCCGAACGCGGCACACGGCTTCGGAGGCCTGGCGAGCAACTACGAGTTCGACGTCGAGCAGAACCGCTTCGTCAAGCTCCCCGACATGCAGGCCGGTCGCTGGTACCCGACGCTGACCATGCTCGGCAACGGCGACATCAACGTCGTCGGCGGCCTCGACGAGAGCGGCAACGGCGGCGCCGTGCTGGTGGAGCGGTTCGACTCCGAGACCAGGAGCTGGCTGGACGACGTGTCCCAGCGCTGGGCCTTCTGGGGCCTCTACCCGTCCCTGCACCTGATGGACGACGGGCAGCTCTTCTACTCGGGCACCAACACCTTCGGCAACGCGCTCCCCGGGTCGGCCACGTGGGACCTCGAGACCGACACCGTGCAGGACCTGCCGCTGAGCCACCCGGACCTGCGTGACCAGTCCGCGTCGGTGCTGCTGCCGCCGGCCCAGGACCAGACGGTGATGGTCCTCGGTGGCGGCAACAGCTACAGCGGGCAGACGGCCACCGCGAGCACCTACCTGCACGACCTGGCCACGGGCCAGCACTACGAGGGGCCGCCGCTACCGACGACGAAGATGTACGTCAACGCGGCGATCCTGCCCGACCGGACGGTGCTCGAGACCGGTGGCGCCGAGGCGATCAACACCAACCCCAAGCACGAGACCAGCATCTACGACCCGGCGAGCAACACGTTCACCCCGGTGCCGGGCACTCCTGCCATCGACCGGCTCTACCACTCCTCCGCGTTGCTCCTCGCCGACGGCCGGGTCGCGGTCATCGGCTCCAACCCCGACGAGGGCACCTTCGAGATGCGGATCTCGATCTACTCCCCCGGCTACCTGTTCAAGGGCCCGCGGCCCACCATCGACGCCGCGCCCGAGGTCATGGACAACGGCTCGACGTACGACGTCGCCGTGACCGCGCCCCGAGGGGTCCGGGACGTGTCGCTGATCAGGGCGGGCTCGGTGACGCACCAGTTCGACCCGAACCTGCGCCTGGTGGACGTGCCGTTCACGGAGACCGCCGCGGGCCTCAGCCTCGACGTGCCGGACAACCCCAACCTGCTGCCGCCCGGCCCGTACATGCTGGTCGTCACCGACCAGGCCGGCGTGCCCTCCGTGGCCAGCTGGGTCGAGGTCCCCACCCAGCCGGGCTCAGCCGCCCGGGCGGGCACGCCCACCGGTGCGGTGAGCCAGGCGGTCCACCACGAGGGTCACGCCGCGGACCCGGCCGCGCAGTGCGTCCCCGGGCTACCGGAGCTGTGCTGCTGCGAGGACGGCAAGCAGGCGGACGCGGAGGCGCCCTGGTGGGCACCGGACGAGAACGGCCTGCGCCCGGGCGAGATCGACTACGGACCCGACGGCGGCCCGCAGGTCACCGCGACCACCCTCGGCGACGGCTGCGACCACAACTACCGGGGCCGCCGGGCCAGCGTCTGCGTACCGACCCTCGCCCGGCGCGCGCCGGACCTGGGGAAGGCCGCCGGCGAGGCCGTCACCTGCGCGGCGCTGCGGCGGGAGGGATACCTGCGCCGCGGCCTGAAGGTCGTCGGCGAGGACACCCAGGGACTCGACCCGGACGGGGACACCGTCGCGTGCGAGAAGACCGAACGAACGACGAAGGAGACCCGATGAGCATCGCCCACCAGCTGCCGCACGACGAGAGCCCGCACGACGAGACCCCGCTCGAACCGAGCTCCTACCTCGAGGACCGCCCCTGGGGCCGGTTCGAGCTCCTGGTGCTCAACCGGCAGGTGAGCGTCAAGGTGATCACCGTCGCGCCGGGCCAGCGGCTCTCCCTCCAGCGGCACGCCGGACGGGACGAGTGGTGGCAGATGATCGACCCGCACCTGTGCGTCGAGGTGGACTCGGTCACCCATTCGCCCGAGGTGGGCGAGCACGTCTGGATCCCCCGCGGCACGGCGCACCGGGTGTCGAACCCGCACGATGCCCCGGGGCGGTTCCTCGAGATCGCGCTGGGGGTCTTCGACGAGGACGACATCGAGCGGCTGGAGGACGACTACGCCCGGGTCCCGGCGCCCGGCGCGGCGGACCGGCCCTCGTCCGGACCGGCGCGCGGCGGACCCCTCCGGCTGCGCCGGCTGCGGAGGGTCGGCTAGTCAGGGACGGGACGGAGGGGCCTCGGGCTCCGGCCGGGTCCTGTCCCCCGGTGCCCGGCCGGCGCCCCAGGTCCCTCCGTCATCTCGGGGGTCGTCTCGGGGGTCGTCTCGGGGGTCATCTCGCGCCCGCCGCGCGGGCCTTCGCGAGCAGCTCCAGCGTCGAGCTGGAACCCGAACGACGGAGCAGGTCCTGGATGTGGGTCCGCACGGTGTTCGGCGACAGCACCAGCCGCGCGGCGACCTCGGCGCGGGTCGAGCCGTGGAGGAGCAGGTCGAGCACCTCCCGCTGCCGCACCGTCAGGTCGTCGAGGAAGGTGCGCGGCCGCCGGCGGGGCTCGACGCGGTCGAGCAGCTCCCGCATCAGCGGCCCGACCAGGGGCGCCGAGATCCAGACCCCGTCCTCGGAGAGCGCCTGGGCCATGGCGTCCAACAGCTCGGCGTACGACGCGTCCTTGCGCACCCACGCGCGCGCCCCGGCGGCGAGGCCGGCCACCACGTCGGGGATGTCGACGACGCCGGAGACGACGACGGCCACCGCCCTCCCACCGGAGTCGACCTCGCCGAGCACGTCGAGGCAGGTGCCCTCCCCCAGCCGGTAGTCGAGGAGCACCAGGTCGGGACGGGTCGCCCGCAGGAGCGTCAACGCCTGGGTGCTGGTGTGGGCGATCCCGACGACCTCGTAGTCCGCCTCGTCCTGGAGGCGCGCGCCCAGGGCCCCGGCGAACACCCGGTGGTCGTCGACGACCAGGACCCGCGCCGGGCGGGTCCGTCGCGGGACGCGCGCGTCACCGGCGGGCGGTGGCCCGGGCATGACTCGACCCACGACTGGACCCGTGACCGGCACCGTGACCGGGATGCGTCACCTGGCCGCTCGCCACCACGAACTGGTGGACGGCCTCGTAGCGGCTGCGCACGTCGAGGCGCAGCATCGCGCTCCGCACGTGGGCGTGCACCGTGCTGGGTGCGATGCCCAGCCGCTCGGCCGTCTTGGTCGTGCTGAGGCCCTGCGCCAGCGCCGCCAGGACGTCGGTCTCGCGCGGTGTCAGCCGCCACGCGGCCTTGGGGTCCCGCGGGGCCAGGTCGTGGGCCCGTCCGGTGCCGCCCAGCAGCGCTGCCTCGATCGCGGTGACGTCGGCGGTCTTCTCGACCAGCGCGTCGAGCGTCCCGTCCCGCAGCGCTGTCCGCACCGGCCGCGTGGCCGACGTCAGCGTGGTCAGGGTCTCCCCGGTGCAGAGCACCACCCGCACGCTCGACCCGGCGTCGCGCAGCGTCCTGGCCGCGTCGAGCCCGGACCCCGTCGGGAACGACAGGTCGAGCAGCACGACATCGGGACGGGTGCCCAGGACGGCGTGCCCCAGGGTCCCCGGATCGGTGAGGGTCGCGACCACCTCGTGTCCCCGCGACGCCAGCTGGGCGGCCAGCGCGTCGGTGAACAGGGTGTGGTCGTCGCAGAGGACGACCCGCATCACGCTGCTCGCCCGGGAACGCCGCGCGGCAGCGGGAGCGACAGCCGCATCATGGTGCCACCCGTGCGCGACGAGCCGCGTTCGAGGAGACCGCCGTGGGCGTCGCTGGTCGCCCGGACCTGGGCGAGGCCCCACCCGGTCCGGGCGGGGATGGTCCCGAACCCGAGCCCGTCGTCGTGCACCTCGACCGCGGCGTACCCGCGGTGGCACCGCACGTGCACCTCGACCGACCTGCTGCGGGTGGCGCGCACCGCGTTGTCCAGCAGGTTGTTCACGGCCCGGCGCACCGAGCTGGGCTCGACGTAGATCGTCGGGCGAGCCTCGACCAGCAGGGCGACCCGGACGTCGTGCGCCGATGCCGCCGTCCGCGCGCACTCCGCGGCCAGGTCGGCCAGATCGGTCACGCGCATCTGCGGGATGCTCTGCGCGGCGAGTGCCTCCGCGAGGGCCCGCAGCTGCTCCGCGGCCAGCTGGAGCCGCTCGCGGACGCCGTCGGGCAGCGCGTCGTCACCCGGGCGCTCGGTCGTCAGCATGAGGCCGGCCGCGACGTTCTGGCGCAGGTCGTGGCACAGGGTGGAGATGCGGTTGTCGGAATCGTCGTTCGTCATGCCTCGGGTCCCCCCAGACCCCCGGCCCACGCGTCTTGCTCGAGGTGTCCCGAGTGCCGGTCCCCCCGGGACCGACCACCTGAGCGTGGGTGCAGCTCCCCGTTGTGTCCCCCGTCGTCCTCCGCTGCTCGAAACCTAGGTGAGCCACGTGAACACGCAAGCGCTCCCAGGTTAAGAACAGTCGCAAGCCGTACCTCGTCGATCGTTCGTGATGCGAGGCGAGCCTCTACCTCGGTCGCCACCCACCACGGTGAGGAGCGGCGGGCGCCGTCCCTGATACCGAGCGGCCGGATTCGGCCACGACCGAATCGTCGAATCGGCCCGCTCGACCGCCTGATACTGCGCGCTCGGACACAACCAGGAAGGTGGCGGCACCGATGAGAAGACCGACGAGAAGGACGAGCCAGGCACTGATCGGCCTGTCCGTCGCGGGAGCGCTCGCCCTGAGCGGCTGCGGCGGAGACGGGGGCAGCGACGGAGACGGCGACGGCGGGGCGGCGTCGGCGGCACCGACCGACCTCGCCGACACCGGCAACTTCACCGACCCGGAGCGCGAGGGCCCGGTGGAGATCGAGGGCGCCCAGGAGGGCGGCACCGTCAAGGTCGTCTCGTTCACGCCGCTGGAGACGATGGACCCCAGCGAGATCTACTACACCCACACCAACGCGATCGCCACCGCGCTCCTCAACCGGTCGCTGACCCAGTTCGTCTACGACGAGGAGACCCAGCAGGCGGTGCTCGTGCCCGACCTCGCCACCGACCTCGGCACCCCCAACGAGGACTTCACCGAGTGGTCGTTCACGATCCGCGACGGCGTGAAGTACGAGGACGGCACCCCCGTCACGGCCGAGGACGTCAAGTACGGCATGGAGCGGACCATGGACCTCGAGACGTTCCCGGAGTCCCCGGGGGCGTACGCCGCGGAGTACTACGCCGGCGGCGCGGACTACCCCGGCCCCTACACCGGCGACGGCGCGCAGCTGGACTCGATCGCCGTGGACGGCAGCACCATCACCGTCACGATGTCCAAGCCCTTCCCGGACATGCCCTACTGGGGCGCGTTCCCCGCCAACGGGCCGATCCCCGCCGACAAGGCGGCGGACCCCGTGGCCTACGCCAACCGTCCGCTGGCCACGGGCCCCTACAAGATCGCCGACTACACGCCCAAGAAGTCGCTCACACTGGTCCGCAACGACCAGTGGGACCCGGCGACCGACCCGGGACGCACGGCCTACCCGGACGGCTACGAGTTCGACTTCACGGTGCCGAGCGAGCGGATCGACGAGGTGCTGCTCAACGACCAGGGCGACGCGAAGGACACGCTGACCTTCGACGACGTCCTCGGCACGGACTACCGCAACTTCCAGGAGCAGGCCGCCGACCGGCTGGTGCCGGGCCCCACGCCGTGCACCCGCTACTGGGCACCGGACTACCGCAAGATCACCGACATCAACATCCGGCGCGCGATCGCGCTGGCCTACCCGACCCGGTCGGCGGTCAAGGCGCAGGGCCTCATCGAGGGGGTCAACCGCTACCCGGCCGACACGCTGCTGCCTCCCGGCACCCCGGGCCGGGTGGAGTACACCGCGGTCGAGGGCCTCGAACCGGGCACACCGGACCCGGCCGCGGCCCGGGCGCTGCTCGAGCAGTCCGGCGCGCTCGGCTACGAGCTCAAGTTCCTCTTCCCCAGTGACGACCCGGACGCGGTCAACGCCAAGGACGCGATCGTCAAGGGGCTCGAGGAGGCGGGCTTCACGGCGACGCCCGTGCCGACGACCACGGAGAACCTGACCACCGACCGCGAGGACCCGGACAGCGACATCAACATCCGGAGCGCCGGCTGGTGCGCGGACTGGCCGTCGGGCGGCTCGTGGTTCCCGCCGCTGCTCAAGACCGAGGACGTCGCGACGCTGGGCCAGATCAGCAACAACTACGCGCTGTTCTCCGAGCCGGAGGTCGACCAGCGGATCGACGACGTGCTCGCCCTCCCGATCGAGGACCAGGCTGACGCCTGGGGAGAGCTGGACAAGTTCATCGCGGAGACCTACCTCCCGGTGATCCCGCTGACCTACGACGGGGTGATCCAGGTCCACGGGTCCAACGTCAACGGCCACTTCGACGACCTGGTCCTGGGGATGCCGACCTTCAGGAACATCTGGCTGACCCAGGACTGATCGAGAGGCCGGCCGGGACCCGAGCCTTTCCCTCGGGTCCCGGCCGACCGAGCCCCGGCCGCGACCACCCGTGACCTGCCCGTGACCAAATCGACGGGACCGAGACCGGCCCGTTACGAGATCGATAGTTCGCGCTGACCCCCTCTGACTAGCGTTCCGAGCACACCGGAGGGGGTCAGGCGCCGTTGCTCAGGATCGCGGTCAGCACCGAGGACGTCGCCGCGCTCCGGTTCGCCCCCAACGCGGTCTGGGAGGCCTTCTCCAGCATCCGCGCCGTCGTGCACCCGCGCTGGCACCAGCTGCACTCGCGGCTGGAGCAGCTGCTCCCGGCCCGTCCGTCGTTCGAGCTCGGGATGCTGCTCGAGCTGGCGGAGCCGTGCAAGTGGGTGCCGGACACCTTCGGCCCGGTCCCGGCGGGCAGCATCCACGACCCGGTCGCGCAGTACGAGGCGCTGCGTGGGACCGACCCGGCCGTCGTCCGCAACGACCTGCTGATGCTGCGCCAGCTGGCACCGTCCAGCACCTACGCGCACCTGGAGCCCGAGGAGTTCGTCGACCGGCTCACGACGGCGCTCGTCGGCTACCACCACGCGGTGCTGGCACCGCTGTGGGACCGCGTGGTCGCCATCACCGAGGCCGACATCGCGCACCGCCGGGCGTCGATGCTGGAGCACGGCCTCGGCGTGGCGATCGACGAGCTCCACGAGAAGCTCTCCTACGCCGAGTCGGAGATCCGGGTCGACATGGCCGAGCACGACATCGCGGTCGAGGCCACGGGGGCCGGAGTGTGGTTCGTGCCGTCGGTGTTCCTCTGGCCGTGGGTCTCGGTCGAGTACGAGACCGCGCAGCCGGTCGTCTCGTACGCCGCCCGGGGGTCGGGCCGGCTGTGGGAGCAGCCCCGGGAGAACCGGCTGTCGCTGTCCAGCCTGATCGGCCGGTCCCGCGCCGCGATCCTGGAGCACCTGGTCGTCCCCCGGAGCACCACCTGGCTCGCCAGGTCGCTCCATCTCGCGCCGGCCACGGTCAGCGCGCACCTGGCCGTGATGTCCGCCTCGGGGCTGCTGGACTCCCGCAAGTCCGGACGCGAGGTCCTCTACGTCCGCACCCCGGTGGCCGAGCAGCTGATGCACCAACAGGTGAGACGGATGCTGTGACCGGTCCCCCGGTGCGGGACCACACTGGGTCCATGACGCCCGAGACCGCGCTGGTCCGCACCCGACTGTCGCTGCACGCCGTCGCCGAGCTGCTGCTCGCCGGACCCCAGTACGACGCCAGCGGCACGTTGCGGCTGCGGGTGTCGCCCGGCGGCTTCGCGACCATCGCCGAGCCCGAGCTGGCGGTCGTCGGCGCCGCGCTGCTGGCGGGCTCGAAGGAGATCCTGCTCGACGGCCGGTCGATCGGCGAGGTCGCGCAGGACGCGGGGGTGACGCCGCGACCGCTCGGCGACATCCAGAAGGACCACACCGATCTCGGCCCCGGCGACCTCCTCAGCGTCGACGCCCGGTCCGCCGGTGAGATCGCCGAGGCCCTGCGCATCGGCGCGGCCGCGCTGGCGGCGTACTCCCCGGCGACCGACGCCGTCCTCTGGCCGGAGCACTTCGACGTCGGCATCAGCGTCGACGAGGTCAACTACGGGGTCTCGCCGGGCGACGGCTACGTCGAGGTTCCCTACGCCTACGTGGGCCCGTGGGACCGGGACGGTCTGGACGGCCCGTTCTGGAACGCGCCGTTCGGGGCCGCCGCGCCGCTCACCGAGCTCGGCGACGAGACCGGCGTCGCGGCGTACTTCGAGCGCGGCCGGGACCTGCTCGGGCGGTAGCGCGGGCGGAGGCGGGTACCGGGCCGCCATGCCCGACCCGACCCGCTGGGGCTTCCACGCCAGCCACGAGCAGATCCCCGCCGCGCAGCTGCTGGCCGACGCCCAACGAGCCGAGGAGGCCGGGTTCGAGATGGCGATGTGCTCGGACCACTTCTCGCCGTGGAGCCGCAGGCAGGGACAGTCCGCGTTCGCGTGGTCGTGGCTCGGGGCCGCCCTGGCGACCACGGATCTCACGTGGGGGACGGTGAGCGCGCCCGGTCAGCGCTACCACCCGGCCGTGCACGCGCAGGCCATCGCCACCCTCGGCGCACTGTTCCCCGGACGGTTCTGGGTGGCGCTGGGCAGCGGTGAGGCGAGCAACGAGCACGTCACCGGCGACCGGTGGCCGCCCAAGGAGGTCCGCACCCGGCGGCTGGAGGAGTGCGTCGAGGTGATACGCCGGCTGCTGGACGGCGAGGAGGTCACCCACGACGGGCTGGTCACCGTCGACCGGGCCCGGCTGTGGGAGCTGGCCGACCCGCGACCGCGACTGGTGGGACCCGCGGTGTCCCTCGAGAGCGCCGCCCGCGTCGCCGCCTGGAGCGAGGGGATGGTCACGGTCAACCAGCCCGTCGAGAAGCTGCGGGAGAAGGTGGCCGCCTATCGCGACGCCGGGGGCACCGGACCGCTCGCGCTGCAGGTGCACCTGTCCTGGGCGCCCACGGAGGACGAGGCGGAGTCGATCGCCCACGACCAGTGGCGCAGCAACGTCTTCGGCGAGCCGGTCGCCTGGGACCTCGAGACCGCCGAGGCCTTCGACATCGTCTCCGAGGACGTCACCGTCGAGCAGGTCCGCACCGTCGTCGACGTGTCGTCCGACCTGTCCCGGCACCGCGACACCCTGGCGTCGTACGCCGACGCGGGCTTCGACGAGATCTACCTGCACCACGTGGGGCAGTCGCAGGAGCGCTTCATCGACACGTTCGGCGAGCACGTGCTCCCCGCGCTCAGGGGGGCCTGACCATGCTCCAGGGCGTCACCACGGGCGACCTGTGGTGGAAGAACGCGGTGATCTACTGCGTCGACGTCGAGACCTACTCCGACTCGGACGGCGACGGGATCGGTGACCTGGTCGGCCTGACCCGGCGGATGGACTACCTCGCCGAGCTCGGCATCACCTGTCTGTGGCTGATGCCGTTCTACCCGACGCCGGACCGGGACGACGGCTACGACGTCACCGACCTGTTCGGGGTGGACAGCCGGCTGGGCACCCACGGCGACCTCGTCGAGCTGCTGCGCGCCGCGGACGACCGCGGCATCCGCGTCATCGCCGACCTCGTCGTCAACCACACCTCCGACCGGCACCCGTGGTTCAAGGCCGCCCGACGCAGCGTGGACAACCCCTACCGCGACTACTACGTCTGGAGGTCCGACCCGCCGCCGGACACCTCGGACCAGGTGGTGTTCCCCGACCAGGAGGACAGCATCTGGGAGCTCGACGAGCGCACCGGCGAGTGGTACCTGCACCACTTCTACTCCCACCAGCCCGACCTCAACTTCGCCAACCCGGAGGTGCGCGACCACATCGCGAAGTCCGTGGGGTTCTGGCTCCAGCTGGGTCTCTCCGGGTTCCGCGTGGACGCCGTCCCGTTCCTCATGTCCGACGTGGACGCGGCGGGGGACGACGTCCCCGGGGACCCGCACGAGTACCTGAGGTCGCTGCGGTCCTTCCTCGGCCGGCGGCGCGGGGACGCGATCCTGCTCGGCGAGGTCAACCTGCCGCACAAGGAGCAGCGCGCCTACTTCGGCGGCGCCGACGGCGACGAGCTCACGATGATGTTCGACTTCATCGGCATGCAGGCGATGTACCTGTCGCTGGCCCGCGCGGACTCGCGTCCGCTGGCCCGGGCCCTCAAGGCCCGGCCGAGGATCCACCCGGACTGCCAGTGGGCGACGTTCGTGCGCAACCACGACGAGCTGACCCTCGACAAGCTCAGCGAGACGGAGCGGCAGGAGGTGTTCGCCGCGTTCGGCCCGGACCCGGAGATGCAGATCTACGGCCGTGGGCTCAAGCGCCGGCTGCCGCCCATGCTGGACGGCGACCCGCGCCGGACCCGCATGGTCTACAGCCTGCTGTTCAGCCTGCCGGGCACGCCGACCTTGTACTACGGCGAGGAGATCGGGATGGGCGAGGACCTCGAGGCCGAGGGCCGGATGGCGGTGCGTACGCCGATGCAGTGGGAGCCCACGCCCACCGGCGGTTTCTCCTCCGCCGCCCCGCGTCGGCTGGTCCAGCGGGTCGTGCCCGACGGCTACGGCCCCCAGCACGTCAACGTCTCGGACCAGAAGCGGGACCCGGACTCGCTGTGGACCTTCATCCGCGATCTCATCCAGACCTACCGGGAGTGCCCGGAGCTCGGGTGGGGCGAGTTCGCGGTCCTCGACCAGCCGCACCGGCAGGTCCTCGCCCACCGGTGCAGCTGGCAGGGATCCTCGGTGGTCGCCGTGCACAACCTCGCCGCCGAGCCGGTGACCTGCCGGCTCCAGCTCGGCGCCGAGGTCCTGGGCGACGGCGACCCGGCCAGCCTCGCGGACCTGTTCGCCCACGAGGAGGTCGAGGTCTCGGCCGGCGGCGTCGTGGAGCTGACGCTCGAGGGTTACGGGCACCGGTGGCTCCGCGCCCGACCCCGGGGGTGACACTGGCCCCGTGAATGGCCCCGTGAGCGAGCGCAACGTGCTGGGCGAGGAGCTCGAGCCCTGCGGCACCGAGCCGATGACCGGGTTCCTCCGCGACGGCTGCTGCCACACCGGCGGCGACGACCGGGTCATGCACACGATCTGCGCGGTGGTCAGCGCGGAGTTCCTCGTCCACCAGGCGAGCATCGGCAACGACCTCACCACGCCGCGTCCCGAGTTCCGCTTCCCCGGGCTGGTCCCCGGGGACCGCTGGTGCGTCACCGCCCACAACTGGGCGCGCGCCCACGACGACGGGGCCGCCGCTCCGGTCGTGCTCGCCTCCACCAACGAGTCCGTGCTCCGGCTGATCCCGATCGAGGTGCTGCGGCAGCACGCCGTCGACGTCCCGGCGGATCCCAGCGCGCTGGACCTCTAGCCGCCGCGCCGCAGCATCCGCTCCGCCAGCCGCGGCAGGTGCCGGACCACCGCGTGACCGAGGCGCCCGTCGAGGCTCGGGATGACCAGGCGGGGCTGCGACGGCAGCACCTTGAGCAGGTGGTCGGCGACCTGCTCGGGCTCGAGGGTCCGGACCTTCTCCTCGGCCGCCAGCACCTCGGCCGGCTTGGTCCGGTTCTCCTCGTCGAAACCGGGCGTGCGGGTGTTGGGCGGGCACAGCGTCGCCACGTGGACACCGTGCGGCCGCAGCTCACGGCGCAGGGCCTCGCTGAAGCCGACGACCGCGAACTTGGACGCCGAGTAGCCGGCGTACCCGAAGACCCCGGTCACCCCCGCCATGGAGGACGTCGTCACGATCGTGCCCCGGCCGGCCGCGACGAGGTGCGGGACCAGGGCGTGGCAGACGTGCACCGTGCCCAGGTAGTTGGTCTCCATCATCGCCCGGACGTTGTCGAGCGGCGCCTCGTGGAACCACTCGGCCCGGGCGAAGCCGGCCGTGGTCACGACCAGGTCCGGCGTGCCGAGGTCGTCGACCGCTCGGTCGAGCACCGCCGTGGTGGCCGCCGCGTCGGTCACGTCCAGCTGCCCGGTGTACGCCGTGGCGCCGAGCGACTCCCGGGCCGCGCGCAGCTTGTCCGCGGACCGCCCGAACACCGCGACCTCGGTGCCCCTGGCGGCCAGCCGCTGCGCGACCGCCAGGCCGATCCCCTCCGAGCCACCGACCACGAACGCGCGCGCCCACGAGCCACCCATGCGTGCACCCTAGGACGAGGCCGGGTCACCCGGCCGCGGCGTACGCCTCGCGCAGCCAGCCGCGGACCTCGTCGTCCACGTCGGCGGCCGACCGGAGCTCGAGGTGGTGCATCCAGGTCCGGGCCGAGGGGTGCACGACCTCCTTCCACCGCGTGGACCGCACCTCGTGAGGCAGGGCGATGGACAGGACGGCCGGCACGTCGCTGCTGACGTACTGACCGGGCCGCCAGACGTAGGCGAACCCACGACGGCGCCTGAACGCGACCTGGCTCTTGGACACCACCGTCGTCGTCCGGCCGAGCCCGGCGACCACGCCCGCGACCACCCGATAGGTCTGCAGCGAGTCGGGGAAGCCCGCGAACAGGTCCTCCGGGTCGCCCACCGTGTCAGCCTAGGAGGAGAGCGGCAGAAACCCCCGGAGCCGATGTCGAGATCGGTCAGGCGGCTCCGTCCCTGGGATGAGCGCGGCCAGAATGGGCCGCACCACACCGAGGAGACCATCGTGAAGTACCTGATGCTCAAGCACTACACCGGCGGTCCGTCCGGCAGCACGATCGACTGCCCGCCGATGGACCAGTGGACGCCGGACGAGGTCAGCGCCCACATCCAGTTCATGCGGGACTTCGCCGCCAAGCTCGAGTCGACCGGCGAGTTCGTCAGCGCCGACGCGCTGGCTCCGGGCGGCGCCTGGGTGCGGTACGACGGCGAGGGCAAGCCGCCCGTGGTCGATGGCCCGTTCGCGGAGACCAAGGACCTCATCGCCGGGTGGATGATCATCGACGTCGACACCCAGGAGCGCGCCTACGAGCTGGCGGCCGAGCTGTCCGCGGCCCCGGGGCCGAACGGCGAGCCGATCCACGAGTGGCTCGAGGTGCGGCCCTTCATGTCCGAGGTCCCGGCCATCGACTTCCACGGTGGATGAGCAGCTCCTCCGCCGCCTGACCCCGGAGGTCATCGGTGTCCTCGTCCGGCGCGGAGCAGACTTCGCGTCGGCCGAGGACGCCGTCCAGGAGGCGCTG
>NZ_JAEMSS010000206.1 GCF_016462705.1 Nocardioides sp. | reverse complement strand
CCCCTGCGGCGGGTCACGCCCCTGACACCGAGCCCTGTCCCGATGCCGCGGGTCGAACCCCGGATCGCACCGGTGCCCATGCCGGGGCTGCTCGCGGACTGTGACGGCGAGCGACTCCTTCCTGGCCGGCCGCAGCCACCCCGGCACCTCGTGCCCGGTCTCCCCCGGTGAGCGCCGGGTGACCACCCGAGGAGCACCCGGTCAGCGTGCGCCCGCCGCGGTCGCGCGCAGTGTGCTCTCACCCCCGTGGGGGTGGTCGGCGCGGGCGCTCGTCGTCGACCATGGGAACCTCGGCCCTGAACGCCGGGCGCCGGCGTGATCGGCGGAGCTGGCTCGGGGGGTAGCCGATTCGGCCGATCCGCCGGCGGCGACATGCCCCTCCGGCGCCGCGACGCCCCGACAGGGTTGCCAGGGTCCGGTCCGCGGGAGCACGATGACCCCAGAGAATCTCGGGTGCCGACTCATACGCTGCTGTCAGCAATCGGGACCACGCCGGAGGCGCTTCGTCGCCTGCGTCGATGCGGCGCTTCCGGCGCGTGAGCGGCATGCGACCCACCCCTGGGGAGGTGACGGCGCCGCCGCAACAGGAGGACCGTCGAGGGGTGACCGCCGACGCAGTGCCTCAGGACAGCCCCGACGAGCTGGAGGCCGCGCTCGACGAGGTCATCACCCACATGCGCGACGAGCTCGCCCACGGGAGCTGGCCCACGTCCGGCCCCGGCCAGCGGTAGGGCCGGTCAGTCCCGGGCCGGCTCGCTGGCGCGCTCCGGGTGGGCAAGTCCGTTCTCGATCGCCCACAGGATCGCCTGCGGGCGGGTCACCGCACCGATCTTGGCGTACGCCGACCGGATGTAGCTCTTGACCGAGTTGATGCTGAGGAAGAGCAGCTGGGCGATCTCCTCGTTGGTGCGCCCGCTCGCCACCAGCTCGAGGACGTCCATCTCCCGGTCGGTGAGCCCGACCCGCTCCTGCAGCTCGGCCCGGTACGTCGAGCGGCGTTCCTCCAGCCCTCTGCTCGTGCCCGCCGCGGCCCGCTCGATCGCCGCCACGAGGTCCGCGGCGGTGACGTCCAGGCCGACCAGCTCGGTCACCCCCGACGCCCGCGCGTCCTCGCCGAGGTCGGAGCGTGGATACGGCTGGAGCGCGACGACGGGTGTCCGCAGGGACGTGAGGTGGGCCAGGTCGTCCTGGTCGGCGGCCGAGGAGCCGGTGAGGTCGTAGACCACCACGTCGGCATCCCGGAGGTGGCCGTCGTGCGCAGCCGTGTGGACCACCGCGGTGCGGTCGTTGCTGTTGTCGAGTAGCTGGGCGAGTCCCGAGCGGATGACGTCGTTGCTGCTCACCACTGCCACCCGGAGAGGGTCGGGAGCCACGAGAATGAAATAGCAAGCAGAACGGCCACATTCAAGTGGGACGTCGCCGGCCCGCGCGGGCCAGCGCCTCTCCTACCTGAAGATCGCCCGGAAGATCGCCCTGATGATGAGCGGGAGCAGCAGCCGGATGGCCCACTTCCCGGCCGTGCCGGCCACCGACCGCGTCGACAGGTCCACACCGGCACCCACGGCTGTGGCCGGGTCTCCCACGGGAGGTCCGTAGGGCACGACCGGCGTCGGACCGGCCGGTGCGGGATCGGGCGGTCCGACCACGGGCGGCGGCGTCGGGGTGGCGGTCATGGCAGCCATTGTCGGTCCGGACCGACCGGAGCGCGACCGCCTGGGACCGGATCGCTCACACCCGGCACGGAGCGATGATCCGTTGCACCCGCCCCCGGTCGAGCGTGGGGTCGTTCAGCTCCTCGAGCTCCAAGGCGCGTACGAGGCGGTCCGCGGCGCACCGGGCCATGGTGGGGTCAGCACCGCCCTTCGCGAGCGTCGCGGACAGGTAGGTCCGGCTCAGCGCGAGGGTGAGCGCGTCCTGGGAGCTCTCGGTCGCGACGGCGGCGGCGGTCGTACCGGGGTCGCACGACTCGAAGCTCAGCAGCGAGCCCTCACGACGGACGCTCGCTGGTGCCTGCGGCAGCCGCCCGACCCACTTCTTCAAGGCGACCTTCATCTGCTTGACGTCGCGTCCGGTGTCCCCGCGGTAGTGCATCCGGACGCAGGTCGCCCCGTCCCGCTCGAAGGCGACGTACGAGTCGCCGCCCCAGCCGTCGGCCGCGGTGAGTGCCTGCTTGACCGGGATGCGCTCGGCGAGGACGAGCAGCCACGAGACCGCCCCGAAGGGCCCGTCGTCGAAGGACACCTCGCCCTCCGCCAGCTCCGGCGTGTCGACGTCGATGGCCACCGCCCGGTCCTGCACGAGGGTCCACGGGTCGAGCTGGTGCTCCTCGGTGGTCGGCGGCCGCTCGAACAGGGCGTCGACCGCTCGGTCACCACCCTGCTCGACCGCCACGGCCAGCAGCGCCTCCCCGAGCGCGTATGGCGCCGCGACCATCGTCGTGAGCACCTCCGGGATCCCGGCGGCGTCCTCGTCGACGTCGTCCGACTGCTCCTCGCGCGACGCGTCGACGGCGGCCCGGTCCTCCTCGCTGAGACCCGTCCGCCACTCGGTCTCGATCCGTCGCGCGTCGCCCTCGATGAGCGCGTCCAGGGCACTCGCCGCCGCCCTGTCGTCCTGGACCTTCTCGGTCATCGCCTCCAGGTCGAAGTGCTGGTCCTGCAGGGCGTGGGTCAGCTCGTGCACGAGCGTGGACCGCACCGCGGGCGTCAGCTCGGTGCCGCGGATCCTGATCCGCTCGTCCTCGTAGGAGTAGTAGCCGACGATCCCGGCTCCGTTGAGCTGGTTGACCGAGTCGAACAGGTCGACCTCGCCTTCGATGAACCCGACCGCACGGAAGAGCCCCGTCCACTGCTCGATCTCCTTGCGGTCCTCGGCAGTGAGGTCGTCCTCGTCCGTGGTGACCTGCTTGGCGAACTGTGACTCCTCGAGGAAGTCGACGTAGACGGGGTGCTCGAAGTCCAGGCCCCGCTCGTCGGCCACGATCTCCGCGAGCTCCTCGACCCGGGAGTCCCACGCGTCCGGGTGCGCGGGTCCGGTGTCGCGCAGGAGCGCGACGTAGACCACGGCGGTCGCGGCCACCAGCGCCACCATCACAGCGGCGACGAGCAGCCAGCGGCTCCGGGGGCGGGGAGGCTCGTCCAGGACCATGGCCAGGAACTCGGAGCTCGACGTCCTGTTGCCGCCGTCCCCGTCGACGTCGTTCACCGATCGAGCGTAAGCAACCGGTGCGCCAGGCGTGGGGGAATGCTGAAACCCCAGGGCAGGGAGTGGTCACCCCAGGCGCGCACGGCTGATCTTCCCGGGTCGGCGTACCTTCTCGCCGCCCGCGCACGTTGGCTCTGCGTAGGGGCACGAGAAGGGGAGAGATGAACGACGAGGCAAGGCGGACGCCGAGCGCACTTCAGGCGTGGGCGTCGAGCGTGATGGCGGGGAGCGGCAGCGCAGGCAGCGCGACCGAGGTGGACGTCGACCGGGCCCCCGGCCAGGCCCAGTACGACCCCGCGGACGTGATCTCGGTCTTCATGGGTGCGCGTGAGTCCGCGAAGCAGCGAGACGCGCAGGCCCGCCGCAACCCCGTGCGGCTCCGGCGTGGGCGGTCTCAGCCCTCGTAGGGCACCTCGGTCCGCCAGGACGCCTCGTCCTGCCGCATCGCCGCCCACAGCGCCTCGGCGACCCGGTCGGGAGTGAAGGGGCCCTCCTTCGCCAGGGTCCCCCGCACCGTGACCGACACCGCCCGGATGCCGTCCTCCTTCAGCGTGGCGTCGATCGAGTGCACGAGGTTGCGCACCCCCGCCTTCTGCACGCCCAGGGACGCGGCCTTGTGCCACGGCGCGTCCGCGGCCATCGACCCGGTGACGGTCACCCGCGCACCGGCGGACATGAAGCGGCGCACCGCCTGGACCGCCGTGAGCAGCGCCCCGACTCCCAGCGCGACGTCCTCGAGCAGCTCGGCGACGCTGAGCTCGAGTGGGTCCTTCTCCCGGAACGCGCTCGGGTTGAAGTGCAGGAGGTCGACCCGGCCGGTGTGCTCGGCCATCCGGGTCAGTGCCGCGGACGCGGTGGCGCTGTCGGTGACGTCCGCCAGAGCCGTGCCGACGGTCGCGCCTCGTCCTTCGAGGTCCCTCGTCAGCTCGTCCAGGACGGCCTGGTCCGCACCGACGAGGCCGACGTCCCAGCCCTCGTCGGCCAACCGGCGTGCGAACGACCCGCTGACCCCTGGTCCGGCACCCACCACGATCGCGACTGGCGACATGGGGCCAGCCTAGGACGCCGGCCACGGACCGGCGCGGAGGTCAGGCGGGCAGGGCGTCGCGGTCGCCGGCGGTGGTGTCGGCGAGCAGCGCGCTGGCGAAGGAGGTGAGGAAGCCGAGCGTGAACGGCTTCAGCACGAACTCGTCGGCTCCGAGCTCGTAGGCCACGGACGCCTCGCCGTTGCGGTGGCTGTCACTCATCAGCACCACGGTCGGCTGGTCGGCCGACCCGGTGGCGCGGATCGCCCGCAGCACGTCGAGACCGCTGGTCCGGGGCAGGTCCACGGCCATCAGGGCGAGATCGAAGTGGTCCTCGCGCCACGCCTGCAACGCGGACCGGCCGTCGGCGAACGGCACCACCTCGTGGCCCCACGCCGAGAGCCGCAGCCGCACCAGGTCGCGGACGGCCTTGTCCGTGTCGGCAACGAGAACGCGTGCCATGCGGATCGGACTCCTGACTCGGCGGCGGCCCAGCGACGGGGCGGTGACGGTGCTCCCTGACAGGCGGTGCACACGCTCAACGCGCGCGTCACCCTCAGGGGTACGCCGGGTGCCGAAGCAGGCCCGATCGGTCCTCGGGTCCTAGCCCGAACGGGTGGGTCGGGACCAGCCCGTCCGGACGACGTGCCGACCTGGGGTCAGGCGGCGGCCTCGCCGGGCACGGCGCGGTCGCGGAGGGAGGGGACCGGGCGCGGACGCCGGTGGCTGGGCGTCCGGCGGGTCCGGCGTGAGCGCTCGTGCCGCCACTCCGTGAACAGGGTCCGCAGCACCCGCAGTCCGTCGGTCAGCGCGTTGAGGTTGGACTCACCGAACAACCGCCGCTTCTCGACCGAGGGCACCTCGACGATCGCCGAGCCCGCCGCGGCGAACCGGCAGTGGATCAGGGTCTCGATCTCGAAGCCGTCGCCCCACACCATCCGGCCGGTGGCGCTGGGACGAGCGTGGTCGGGCAGCCGGAGCACGGGGAGGAGGTCGGCCCAGAAGGCGTTGAACCCGTAGCAGAGGTCGGTGGACCTGGCGCCGAAGCCGACCTTGAACAGCGTGTTGAGGAACATGTTGCCGATCCGTCGGACCGGGGTGATGTCGACCGAGCCCCCGCCGGCCGTGAACCGCGAGCCCTTGGCGACATCGGCGCCGTCCTTCAGCGCCTGGACGAAGCGCTCGATCTCGGCCGGGTCGGCAGAGCCGTCGGCGTCGAGGGTGACCACGATGTCGCCGGTCACGCGGGCGAACCCGGCGGCGAGGGCGTTGCCCTTGCCCTGGCGGGACTGCAACACCGTGACCACGCTCGGCAGAGCACGACGAGCCGTCGCCACCGTGCCGTCCACCGAGCCGCCGTCGACGAGGATGACCTCGTGCACGTCGGGCAGCTGCGGCAGGAGCACCGCCAGGTTGAGCGCTTCGTTGAGCGCCGGGATGACCACGCTGACGCGCGGGTCCGAGGCGTTTCGCCGCGGCGCGCGGATGAAGACCGACATGTTGGTGAAACCCCCATGGCTACAGCCGACCCCCCGGACGGCTGAAGTCGACCCCCCGGACGACTCATCGTGAACGTTATGCCACTGGGGGTATTGGTGCAAGTAGCCCCGCCGTCGTTCTGATCACCTCGGCGGATCCGGCCGCACGCGACGGAATCGGTGGTGGAAGGGGCTCGCCGCGGACGTCCCCCCGATCGTCGTCACCGTCGGGCCGGATGACAGGATCGTCAGCATGGCCGAGCTCTCCGACCAGGCGCAGGAGATCCTTGCGTTCGAACGCGAGTGGTGGCGCTACGCGACCGCCAAGGAACAGGCTGTCCGCGACCGGTTCGGCATGACGGTCGACGACTACTACCGCACCTTGTCCCAGCTCCTCGACAGCGACGCCGCAATGTCCCACGATCCGCTGCTGGTTCGCCGGCTCCGGCGCCTCCGGGCCACCCGACGGCGGCACCGGGCCGCTCGCCGGACTAGTTGATCGTTAGTTGAGATGGTCCGTTCGGGTGATATTCGCCCCATGCGGACCGAATCCCTTCCGTCCGGTCCCGGCGGTCAGTAACGTTCCCCTCGTTGAACCGCTGGTGACCCGAGACGCCAGCGGTTCAGCTCATTTCCGGGCCTTTCGGCTCTGCGAGCTGGCGAGCGGGGCTGGACCAGGCGAGGACGCTCCTCAGCACGGCGTGAGCAGCTCCGCCGGCACCCACTCCTCGACCAGGGCCCACGCCCCCGGCCGCAGCAGCGCCGGGTAGACCACGCGCCCCTCCCATCGTCCGCCGGCCGCGCGCCACTCGACGAGCAGCCCCGGCCTCTTCTCCCCCAGCCCGTCGGCTGCGTCCGCCACCCAGCAGTGCCGGGCCGGGCACGCGGACGCCGGCCCGGGGC
>NZ_JAEMSS010000205.1 GCF_016462705.1 Nocardioides sp. | reverse complement strand
TCGTGCTGTCCGAGGGTCGCCTGCTCAACCTGGGCAACGCCACCGGCCACCCGTCGTTCGTCATGTCGAACTCCTTCACCAACCAGGTGCTCGCGCAGATCGAGATCTTCACCAAGCCCGAGGAGTACCCGGTCGGCGTCTACGTGCTGCCCAAGCACCTCGACGAGGAGGTCGCCCGGCTGCACCTCGACGCTCTCGGCGTCAAGCTCACCGAGCTGAGCGCCGACCAGGCCGCCTACCTCGGTGTCGACGTCGCCGGCCCGTACAAGTCGGACCAGTACCGCTACTGAGCCGTCTGCGTTTCTGAGGTCGAGCCCCCGGGTGTTGGTGCCCGGGGGCTCGTCCCGTCTCGGGCGGGCCGGTCCTGGTGCTGGGCGGTGGTGCCCGCGCGCGTAGCCGATCGAGTCTCGGCGTCAAGGACGTCGCTGCGCTCCGCCGCTGCGCGGTCGGCTTCGCCGATCCTTGACCCCGAGCCTGTCTCGATCGGCTGGCGGCGCGCTTGCGGGCGGGACTCCGTCCCGCCGCCCGCATGCGCGGGCACCACCACCGTCTGCGGGTGGTGGGCCGGTCGGCACTTGGCGTGCGGATCCCGTGCATCTGGTGGGTGCGGATCGCACGCTAGTGGGACTCGCAGGGGTGGCCGGGATCGGGTCGCGACACAGTTAGCGTCGACCACGTCGGGGCTGAGCGTCGAGCCGTGGCGCGTGGGGTGAACTGTGTCGCGAGCACCAAGATGGCGGCCGCCACCGCCAGCCCCAGGACGGGTACGCGCAGGGCAAGCCCGCCCGACGCGGCCAAGGGACGCGCAAACGACTGGCACACTGGTGGGATGACCGCAGCACCAGCGCTCGACCCGGCGAAGGGACGTGTGCTCGTCGTCGACGACGACGCGTCCCTGGCCGAGATGCTCACGATCGTGCTGCGCCAGGAGGGTTTCGACGCCCGCTCGGTCACCCGTGGTGACCAGGCGCTCGAGAGCTTCCGGGACTACCGGCCCGACGTGGTGCTGCTCGACCTCATGCTGCCCGGCAAGGACGGCATCGACGTCTGCAAGGAGATCCGTGCCGAGTCGGGAGTCCCGATCGTCATGCTGACGGCCAAGGGCGACACCGTCGACGTGGTGGTCGGGCTCGAGTCGGGGGCCGACGACTACGTCGTCAAGCCGTTCAAGCCCAAGGAGCTGATCGCCCGGATCCGGGCGCGGGTGCGGCGCGTGGACGGCAACAGCCCGGAGTCGCTGGTCATCGGCGACCTCACCATCGACGTCGCGGGGCACTCGGTCCTGCGCGGCGACCAGCCCATCAGCCTCACGCCGCTGGAGTTCGACCTCCTCGTCTGCCTGGCCCGCAAGCCGTGGCAGGTGTTCACCCGCGAGGTGCTGCTCGAACAGGTGTGGGGCTACCGGCACGCCGCCGACACCCGGCTGGTCAACGTGCACGTCCAGCGGCTGCGCTCCAAGGTCGAGCACGACCCCGAGAACCCGGAGATCGTCGTCACCGTTCGCGGCGTCGGCTACAAGGCCGGGAACCAGTAGGGCCTGATGCTCAGGGCCCGCACGCCGCGCCGGCCACCCACCGCCGTACGACGGGCGCTGACGTTCTGGCGCCGGTCGATCCAGGCCCGGGTCGTGGTGAGCACCGTCCTCCTCTCGGCGGTCGTGGTCAGCGGCGTCGGGTGGCTGCTGCTGCAGCAGACCCGGGACGGGCTCCTGGAGAACCGGGTCGACAAGGCGCTGGCCGAGGTCGCCGACGAGGTCGACGAGGCCAACGACCGCCTCGTCGAGATGCCGGCGACCGACCCGGACCCGACGGCGCAGCGGTACGACCTCGTCGACCTGATCGTGCAGCGTGGCGCCACGCGCGGCTACCAGGTCGTGATGGCCGGACCGGTCGGCAGCGAGACGGGCCTGATCGCCAGTGGCCCGACCGAGGCCAGCCCGCACCTCGACCTCGCCAGCGTGCCACCACGGCTGGAGGAGCACTTCTCGGTCCTGCGGAACGGCTCGGCGTGGACCTACACCCGGATCGGCACGATCGACGACGAGGGCACCGTGATCGACAGCGAGCCGGGGGTCGTCGTGGGGGTGCAGGTGCCGCTACCGGCGGACGGGAAGACCTACACCCTCTACTTCCTGTTCCCTCTCGACGAGGAGCAGCAGACGATGGGCCTGGTCACGCGGGCCATGCTCACGGCCGGCGGCCTGCTGGTGGTCCTGATCGCCGTGCTCACCTGGCTGGTGGCCCGCCAGGTGGTCACCCCGATCCGACTGGCCCGCCGGGTGGCCGAGCGCCTCGCGGCCGGCCGCCTCACCGAGCGGTTGCGAGTGACCGGTGAGGACGACCTCGCCCGCCTGGCGACCTCGTTCAACCAGATGGCCACCAACCTGCAGCGCCAGATCCGCCAGCTCGAGGAGCTCAGTCGGGTCCAGCGTCGGTTTGTCTCCGACGTCTCGCACGAGCTGCGGACCCCGCTCACCACCGTGCGGATGGCCGGCGACGTCCTCCACGACGCCCGTGGCGACTTCGACCCCGCGACGGCCCGTGCCGCGGAGCTCCTGCAGACCGAGCTCGACCGGTTCGAGACCCTCCTCGCCGACCTGCTGGAGATCAGCCGCTTCGACGCCGGGGCCGCCGTCCTCGAGCTCGACGACGTCAACCTCGTCGACGTCGCCCACCGGGTCGTCGAGGCGACCCGGCCGCTGGCCGAGCAGCGCGACGTGCGGATCGTGATCCGCGCCCCCGACCACCCGTGCCTGGCCCAGGCCGACGTCCGGCGGGTCGAGCGGATCGTGCGCAACCTGGTGACCAACGCGATCGACCACGCGCGGCCCCTCCCTGCCGACCTCGACTACCGGCCGGACGTGGCTCAGACCCCCGAGATCGTCGTGACCGTCGCCGCCGACGAGCAGGCCGCGGCGATCGCGGTGCGCGACTACGGCGTCGGCCTGGCGCCGGGCGAGTCGTCGATGGTGTTCAACCGGTTCTGGCGGGCCGACCCCGCGCGAGCCCGCACCAGCGGCGGGACCGGGCTCGGCCTGTCGATCTCCCAGGAGGACGCCCACCTGCACGGGGGGTGGCTGCAGGCATGGGGCCGCCTCGGCGAGGGCTCGCAGTTCCGGCTCACCCTGCCCCGGAGGGCCGGCGACGTCCTACGCCAGAGCCCGCTCCCCCTGGTGCCCGCCGACGCGCCGGAGCCGGTGTCATGAGGCGCACCCTCGGTTGCGTCGTGCTGGGGCTGCTGGTCTCGCTGGCCGGGGCCGGGTGCGGCGTCGGTCTGCCCGACGAGGGCCCGGTCGAGGAGGCCCAGACGTCGGGCAGCGGCAGCCGCGCCGACGCGATGGCCATCAACCCGCTCGGACCACAGCCGGGGCAGTCGCGCAGCGACGTGGTCAAGGGCTTCCTGGACGCGATGCGGGCGACGCCCATCCGCGACGACGTGGCGCGCCAGTTCCTCGCCGAGCGCTCGAGAAGCACGTGGGAGCCGGACGAGACGATCGTGTACGACACGGCCTCCCTGCCCCGGCCGAGCGCGCAGGCGGGCGACCTGGTCGAGGTCACCCTGACCGGTGCCGACCGGATCGACGACCGAGGGTCCTGGCAGGGCGCGGTCACCGAGGACGCGGCCGCCCCGGACGACGTCCTCGGCCCGGACCTGCGCTTCACCGTCATCGACGAGGACGGACAGTTCCGCATCGACTCGCCGCCGGACGCGCTGATCGTGCCCCAGGACTGGTACGCCCAGCGGTTCCGGCAGGTCTCGCTCTTCTTCTTCGACCCGACCTCGCAGGTGCTGGTGCCCGACCCGGTGTTCGTGCCCCGGGCCGCCGACCTGGCCTCCACCCTGGTCCGGCGACTCATCGCCGGTCCGGCACCCGAGCTCGAGGGCCGCGCGCGCAACCTGATCCCGGCCGGCGCCGACCCGGCGCTCTCGGTGCCGGTCAGCGGCGACGGCCTGGCCACGGTGGATCTCGAGGGGGAGGTGTCGATGCCCGGTCTGGTCGACCGTGGGCTGCTGGTCGCCCAGCTCGCCTGGACCCTGCGCCAGGACCCCTCGGTGGAACGGCTGAGCGTCCGGATCGACGGGGAGTCGGTCATCCCGGCCGGTCAGGAGGAGGTGGGCGTCACCACCGGCGAGCCGTTCGCGCCGTTCGTGGCGGACGCCAACAAGCTGCTGTACGGCCTGGCCGAGGGCGTCATGGTCGCCGGTCCGGCCCAGGACATGGCCTCGGTCAGCGGGCCGTTCGGCCAGACCGACCTCGGCCTGCGGTCGATCACCCCCGACCTCTACGCGGCGCAGGCCGCGGGCGTCACCAGCGACGGGAGCGCCGTCTACGTCGGTCCGGTCCGGGTCGCCGCGGGCGCAGAGGAGGCGACACCGGTCGTCACGGGTGCGTCCGACCTGCTCGTGCCCGCGTGGGACTTCGCCGACCGGTTGTGGATGGTCGACCGGCGCGCCGACGGGGCGGTGGTCTCCTACCTGCGCGAAGGCCAGATCGAGGAGATCGTCATCGAGGGGGTGACGGACCAGGACGTGAAGTCCTTCCTCGTCTCGCGGGACGGGTCCCGCTTCGTCGCGGTCCTCCGCGGCGCCAACGAGGACGTGATCGTCGTGAGCCGCCTGCTCCAGGACGCCGACGGCAAGGTCGTCGGGTCGCTGCCCGCCCGTCAGGTCGACGTCGAAGGGGGGCGCGGGCTCAAGATCCGCGACATCGCCTGGCTCTCACCGACCAGCATCGTCGTGCTGCACCCGATCGACCCGACGCTGTTCCTGGTGCGCAGCGCCTCGGTCGACGGTGCGCCGGGTGGCGTCGACGACCTCTCCCTGACCCTCGACGAGCGCGTCGTCGGCCTCGCGGGGACTCCCGACCCCAGCCTGAGCACCTACGCCATCTCCAGGGTCGAGGGTGAGGTCCGGCTGGTCGACCTCTCCGGCCCCACCGGCGGCGACATCGAGGTCGCCCCGGGCATCACCAGCCTGGGGTACGTCGGGTGACGCGGGTCGAGACCTACCGCAGCGAAGGCTGGGACTGAACCACGGCCGGCTCTCCACAGGGGCGCGCGCCTCGCAGTTGCCCGCAGCGTGCTTCGGCGGTCGACTCACTCCATGACCTGGCTCTCTGCCGCCGCGACCGACCTGCTGCTCGGCGGACGCTGCGTGGGCTGCGGCGAGCCGGGCCGCCCGCTCTGTCGCCCGTGCCTGACCGAGCTCCCGGATCAGGCGGTCCCGGTCTGGCCGGACCCGGTGCCGGCCGGGCTGGTCCAGCCGTGGGCGTGCGCGGCGTACGACGGGGTGGCCCGCGAGCTGGTCCTCGGGCTCAAGGAGCGTCAGCTGTTCGGCCTGGTCGGCCCGGTGGCGGCGATGCTGGCGGGCTCCGTCCGGGCCGCGGCTCCGCCCGGTCCGGTCGTGGTCGTCCCGGTGCCGTCGCGTCCCTCGACCGTCCGGGCCCGTGGCCACGACCCCACCTGGGCGGTCACCGCCAGGGCGGCCCGCCTGGTCGCCGGGACGGGGCACGACGTGATCGCCCAGCGGTTGCTCCGGCTCCGTCCCGGCGTGGTCGACCAGGCCGGGCTGGGGGCGTCCGAGCGGGCGGCCAACCTGGCCGGCTCGATGACGTGCCCGTCGGCGCTCCTGCGAGGGCTCGGGCGGCGGCGTGGCCGGGTCCGCGCGGTGGTCTGCGACGACGTCCTGACCACCGGGTCCACTGCCCGGGAGGCGCAGCGCGCACTCGAGAGCGTCGGTCTCGAGGTCGCCGGTGTCGCCGTGGTGGCCGCGACGCGGCGTCGTTCCCGAAGAACCGGCTGAGGATCCGGGACTTCCCTTTCGGTCGCGAGGGAGGGCGAGTACGGTCGAGAGAACCCCGTCGGAAGGAGCCGCGCACCTGCCCCTTGCATCTCGGCCTAGCCCAGGAAGTCCCCGACGAGGAGGTTCACGTGGAAGTTGTGGTCACCGGACGGCACATCGAGCTCAGCGAGCGTTACCGGGCTCATGTGGAGGAGAAGCTGGGTCGGCTGGAGAAGCACGACCACCGGATCATCCGGGTGCAGGTCGAGGTGGAGCACGAACGAAACCCGCGGCAGAGCGACCGCGCCGTGCGCCTCGAGCTGACGGCGGTCTCCAAGGGCCCGGTGATCAGGGCCGAGGCCTGCGCCGCCGACAAGATGGCGGCCCTCGACCTGGCCCTGGACAAGATGGCGGCGCAGATGCGCCGGGCGGCCGATCGGCGCCGGGTCCATCACGGCCGGCACGCCCCGGTGTCGGTCGGTGAGGCCCTCGCCGTGCGGGAGGGCGTCGAGCCGGACGTCACCAGCGACGACGCCACGGTGATCTCCGAGCGCCAGGTCGGCCCGATCACGGTCACGGGCGACGGACCGCTGGTCGTGCGGGAGAAGACCCACTCCGCGAGCCCGATGACACTGGACCAGGCGCTCTACGAGATGGAGCTCGTCGGGCACGACTTCTACCTGTTCGTGGACAAGGAGAGCGAGCGGCCCTCGGTCGTCTACCGTCGGCGCGGCTACGACTACGGCGTCATCTCGCTCGACGTCGACCAGTAGCCCGATCCCGCTCCTCGTTCACCCCAGGGGGTGAAGCCGGGGCGGGCTGGCCCGAACGGGTCATCCGGATGAGGTGCGCCATGCCCCGTTCGTGCCCCCGTCCCGCGTAC
>NZ_JAEMSS010000042.1:22331-26087 GCF_016462705.1 Nocardioides sp. | reverse complement strand
ACCTACGGCCTGGCCGTGCTGCACGCCGACTTCCCCGACCGGATCGTGGTCGCCCGCAACGGCAGCCCGCTGATCATCGGCGTGGGTGACAAGGAGATGCACGTGGCCTCCGACCTGGCGGCCCTGGTCCGCTACACGACCACCGTGGTCCACCTCAACGACGGTGAGATGGCGACGCTGACCGCGAACGGCTACACGACCTACCGCGAGGACCTCAGCGCCACGGACCACCGGGCCAAGAAGCTGGACATCGACCCGGCCTCCTACGACGCGGGCGAGCACGAGTCCTTCATGCGCAAGGAGATGCTGGAGCAGCCGGACGCCGTCGAGCGGACCATCCGCGGCCGGCTCGACGAGCGGTTCGGCACCTCGCACCTCGGCGGCCTCGAGATGGACGCCCGCGACCTCCGCGCGGTCAAGCGGGTCAAGATCCTCGGCTGCGGCTCGGCCTACTACGTCGGCCAGATGGGCGCCCAGCTCATCGAGGAGCTGGCCCGGGTGCCCGCGGACGCCGAGGCGGCCAGCGAGTTCCGCTACCGCAACCCGATCATCGACCCGGACACCCTGTACGTCGCGGTCAGCCAGTCCGGCGAGACCGTCGACACCCTGCTCGCCGTGCAGGAGATCCGCCGCAAGGGCGGGCGCTGCATCGGCCTGGTCAACGTCGTGGGGAGTGCGATCGCCCGCGAGTGCGACGGCGGCATCTACCTCCACGCCGGCCCCGAGGTTGCGGTCGCCTCGACGAAGGCGCTCACGACGATGTACGTCGGGTTCGCGCTGCTCGCCCTGCAGCTCGGCCGGGTCCGGGACCTGTCCATCGCCGACGGCAAGCGGCTGGTCGCCGGCCTGCAGCGGCTGCCGGGCGACCTGGACAAGGTGCTGGCCCTCGAGTCCGACCTCGTCCCCGTGGCCGTGCGGCTCGCCAAGGCCGAGAGCCTCTTCTTCATCGGCCGGGTGCGCGGCTACCCGGTCGCCCGCGAGGGAGCGCAGAAGTTCAAGGAGGTCACCTACCGGCACGCGGAGGCCTACCAGACCTCGGAGCTCAAGCACGGCCCGCTCGCGCTGATCGACAAGCGGGTGCCGACCGTGGCGATCGTCCCCGACGACGAGCTCGCCGACCGCAACGTCGGTGCGCTCCACGAGATCTCCGCCCGGGGCGGGCCGCTGGTGGTCATCACGCACCCCGACGTCAATCTGGGTGACGTCCAGGACCGGGTGCTGCGCATCGACGTACCCCGCAACGAGCGGGAGCTCGACCCGATCCTGCTGACCGTGCCGCTGCAGCTGCTGGCCTACCACGCGGCCCTGCACCTCGAGCGGGACATCGACAAGCCGCGCAACCTGGCGAAGTCGGTGACGGTCGAGTGAGCGACGGGCGCGTCGAGACCACCGCAGCGTGGCACCCGAGGTGACCCAGGTGACCCACCCCACCGCAGCCACGAATACGGCCAGGCTCGACACACGCCCTACCGTTGACAGGTGACCGACACCGAGCAGCAGAGCTTCGCCGACCTCGGCCTCGCCGACGGCGTGCTCGCCGCGGTGCAGGCCGCCGGCTACGAGACGCCGTCGCCGATCCAGGCCGCGACGATCCCGCCGCTGCTCGAGGGGCGCGACGTCGTGGGCCTCGCCCAGACCGGCACCGGCAAGACCGCGGCGTTCGCGCTGCCGATCCTGTCCCGCCTCGACCTGTCGCAGAAGAGCCCGCAGGCGCTGGTCCTCGCGCCGACCCGCGAGCTGGCGCTCCAGGTGTGCGAGGCCTTCGAGCGGTACGCCGCGCAGGTGCCCGGGGTGAAGGTGCTGCCCGTCTACGGCGGCCAGGGCTACGGGGTCCAGCTCAGCGCGCTGCGCCGTGGCGTTCACGTCGTCGTGGGCACGCCCGGCCGGATCATGGACCACCTCGAGAAGCGCACGCTCGACCTGACCGAGCTGCGCTTCCTGGTGCTCGACGAGGCCGACGAGATGCTGAGCATGGGCTTCGCCGAGGACGTCGAGACGATCCTCGCGGACACCCCGTCCGACAAGCAGGTCGCGCTGTTCTCGGCCACCATGCCTGCTGCGATCCGCCGGCTGTCGTCGACGTACCTGCACGACCCGGTCGAGATCACCGTCAAGAACACCAGCCAGACCACGCCGAGCATCACCCAGCGCTACCTGATGGTCTCCTACCCCCAGAAGGTGGACGCCCTCACCCGCATCCTCGAGGTGGAGAACTTCGAGGGGATGATCGTCTTCGTCCGGACCAAGAACGAGACCGAGACCCTCGCCGAGAAGCTGCGGGCCCGCGGCTACTCAGCGACTGCGATCAACGGTGACGTCGTGCAGAACGTCCGGGAGCGGACCGTCAACCAGCTCAAGAAGGGCGAGCTCGACATCCTGGTCGCCACCGACGTCGCCGCCCGCGGCCTCGACGTGGAGCGGATCAGCCACGTCGTCAACTACGACATCCCGACGGACACCGAGTCCTACGTGCACCGGATCGGGCGCACCGGCCGGGCCGGCCGCAAGGGCGACGCGATCTCGTTCATCACCCCCCGCGAGCGCTACCTGCTCAAGCACATCGAGAAGGCGACCAAGCAGACGCTGGTGCAGATGTCGCTGCCGAGCGTCGAGGACGTCAACAGCACCCGGCTGGCCCGGTTCGACGACGCGATCTCGGCGGCCCTGGGCGAGACCGAGCGGGTGGACTTCTTCCGCGACGTCGTCGCGCACTACGTCAGCGAGCACAACGTGCCCGAGGTCGACGTCGCCGCGGCCCTGGCCGTCGTGCTCCAGGGTGACCAGCCCCTGCTCCTCGACCCGGAGAAGGAGCGCCCGATCCGGGCACCGCGCGAGGAGCGCGACGAGCGCGGCGAGCGCGCGGCCGGGGCCAAGGCCGAGCGGCACCGGGCGCGGAGCGACAGCGACCTGGCGACTTACCGGATCAGCGTGGGCAAGCGGCACAAGGTCGAGCCGCGCCAGATCGTCGGCGCCATCGCCAACGAGGGCGGCCTGTCGCGCAAGGACTTCGGCGCGATCTCCATCCGCCCGGACTTCTCGCTGGTCGAGCTGCCCGCCGAGCTGCCCGCCTCGACCTGGGACGCGCTGCGCAGCACCCGCATCTCCGGCAAGCTGATCGAGCTCAGGCGGGACGAGGGCAGGCCCGGCGGCCGCCCCGACCCGAAGCCGGCCGGCAAGAAGCCGCGGCACAAGAAGAGCTGACCGCTACCGGAGCCACTGCACCATCGCCGCCGCGGCCGTCCCACCGGACGCGACCGCCGAGACCACCGAGGCCATCGGCATCGGCAGGGCGGCCACGTGCGCCATGTCACCGGCGGCGTGCACCCCGGGGAGGCTGGTGCGCCCCAGCGCGTCGACCTCGACGCAGCCGGAGGGCTGCATCGCGAGACCGAGCTGCTCGGCGAACGGCGCCGCCTGCGCGATGGCCGTCGAGACGTAGAGCCCGGCGACCTCCTCGTCCGGTCCCTCGGTGAACGCGACCCGGGCGCCGACGGGCGACGGGCAGACACCGGCGACCGGCTCGGTACGGACGGCGACCCCGGGCGGCAGCTCGGCCTCGAGCTCGGCGCCGTCGGTCAGCACGGTGATCCGGGACACCACTGGTCCGAGGATCCCCGGCAGGTGCCCGGCCCCAGCCACCCCCAGGAGGGCGATGGGCTGCCCGGCGAACTCGTGGCCGTGGCAGAAGGGACAGTGGGCGACGACGCTGCCGAACAGCTCGGTCAGGCCGGGCTTGTCGGGAAGCGTGTCGCGGAC
>NZ_JAEMSS010000042.1:0-22321 GCF_016462705.1 Nocardioides sp. | reverse complement strand
CTGACGACCTGCCCGCCGACCTCGACCGAGAACGACCCGCCCTCGGGCCGGACCGACGTCACGGCCTCCTCGCGAATCGTCACGGTGTCGTATGCCGCCAGGTCCTTGCGGGCCGCCGCCCTGAACTCGGCGGGAGGGGCGCCGTCGTGGGTCACGACGTTGTGCATGTGGCGGGCGGGGTCGTTGCGGTAGCGCCCGGAGTCGAGCATCAGCACCCGGCGGTGGACACGGGCCAGCGTCAGGGTGGCCTGCAACCCGGCGGGCCCACCACCGATCACGGTCACATCGACGTCAGTGCGGTCTGAGTGAGAGGAAGTTGCCATGTAGCCAAGGATGTGACTTCATGTTGACATGAAGTCAAGCCCCAGGAACATGGACTGGTCGATCGGCGCCGCCGCCGACCGCTTCGGCCTGGAGACCCACGTCCTCCGGCACTGGGAGGACGTCGGCCTCCTGCGACCGGAGCGGGACGGGGCCGGGCGCCGGCGCTACGGCCGCGACGACGTCGTCCGGATCGCCGTGATCATCCGGAGCAAGGCCGCCGGCATGAGCCTCGAGCAGATCGGGGTGCTGCTCGACTCGGGGGCACCGGACCGGCACCGGATCCTCCAGGACCACCTTGCCGAGCTCGACCGCCGGATGGCCGAGATCCGGCAGGCCAGGGAGATGGCCGAGCACGCCTACGCCTGCCGGGCCCACGACGTCGCGACCTGCCCGGGCTTCCGCAAGCACGTCGACGACCTCGTCTCCGGTGCGACGACCTGGTCGCTGCACCCACATCCAGCGGTTACCTAGGCTGGCCGCATGCGCGCTCGCTCGGGACAGACGCTCGGACGCGGCCTGGCCGTCCTGCTGGTGCTCGGGCTCCTCGTCGGGTGCACCGGCGACGGCGACGACGGACCGGATCCGGACCAGGGCCCGACCCCCGAGGCGACCGCGGAGGCGCTCGCCACGGGTCTCCAGTCGGGCGACCTGATCCGGGTGGCGTTCGACTCGGAGACCGCCGAGGGTGCCCAGGCGGCGTACGACGAGGTCCTCGCCGGCATGGGTGACCGCCCGCGGACCGTCGAGGTCGTGGACGTCGAGGAGGGGAGCGAGGGGGATGCGGCCGAGGCCACCCTGCGCTGGTCGTGGGAGCTCGGTGGCGAGCAGCCGTGGACCTATGACGTGGTCGCGCCGCTGACCGAGGGCGAGGCCGAGTGGCAGGCGACCTGGGCGACCACGCTGGTGGAGCCGAGCCTCGAGCCCGGCGACGTCCTCGACCTGGCGTCGCTCACGCCCGACCGCGGCGACATCCTCGGCGCGCGTGGGCTGGGGCTGGTGACCGAGCGGCAGGTGTCCCGGGTCGGCATCGACAAGCCCAGCGTCGAGGCCTCCCAGGCCGGCGCGTCGGCGCGGGCGCTCGCCAAGCTGGTCGGCATCGACGCCAAGGAGTACGCCAAGCGGGTCGAGGCCGCGGGCCCGCAGGCCTTCGTGGAGGCGATCGTCTACCGCCAGGAGGAGGTCGACCCGGGACTGCTCCAGGCCGTCGAGGCGATCGCCGGTGCGAGGCTCATCGGAGGGTCGCTCCCACTGGCCCCGACGCGGGAGTTCGCCGCACCGCTGCTCGGCCGGGTCGGCGAGGTCACGGCGGAGATGATCGAGGAGAGCCCGGACAAGTACCAGGTCGGCGACGTCGCCGGCATCTCGGGCCTGCAGGCGCGCTACGACGACACGCTGCGAGGGAGCCCGGGCGTCAAGGTGTCCGCGATCGACGACCAGGGCGCCGCCTACGAGCTGTTCCGCAGCGAACCCGTGCCGGGCCAGCCCCTGCAGCTCAGCCTCGACCTCGACCTCCAGGTGGAGGCGGAGCGGCTGCTGGCCGACGTCACCCCCGCGAGTGCCCTGGTGGCGCTGCGGCCCAGCACCGGGGAGATCCTCGTCGCGGCGAACGGTCCCGGCACCGGCGGGCTCAACCTGGCGACGTTCGGTCAGTTCGCCCCCGGCTCGACGTTCAAGTCGGTCAGTGCCCTCGCCCTGCTCCGAGCCGGTCTGACGCCGCAGTCCGTGGTCCCGTGCACGGCGCGTGTGGTGGTGGACGGCAAGACGTTCACCAACTACGACGACTACCCGTCGGGGGCGCTGGGCGACATCCCGCTGCGGACGGCCCTCGCCAACTCGTGCAACACCGCCTTCATCTCGCAGGCCCCCAGGCTCCAGGGCACTGACCTCTTCGACGCCGGCGTCTCGCTCGGCATCGGGCTCGACCACGACCTCGGGTTCCCGGCCTACTTCGGCAGCGTCGAGCCCTCCAGCTCCAAGACGGAGTCGGCCGCCCAGCTGATCGGACAGGGCACGATCCTGGCGTCACCGATGGTGATGGCCGCGGTCATCGGCTCCGCGCAGTCCGGCCGGCTGGTGATCCCCCGGCTCGTCGAGGGCGTGGACGTGTCGCCACCGGAGGGCGCCCAGCCGCTCGAGCCGGCCGAGAGCGAGGCGCTGCGGTCGATGCTGAGGGCGGTGGTCACGGACGGCAGCGGTCGCGGCCTGGCCGACGTCCCGGGTCCCCCGGTCATCGCGAAGACCGGGACCGCCGAGTTCGGCGCGGGGGACGACCTGCAGACCCACGCGTGGATGATCGCCGCGCAGGGGGATCTCGCCGTCGCGGTGTTCGTGGAGGTCGGCGCCTCGGGCTCGGGCACCGCCGGGCCGATCCTCGAGGCGTTCCTGCGGGCTGCCCAGTAGCCCGCCAGGGGCGCCGGATGTGAGCGGACCCCCCGTTGCATGGGGTCAACGAGGGGCCCTTGCCGATTTCGCAGTGCTCCCTCCGAAGTCGACGGGCAAAGCCTACGACTGAGCCCGTCGGCTGTCACGGCGACTGTCATGTTTTCCGGGCCAGTGACAATCTGGCGTCATGAGCGGTCTCGACATCCTTCCCCCCGAGCAACGACGCCTCTTCATCGGCGGCTCCTGGCGCGACGCCGGGGCCGGTGAGGTCTTCGACGTCGTCGACCCGGCCGACGGCACGGTGCTGACCACGGTGGCCGACGGCACCGTGGAGGACGCGGTCGACGCGCTCGACGCCGCCGTGGCCGCGCAGCCGTCCTGGGCGGCGACCCCGCCGCGGGAGCGCGGCGAGATCCTGCGCCGCGCCTTCGAGGCGATCAACGACGTGGCCGGCGACCTCGCCACGCTGATGAGCCTCGAGATGGGGAAGACTGTCACGGAGGCCAAGGGCGAGGTCGCCTACGGCAACGAGTTCTTCCGCTGGTACGCCGAGGAGGCGGTGCGCATCCACGGCCGCTGGATGCAGGCGCCGGCGGGCGGGAGCCGGCTGCTCACGATCAAGAAGCCGGTCGGGCCGTGCCTGTTCGTGACCCCCTGGAACTTCCCGATCGCGATGGGCACCCGCAAGATCGGCCCGGCGGTGGCCGCCGGCTGCACGATGGTGGTCAAGCCCGCCCAGCAGACGCCGCTGACCATGCTCGCGCTGGCCGCGATCCTCGCCGAGGCAGGCCTGCCCGACGGGGTGCTCAACGTCGTGCCGACCACCCGGGCCGCCGAGCTGAGCAAGACCCTGCAGGCCGACGAGCGGCTGCGCAAGGTGAGCTTCACCGGGTCCACCGGCATCGGCCGGGTGATGGTGCGTCAGTCGGCCGACCAGCTGCAGCGGGTCAGCATGGAGCTGGGCGGCAACGCGCCGTTCCTGGTGTTCGACGACGCCGACCTCGACGTCGCGGTCGAGGCGGCGATGGTGGCCAAGATGCGCAACATGGGCGAGGCGTGCACGGCCGCCAACCGGTTCCTCGTGCACAGCTCGGTCGCCGACGAGTTCGCCCAGCGGCTGGCCGACCGGATGGCGGGCCTGGTGGTCGGGCGCGGTCAGGACGAGGGAGTGGACGTCGGGCCCCTCATCGACGAGAAGGCCCTCGAGTCCGTCTCCCAGCTCGTCACCGACGCCGTCCACGACGGCGCCAAGGTCCTCACCGGCGGCAGCGCCGCGGAGGGCGACGGCTTCTTCTACCCGCCGACGGTGCTCGTCGGCGTACCGCCCGAGTCGGCGATCAACCGCGAGGAGATCTTCGGACCGGTCGCCCCGGTGACGACCTTCGAGACCGAGGAGGAGGCGGTCGAGCGGGCCAACGACACCGAGTACGGCCTGGCCTCCTACGTGTTCACCCGCGACCTCGCCCGGACCATCCGGCTGGCCGAGGGCCTCGACTACGGCATGGTCGGCGTCAACACCGGGCTGGTGTCCAACGCTGCAGCGCCGTTCGGCGGCGTCAAGGCCAGCGGCTTCGGCCGGGAGGGTGGCTTCGAGGGGATCGACGAGTACCTGGAGACGACCTACGTCAACCTGCCGGTCTGACGGTCAGGCCTTCGTGGGTACGACGACCTCGGCGGCCGGCTCTGCGTCCATCTCGGCCGCCGCGTCGGTGGCCTTGCCGACGGACCGCTTGATCATGGACTCCAGGTCGATCCCGGTCGAGGTCTTGAGCAGGTTGAGGGTCTGCACGACGTTGTCGTTGACCTGACGCGGCAGGGCGCCGGCGCCGTCGGTCGAGACCACCGTGAGCTGGTCGATCGCGGCCATCGGGGCCGCGACCTCGCGGGCGATCTGGGGCAGCACCTCGATGAGCATCTGCAGGACGGCCGCGTCGTTGTAGTGCGCGAACGCCTCCGCGCGCTTGTCCATCGCCTCCGCCTCGGCCTGGCCGACGGCGAGGGTCGCGGCAGCGGTCGCCTCGCCCTCGGCCCGGGTCGCGTCGGCCTCGGCCGTACGCCGGGCCTTCTCGGCCTCACCGCGCTTGGCGCCCTCGATGGCCTCGGCCTCGGCCAGCGCCGACCGCTTGGCCTTCTCGGCCTCACCGGACAGCCGGGCCTTCTCGGCGTCGGCCTCGGCGGCGGCGATGGTCGCGGCCTTGCGGGCCTCGGCGGCGGCGATCTCCGCCGAGCGCTTGGCCTCGGCCTCCTGCTCGACCCGGTACCGCTCGGCGTCCGCGGGCTTGCGCACCTGGGTCTCGAGCTGCCGCTCGGTCAGCGCCGCCTGGCGGACGGCCACCTTCTCCTGCTCGGTGAGGATCGCCTGGTCCCGGTCGGCCTGGGCGAGCGGCCCGGCCGCGGCCGCCTGCGCGGACGCGGCGTCGGTCTCGGCCTTGATCTCGGCCTGCTTCAGCGCCAGCGTGCGCTGGGCGATGGCGATCTCCTGCTCGGCGGCGATGGTGGCCTGCTCGGCGGCCTGCCGCGCGTTCGCCTCGGCGATCCGGGCCTCCTGGCCGACCCGCGCCGCCTCCGGGCGACCGAGGTCGGCGAGGTAGGACCCGTCGTCGGTGACGTCCTGGATCTGGAAGGTGTCGAGGATCAGGCCCTGCCCGGTCAGCGACGTCTCGGACTCCTCGGCCACGCGCTGGGCGAACGCCGCCCGGTCCCGGATGATCTGCTCGACGGTCAGCCCGCCGATGATCGAGCGCAGCGCGCCGGCGAGCACCTCCTGGGTGAACGGCTCGACGTCCTCCTGCTGGCTGAGGAAGCGCTGGGCGGCCAGCCGGATCTGGTCGGCGTTGCCGCCGACCTTGACGATCGCGACGCCGTCGACGTTCAGCTTGATGCCCTGGCCCGAGACGGCGCCGCGGATCTGCACCGAGATCCGGCGGCTGGACAGGTCCATCGTCGCCAGCTTCTGGACGAACGGGATGACGAAGACCCCGCCGCCGAGGACGACCTTCTGCCCCGACAGGTCGGTGCTGAGCTGCCCGGTCTCGGGGTTGAGCACGGCCTTGCCCTTGCGCCCGGTGACGATGAACGCCTGGTTGGGCCCGGCGACCTTGTAGCGGCTGGTGATGAGCAGCACCAGCAGCACCAGGGCGACGACGAGTCCGGCGATGGGGATGAGCATGGGTGGACCTTTCCGAGGCGGGTCAGGTGGTGCGTCGGGTGGTGGGTCGGGTGGTGGGTCAGGTGTGGTCTGTGACGTCAGGCTGAGGGAGTTCGTTCCAGACCGGGGCGACCCGCACCGACGTGGGCGTCAGGATCTCGGTGACGTGCACCTCGGTGCCCGGCCCGACCGGCTGGTCGGCGCGGGCGCTGAGCTGGACCGTGTGACCCCCGATGGCGAGCCGCACCGTGCCGAGGCCGTCGGCCGGGATCGGGGTGATCACCCGGCCGGAGCGGCCGAGCGAGTCGGCGGCGGTCAGCGTGGCGTCGCTGCCGCCGTCCTTGACCAGTCGCGTGAGCCCCAGGGTGCCGGCCGCCGCCACGGCGCCGAACCCGAGCCCCGCCACGCCACCGACGACCGCGCTGCCCGTGAGCTCCTGGACCAGGGCGGCGCCGAAGCCGAACGCGGCGATGAACCCGCCGATCACGGCGCTGGAGAAGATGTCCCCGGTGAGGGCGTCGAAGACCCCGTCCAGGAGGTCCCCGAGCACCAGGCTCACGAGCAGCAGCAGCAGGCCGAGGCCGCCGATGATCAGGAACGTGGTCACGATGCGGGAAGCCTAGTGTCCTGGCCGGGCCGTGTGCTGGCATCGGACCATGGAGCCGTACGCCGAGGTCCGGGCGCAGTACCTCGAGTTCGCTACGCAGGCCTCGGACTCCCCGTGCTTCATCGAGTGGAGCCTCGGGGTGGCCGACGACCCCGAGGTGCTCGCCTGGGTCGACGCCCTGCCGGGCATCAAGAAGCAGCCGAACATCGTGTACGCCGCCGCCCGCTGGCACGGGGTGGCGGCGCCCGGTCCGTACGCGGGGCTGCGTGCGGCGCTGCTCACCGACGACGGGAGGATCCGCGCGACGATCCTGGAGCGCTCGACGCAGACCAACGAGGTCGGCCGGTTGGCGACGCTGCTGCCGGCGTTCACGTCCCTGGTCCCCTCCGGACCGGTCGCGCTCATCGAGGCCGGCGCCAGTGCGGGGCTCAACCTGTTCCCGGACCGCTGGGGCTACGCGTGGTCCACGGAGCACGGGCCGGTCGAGCTCGGTGCGGAGCCCCGGCTGCCGTGCGAGGTCGCCGGCCCGGCGCCGCTGCCCGCCCGGCTGCCCGAGGTCGCGTGGCGGGCTGGCATCGACCTCAACCCGCTCGACGTCACCGACCCCGACCAGATGCGGTGGCTGGAGAACCTGGTGTGGCCCGAGCAGGACGACCGACGCCGGCGGCTGCGCCAGGCGGTCGAGGTCGCGCGCAGCGACCCTCCGCGGCTGGTCCGCGGGGACATCGTGGAGGAGCTGCCCGCGCTGGTGTCCGAGGCCGGCGAGCACGGCACCGTGGTGGTGTTCCACAGCGCGGTCGCGGCGTACTTCCCGCCGGAGCTCCGGTCCCGGTTCCAGGAGCTGATGCTCGGCCTGGTCGCCGACGGCGCCTGCCACTGGGTGAGCAACGAGGCCGCGAACGTGCTCCCCGACATCACGGCCACGGCGCCGGACGGCGTGCCGCGGGCGCCGCACTTCGTGCTCGGTGTCGACGGGCAGATGGCCGGACGGACCCACGGGCACGGTCGCACGCTGGAGTGGCTCACCAGTTGACCTCAAGCGAACGTGAAGTTGTCGACTTCATGCATGCACGCGATCCGGCACCACGCGTTCGGTCCTCCCGACGTCCTCGTCCTCGACGAGCTCCCTGACCTCGAGGGCCGGCGGGCCCTGGGCAAGGTCGTGCTGGTGACGGGCCGGCGATGAATCCGGTCGCCGATGTCGGTCGGTCCGTGTTGAGTAGGACGAGCGAGAGGAGAGGGACATGAGCGGGTCGACCACGCGCGAGCTGCCCCGGGCGCTGACGCCCTTCCGGCACCCCGCCTACCGCAAGCTCGCGGTCGCGCTCGTCCTGTCCAGCTTCGCCTCCGGCGTCTGGGTGGTGGCCCTGGTCTGGGAGGTCATCCGGATCGGCGGCGGTCCGGGACAGCTGTCGGTGGTCTCGACGGCGGGCGCCGTCGGGGTCCTGCTGCCCGCGCTCCTCGGTGGCGTCGTGGCCGACCGGGTCGCCCAGAAGAAGATCCTGCTGTGCGTCGCGGCCGTCGAGCTCGGCGGCATGTCGCTGGTGACCGTGCTGTCGGTCACCGACCTCACCGCCCTGTGGCACCTCGCCACCGTCGCGTTCGTGACCGGCATGGGGATGGCGTTCTACTACCCCGCCTACTCCGCGTGGCTGCCGGCGCTGGTGCCCGAGTCCGACCTGATGGCGGTCAACGGGTTCGAGGGCATGGTGCGGCCCACCATCGGCCAGGCGATCGGACCCGGCGTGGCGGGTGCGGTGGTGGGCGCCGTCTCGCCGGGGGCGGCGCTCGGGGTGGCGGCGGCCTCCTCGGTGCTGGCGTTCCTCGCCCTGACCACCGTGCCGCTCACCCCCGTGCGCCGCGAGGTCGACCCCGAGGCCGACCCGGCCCAGCGGGCCCACCCGGTGCGCACGGCGCTGGCCGACATGGGCGAGGGCTTCACCTACATGTGGCGCACCCCGTGGCTGCTGGCGACCCTCCTCTTCGCGTCGCTGATGATCCTGGCGATGATGGGCCCCTTCGAGGTGCTGATCCCGTTCCTGATCAAGGACAAGCTCGGCGGCGGTCCCGGTGACCACGCCCTCGTCATGGCGTCGTTCGGGATCGGTGGCGCGGTCGGCTCCCTGGCGATGGCGTCGCGGCCGATGCCGCGCCGCTACCTCACGACCATGAACCTGATGTGGGGCCTCGGGGCGCTGCCCCTGGTGGCGATCGGCCTCGCGACCGCGGTGTGGCAGATCGTGGCCGCCGGGTTCGTCCTGGGGGTGATGTTCTCCGCGCCGATGGTCATCTGGGGGACGCTGCTCCAGCGCCGGGTCCCGCCGCACATGCTGGGCCGGGTCGCGTCCCTGGACTTCTTCGTCTCCATCAGCCTGATGCCGATCTCGATGGCGCTGGCCGGTCCCGTGTCCGAGGTGATCGGGCTCCGGATGACCTTCCTGATCGCGGGGACCGTGCCCGGCGTGGTCGCGATCGTGGCGATCCTGTGGGCGCGGCTGCCGGCCGACGAGATCGCCCACCCGCTGCGCGACGTGCCCGAGGACGAGCCCGAGGACGAGCCCGAGGACGACCCCGAGGACGAGCCCGAGGACGACGTCACGGACGACCTCGACAAGACCGAGGAACCGGTCGAGGCCTAGGCGACGCGCTCGGAGACGCCGAGCGTCTCGGCGAGCATGGTCCGCGAGCTGATGCCGAGCTTGCGGTAGACGTGCGAGAGGTGCCACTCGACGGCCTTGACCGTCACCACGAGCTCCTGGGCGATCTGGCGGTTGGTCAGCCCGTCCGCGGCCATCCGGGCGACCCGGCGCTCCGAGGCGGTCAGCGCCGCCATCGCCTCGGTCTCGACCTTGCGCGGCTGCTCACCGAGCCGGTCGAGCAGGCGGCGTACCCGGCCCTGCAACGGCCAGAGCTCCTGGCGGCCGGCGTGCTCCTCCGCGGCGCGGAGCAGCCCGAGGGCCCGTTGCTCGGAGTCCGCGGCGTGGGAGAGCAGCAGGAGTCCCGCCAGGTCGGTGTCGATCTGCGCGGCGAGCCGGTCGGCACGGTTGCCGCTGAGCACCGCCCGGGCGCGCAGCAGGTGCTGGATCCGGTCCGGGCCGGTGTCGATCGCGACGGCGGCGAGCGTCCGCAGCGCGCTGGCCATGGCGTACGGCGACCCCGCGGCCTGGGCGATCTCGACCTGCTCGCGGGCCAGGGCCGACGCGGTCCGCGCGTCGCCGCCGCGCAGGTGGGCCAGCGCAGCCCCGCAGCGCCAGGGCAGCCGGTCGGGCGGTGCGTCGGGAGCCAGGGCGCCGGCGCGCTTGTAGTGGTTCAGGGCCAGCTCGGCGTCGCCCAGTGCGGCCGCCAGGTCACCGCGGGCCTGGTGGGCGATCGCGGAGGCGAGCGCCGACACCTCGCCCGAGTCGGACTTGAGGAACGGCGCGAGGTCGTCGCCCAGCACCATGGCCTCGGCGAGCTCGCCGCGGGCGAGCCGGCACTCGACGAGCGTCGTCAGCAGGGTGGCGAGGTCGTCGGGCGCGAGGGTCTCTCGGTCCTCGGTGTGAGCGGAACGGAGCGCCAGGAGGCGGCCCATTCCCTCCTTGAGGTCACCGGCCCGAACCTGGGCGCACGCGTCCATCAGCTGGGCGGTGGGCACCATGGGACAAGGTTAGGAAGCAATCCCCTCCGGCGAGGGTGGTTCGCCGCTATTGCCTCCGACTGGACCAGTCATCCGGCCCAGAAATGCCATGAGGGCGTCGGTCGGGCTGGCCGGCGCGGCCGGTCTGCGGGCCGGCCCGAAGCGGCTCCCCCGGTCGGCCGGTCGCACGACCCGGGCCGCGACCAGTTGCAGGCCGCGGGCCAGGTCGTCCGGGATCGGCGTACGCCTCCCCGTCGCCTGGGCGACGTCCCAGCCGTGCACGGCGATCTCGAGGGCTGCCATCTCGACCAGCAGCGGCGCGTCGAGCTGCCGGTCACCGACGGCGACGCTCCCGGTCCGAGCCTCGGTCCAGACGCCGAGCAACGTGCAGGCCTTCTCCCGGAGGCTGTCGACCCGGTCCGCCCGCGGGGACGCCGGAGTCACCTCCACCTGGCCCGAGGCCGCCTCGGTGAACGCGTCGAGGGCGTCCTCCATGTGCTCCAGCAGGCGGGACAGGGTCCAGCCCGAGCAGGGTGTCGGGGCGTCGAGGTCGTCCTGGCCGATCCCGGCGAGTGCCACCCTGGTGTAGCCGAGCGACCGCTCGAGGAGCTCCACCGCACGCGCGAGTTCCGGCCCCGATGTCAGGGCCGCCGTCACGGGTGGCCCAGGATCACGTGGTCGCCCGTGGCGACGTTGTCCGGACCTGTCGGGACCGGGTCACCCGGCTGGTAGCCGGCGGGCAGTCGCGCGGGGAGCCCGAACGTGGCGAAGAGCCGTGGGTCGAAGAACGCGCCGACGTGCGCGACCCTGGCGTCGGGGCCGGTGCCCTCGACCTGGAGCACCTGGAGGTGGAACGGCGTGAAGTCGCCGTCCGGCGACTTCATGTAGAGGCCGAACGCGGGCTGGCCGTTGGCGCGGGTCTCGACCATGGGCATGTCGTGGTGGCCACCGGGGCACTGCCGGTCGATCAGCTGGCCGATGGTCGTGGCGCCGAGGTACCACCCCGTGAAGGGCGGCATCTCCCAGATCGCCTCGGCCTTGAGCAGGTTGACGATCGCGGTGATGTCCTTGCGCCAGAAGGCGTCGACGTACTGGTCGAGCAGGTCGCGCTGCCGGTCGTCGAGATCGGGCTCGACCGTGTCGGCGGTCAGCCCGCGGTCCTGCATCTGCGCGTGCGCCCGCTGCAGGGCCGAGTTGACCGCCGCCACCGTCGTGTCGAGCGCCTCGGCGGTCTCCGCGGCCGACCAGCGGAGCACGTCGCGCAGGATGAGCACGGCCCGCTGCCGGGCCGGCAGGTGCTGGAGGGCGGCGACGAAGGCGAGCCGGATCGTGTCCCGCTCGGCGACGACGACGGCGGCGTCCGGCACCGGCTCGAGCCAGGCCACCTCGTGGTTCTGCTCGAGGGCGTCCCCGGCCATCTGGTCGGTCGTCCCCAGACCGGCGGGCAGCGGCCGGCGCGGCTTGTTCTCGAGGTTGGTGAGGCAGACGTTGGTGGCGATCCGGTAGAGCCAGGTGCGCACCGAGCTCCGGCCCTGGAAGCCGGCGCTCGCCTTCCACGCGCGCAGGAAGGTCTCCTGGACGAGGTCCTCGGCCTCGTGCACCGAGCCGCTCATCCGGTAGCAGTGCGCCAGCAGCTCGCGCTGGTAGCGCTCGGTCAGCGTCGGGAAGTCGTCGAGCTCACTGGGGTCCCGCGGGGTCTCGAGAGTGCCCTCGTCCGGGTCCTGCCGAGTCGTCACCGGTCGCTCCTGCGTCATCGTCACGGGTCCTGCTCCTCGCTCGCTCGAGTCTGCCTGACGTATCGACCCGGGTCGAGGGCCTAACTCATCGGTGCCCCGGCCAGCGCCAGCGCCCGCTCAGCCGCGGGGACCGCGAGCGCCCGGTCGGCGGCGACCAGGCCGACCCGGGTACGCCGGTCCAGCAGGTCGTCGACGTCGTGCGCGCCCTCGTGGGTGACGCCGAACACCAGCTCGGCCAGCGTGACCGGGACGGTGCCGTCGACCGGCGCGAGGAGCTCGTCCTCGGACAGCCCGGTCGACTCGACCGCCGACGCGAGCACGAGCTCGGCCTCGGTGCCGAAGCGCCGCACCAGCCGCTCGGGCTGCTCCAGCCCGGCCAGGACGTCGCGCGGCGCCGCGCCGAGCAGGGGGAGCGACTGGGTGCGGCACGGGCCGGCCTCCAGACCGGACGCCGCCAGCGCGGCGTCGACCGCGTCCTGCGCCATCCGGCGGTAGGTCGTCAGCTTGCCGCCCACGATGGTCACCACGCCGGTGCGGGAGGTCAGGACGGCGTGGCGCCGGGAGATGTCGGCCGTCTCCCCCTCGCCCGGGACGTCGAGGAGCGGCCGCAGCCCGGCGAAGGCCCCGACCACGTCGGAGCGGTGGATGGGGTGCTCGAAGGCGGCGGAGACCACGTCGAGGAGGAAGCCGATCTCCGGGTCGGTCGGCTGGGGGACGTCGGGCACGGGTCCGTCGGCGGGCTCGTCGGTGAGACCGACGTAGAGGGTGCCGTCGGGTTGGGGCAGCACCAGCACGAACCGGTTGAAGCTCCCGGGGACGGGCGCGTAGACGACCACGCGGAGGCCGGGGAGCGTCTCCTCCCGCAGGACGAGGTGCGTGCCGCGGCTGGGCCGCAGCCGGACCTCGTCCACGAGGTCGCCGGCCCAGACGCCCGTGGCGTTGACGACGGTGCGCGCGGCCACCTCGTGGCTGGCACCGGTGAGCTCGTCGCGGAGCCGGACCGACGACCCGGTCGCCGACAGCACGCGGGCCCGGGTGCGGACCTGGGCGCCGTGCGCCGCCGCCGTCCGGGCCACGGTGGTCACCAGCCGGGCATCGTCCTCGAGCTGGCCGTCCCAGCCGAGCATGGCGCCGCGCAGTCCGTTGCGCCGCAACGACGGGGCGAGCTGGAGGGCCTCGGTGCGGGACAGGTGTCGGGGCCTGGGGAGGGTCTCGACACTGGTGCGTGCCCCTCGGCGCAGCAGGTCGCCGGCCCAGGTCGCCGCGCGGGCGGCGACCGCCTGGGTCCGCGGCACGTCGGACCCGAAGGGCATCAGCGTGGGGATGGCGTGCGTGAGGTGCGGGGCGGTGACCTCCATGAGGATCCCGCGCTCGACTGCGCTCTCGCGGGCGACGCCGACCTGGCCGGAGGCCAGGTAGCGCAGCCCGCCGTGCACGAGCTTGGACGACCAGCGCGAGGTGCCGAAGGCGAGGTCCTGGGCGTCGACGGCCAGCACCGACAGACCCCGGGAGGCCGCGTCGAGCGCGACCCCGGCGCCCGTGATGCCGAGGCCGACCACGACGACGTCGACCTGCGTGGGGACGCCGTCGAGCCCGGCGGTGATCCGGCCGGGGGTGGAGGCGGTCATGTGGCGAGGCTCCTCGTGAGCAGGGTGGCGAGCTCGTCGTCGAGGGCGTCCTCGTGGACACCCTCGTCGGCCATCGTGTGCGCCGACAGCACGAACCCGTGGACGGCGAGCAGCACGGCCCGCGCCATGGTCCTGGGGTCGCCCGCCCGGATGGACCCGTCGGCCTGGCCGGCCTCGACGGCGTCCAACGTCAGGGCGAGGATCAGGTCCTGCGACCGGCCGCGCCGGGAGAACAGGTAGGGGAGGATCAGCTCGGGGTCGAGCTCGACGATCCGCACGAACAGCTCGTTGTCGCGCAGCGCCCGCGCGGTGCCCACGATGCCCTCCACCAGGCGCTGGAGCGAGGTGGCGCTGCCGGCGGCGGCCACCTGGTCGGTCACCACACCGGCCCACTCGCGGGTCATCAGGTCGCCGAGAAGGGTCGGCATGTCGGCCCAGGTGCGGTAGATCGTCATCCGTGAGACGCCCGCTCGGCGGGCGACCTCGGTGAGCGTCGTACGCCGCCACCCGACGTCGAGGATGCAGGCCCGCGCGGCGTCCAGGTAGACGTCCCGAGGTTCGCGGGCCGACCGGGCCTCACCCTCGTGGTTGTGACGAAGTGACGTCATGTGTCACACTGTAACACATGACCCTGACGAGCCCAGCGGCCGAGCAAGGCGAGATGCATCCCTCCCGATGGGGTGACCCGGCCCGGGCCGCGGCCCTCCCGGACACCGCCCGCGGCCTGATCGAGATGGTCTTCGGGCTCGACGAGCGGCCGGCTCTGGCGGAGGTCAGCGTCCCGCCGCCGGCCATCGACACGAAGGTCCTCGACGAGCTGGCCGCCACCCTCGGCGCCGAGCACGTGCTCACCGATGACGCGACCCGGAGGCTCCGCACCCGCGGAAAGTCCACGCCGGACCTCCTGCGCCAGCGCGCCGGCGACCTGACCGACGCCCCTGATGCCGTGGTGCGGCCCGGCTCCCACGACGACGTCATGGCCGTCCTCGCCTGGGCGGTCGCGCACCACGTCGCCGTCGTCCCGTTCGGCGGTGGCACCTGCGTCACCGGCGGCCTGGCCGCCCGGCGCGACGGCTTCGCCGGGCTCGTCTCCCTCGACCTGGTGCGGCTGAAGCGCCTCCTCGACGTGGACCACACCTCGATGACCGCGACCCTCGAGCCCGGTTTGCGCGGCCCCGAGGCCGAGGCGCTGCTGGCCGCCGAGGGGCTGACCCTCGGCCACTTCCCGCAGTCCTTCGAGTACGCCTCCATCGGGGGGTTCGCCGCCACCCGGTCCAGCGGCCAGTCCAGCGCCGGCTACGGCCGGTTCGACGCACTGGTGGTCGGCCTGCGGGTGGCCACCCCCAGCGGCGAGGTCAGCCTCGGCAGCGCGCCGGCCAACGCCGCCGGTCCCGACCTGCGCCAGCTGTTCCTCGGCTCCGAGGGCGCGTTCGGCGTCATCACCGCGGTCACCGTGCGGGTCCGCCGGCTCCCGGCTGAGAAGGTCTACGAGGGCTGGCGCTGGCCGTCCTTCGTCGATGGTGCCGCCGCGATGCGCACCCTCGCCCAGGCCGGGCTCCTCCCCACCGTGATCCGGCTCTCCGACGAGGCCGAGACCGCGATCAACCTGGCTCGGCCCGAAGAGATCGGACAGAGTGAGATCGGGGGCCAGTCCGCGGGCGGTTGCCTGATGATCACCGGCTTCGAGGGCGAGCCCGACGCCGTCTCGGCGAGGCGGGCCGCGGTCACCGCCGTCCTCTCCGGGCTCGGCGGCCAGTCCCTCGGCGAGGAGCCCGGGGCTTCGTGGGTGAAGGGTCGCTTCGACGCGCCCTACCTGCGTGACTCGCTGCTCGACGTGGGCGTGCTGGTCGAGACACTCGAGACCGCGACGTTCTGGAGCGGCCTGGAGACCCTCTACGCGGGGGTGAGGTCGGCCCTGGAGGCGAGCCTGGGCGACGGCGCGATGGTGCTCTGCCACATCAGCCACGTCTACGAGACCGGCTGCTCCCTCTACTTCACCGTCGCCCAGAAGGCGGCCGCGGACCCGCTGTCGCAGTGGCTCGACGCCAAGGCCGCCGCGTGCGACGCGATCACCGAGGCCGGCGCCACGATCACCCACCACCACGCGGTCGGCACCGACCACAAGCCCTGGCTGTCCGCCGAGATCGGGGACGTCGGTGTCTCGGTCCTCCGGGCGGTCAAGGCCGACCTGGACCCGACCGGGGTCCTCAACCCCGGGGTGCTCGTCCCGTGACGGGCACCGTGACGAGGTCCTTCACGTTCCTGGTCAACCCGGCCTCAGGTGGCGGCGCGGCGCCGGCCGCGGTCGTCCCGGTCGCCAAGCTGCTCCGCGAGGGCGGCGCGACCGTCGACGTGACCTACTCGCCCGGCCCCAAGGCCATGGGCGCCCTGGTCGACGCCGCGGTGTCCCGGGGCGACGTCGTCGCCTCCGTCGGGGGCGACGGGATGCTCTCCTCGCTGGCCGGCCTGGTCGCGAAGGCCGGTGGGACGCTGGCGGTGGTGCCGGCCGGCCGCGGCAACGACTTCGCCCGGATGCTCGGGCTGCCCGGCGACCCCGCCGCCCTGGCCGCGCTGCTGCTGGAGACTCCGCCACGGCTCATCGACCTGGTCTCGCTGACCCTTCCCGGTGCCGCCGGGCCACGGGTCGTCGCCGGGTCCGTCTACTGCGGCGTCGACGCGCGGGCCGGCGAGATCGTGGACACCGCGCACTGGCTGCCCGGCACGCTGCAGTACCCGTACGCCGCGCTGCGCGCGCTGGCGACCTACAAGCCCGGCAGCTTCGTCGTGTCGGTCGACGGCGACGAACGGCGCTACGAGGCCGCGAACGTCGTCGTCGCCAACTCCGCCTACTACGGCAACGGCATGAAGATCGCACCGTCCGCCAGCGTCGACGACGGGCTGCTCGACATCGTCGTCATCGAGGCCGCGTCCAAGCTGGAGCTGATGCGGTCGCTGCCCAAGGTCTACGACGGCGGCCACGTCGAGCTGCCCGAGGTCACCGTCCTCACCGGCACCCGCGTCGAGCTGCGGGCCGATGCCGCACGCCCGGTCCCCGTCGGCGGCGACGGCGAGCCGCTCGGATCGCTGCCGCCCCTGGCCGGTCAGCCGGCCGTGGTCGAGCTGATGCCGGGGGCGCTGTCCGTCATCGCCTAGTCGAAGGTCCACGCCAACAGCTCGGTCTCGACCCCGGCGGTCAGCTGGCAGGGGGACTCGTCGGTGAACAGGAACGCGTCGCCGGCGTGCAGCGGCTCGGCCAGCGAGGAGCGCAGCAGGGCGCCGCGGGCCACGAACACGTGCACCTTTGGCGCGGCCGGGCTGGTCACGGTCTGGCCGTCCTCGAGGTGGCAGACCCAGAAGGTCGCGCCGGGGATCGGTGTCGCGACCTCGACGAACGACCCGGTCGACGCGGGGGCCGGCCGGACGGCGTACGACGTCGGGCCGCCCGGCGAGGTCGGGGTGAGCCAGACCTGGACGAACCGGGTCTGCGGTGCCGCGGCCACCTCGGAGTGCTCGACACCGGCTCCGGCGTGCAGGACGCCGACGTCCCCCGGGGTCAGCGTGGCGGTCGAGCCGGTGGAGTCGGTGTGGGTCAGGGCTCCCGACAGCACCCACGAGACGATGACCTGGTCGGCGTGCCGGTGGGTGTCGAACCCGTCGCCGGCGCGCAGCAGGTGCTCGTCGTGGCAGACCATCGGGCCGAACGACACCCGCTCCGGGTCGTACCAGGTCCCGAACGAGAACGCGTGCAGCGTGCGTCGCCCTGGGGACCGGTCGACGAATCGGTCGGTTCCCCGACGGATCTCCACACTCATCTGACAGATTGTGCCGGTGCGGGAAACACAGGCGTCGGGTGCCTCGGCCGGGATCCTCTCCTTCCCGCCCGGCTTCCGGTTCGGCACCAGCACGGCGTCGTACCAGATCGAGGGAGCGGCCAGCAGCGACGGCAAGGGCCCCAGCATCTGGGACACCTTCACCGCCAAGCCCGGCACCGTCATCGACGGCTCGTCCGGTGTGCAGGCCTGCGACCACTACCACCGCTACCGCGAGGACGTGGCGCTGATGAAGCGCCTCGGCGTCAACGGCTACCGGTTCTCCATCGCGTGGCCGCGGATCCAGCCGACGGGCAAGGGCCGCCCCAACCCCAAGGGGCTGGCGTTCTACGACCGGCTGATCGACGAGCTGCTCGAGGCCGGCGTCCAGCCGATGGCGACGCTCTACCACTGGGACCTGCCGCAGGCGCTCGAGGACGACGGCGGCTGGCTCAACCGGTCGACCGTCGAGGCCTTCGCGGACTACGCCGCGATCGTCGGCGACCGCTACGGGGACCGCGTGGAGCACTGGGTCCCGATCAACGAGCCCAACGTGGTGACGATCATGGGCTACTCGATCGGCATGCACGCCCCGGGTCACGCGCTGATGTTCGACGCGCTGCCGGTCGCCCACCACCTGCTGCTGGCGCACGGCCGGGCCGCCATCGCGCTGCGCGGGTCCGTGCGCGGTCGCGAGCCGAGCATCGGCTGTGCCAACAACCACGCGCCGATCTGGCCGGCCAGCGACGACGAGGCCGACGTGGGCGCGTCCAAGCTGTTCGACGCGATCTGGAACGGGATGTACATCGAGCCGATGCTGGTCGGCCGCTACCCCGTCGACATCTTCCCGCTGGTCGAGCACGTGGTGAAGGACGGCGACATGCCGACGATCCGCCAGCCCCTCGACTTCTACGGGGTGAACTACTACAACCCGATGCGGATCGGAGCGACCGACGAGGACGCCGAGATGCCCTTCGAGTTCCGCGAGGTGCTCGGATACGAGCGCACGGACTTCGGGTGGCCGGTCGTCCCGGACGCCCTGCGCGAGTGGCTGATCATGCTGCGCGCCCGGTTCCGCGCCGCGCTGCCGCCGATCATGATCACCGAGTCGGGGTGCGCCTACAACATGGAGCCCGACGAGAACGGCGTCGTCGACGACCAGCCGCGCATCGACTACCTCGAGTCGCACCTCGGGGCGGTCTCCACCGCCATCCAGCGCGGCGTCGACGTCCGCGGCTACTACGCGTGGTCGCTGATGGACAACTTCGAGTGGTCCGAGGGCTACACCCAGCGCTTCGGCCTGGTCCACGTCGACTACGAGACGCAGGTGCGCACCCCGAAACGGTCGTTCGACTGGTACGCCGCCCTGATCGCGGAGCACAAGCGCGACTCGTAGGGTGACCCCGTGCCCACCCGTCGCGTCGTCCTCGTCGTCGGCCCCGGGCGCAGCGGCACCAGTGCGCTCGCCGGCGGGCTCCAGGCCCTGGGCATGCACGTCCCGCCGCCGGAGGTGCCCGCGGACGAGGCGGGCCCGCGCGGCTCGGCGGAGTCCCAGTGGGTCGTCGACCTGCACACCGAGCTGCTCGAGCGCGCCAACGTCGGCCTCACCGACGCCCGGCCCTCGGCGTGGTTCGAGACCGGCAAGTGGGCCGCCAACGGGATCCTGCGGACCCGGGTCACCGACTGGCTCGGCCCGCAGTTCGCACCCCTGCCCGACGAGGAGGACGAGCCCGAGCTGGTGCTCAAGGACCCCCGGATGGCCTGGTTCCTCGGCCTCTGGAAGGCCGCGGCGCTGCGCGTCGACGCGACGCCGGCCTACCTGACGACGCTGCGGCACGTCACCGAGGTCGTCGGCACCCGGGACCGGCCCTCGGCTCGGGTCGCGGCCTGGGTCAACATGATGCTGCACACCGAGCGCGGCACCCGCGGCTCGCTCCGTGCCTTCGTCAGGTACGACGACCTGCTGGCGGACTGGACCATCCCGCTCTTCCGCGTGGGCAGCGACTTCGGCCTGCGCGCGGTGACCGAGGCCTCGGCCAACAGCATGCGCAAGGTGCACCAGTTCGTGGACCCGGACCTGCACCGCGGGCGCCACACGTGGGCCGACCTGGCGGTGCCGCCGCGTCTCCAGGAGCTCGCCGAGGAGAGCTGGGGGGCGCTGTCCGGGCTCGCCGACCCCGACGGCGACACGGCCGCGCGGCACGCGACCCTCGACGAGCTGCGCGAGGCCTACGTCGCGCTCTACGAGGAGGCCGAGGGGATCACCGCCTCGACGGCCGACGCCGCCCGCCGCGAGGGCGTCGGGACCGCGGCCGAGACCGACCAGCCCAAGGGCCTCAAGCGCCTGCTCGGTCGATGAGCGTCGTGCACAACCGCGAGGGCGACGCGGCGTTCGACATCACCTGGCCGTGGACCGACGGGCCGCTCCCCCCGGGGCTCACCTGCGTGTTCCGGGTCAAGAACGAGGCGCGCAACCTGCCCTGGGTGCTGCCGCCGATGTTCGAGGCGGTCCAGCACGTGGTGCTGGTCGACAACGGCTCCGACGACGGCACGGCCGAGGTGGCCCGCGAGGTGGTCGAGCGGATCGGCGCGACCGACCGGTTCACGCAGACGTCGTACCCGTTCGCCGTCGCCCGGGCCGGCGACGAGCACCTGCACACACCACCGGACTCGGTGCACTCGCTGACCTACTTCTACAACTGGTCCTTCGCCCAGGTCCGCACGGCGTACTCGATGAAGTGGGACGGCGACATGGTGCTCACCCGGGAGGGCGTCGAGCTGCTGCGCGACCTCTCCTGGCAGCTGCGCGGCTCCGGTGCGGTGGTCGCGATCCCGAGGCACCCGATGACGGTCGAGAGCGAGTCGGTGGCCTGGCTCGACCTGGGCTTCCGGTTCCTCGAGCCGTGGGTCTACCCGATGGGTCCGGAGTTCACCTTCGTCAAGGCCTTCGAGTGGGAGGTGCGCGAGTTCCCGCCGACGTCCGAGCGGATCGTGGCGCCCGAGGGCATGTGCGTCGAGCTCAAGTGGCTCGACCAGGACGAGTTCGCCCACTGGAGCAGCACCGACTTCGACGCGGTGCGGACACCGCGCAAGGCCCGCGAGATCGAGGTGTTCCGGGCCCTGTCGGAGGGCCGCGGCGAGTCCGTCGAGGGCCTGAGGCGCGTGGAGGCGCCCGCCGGCGAGCACGTCATCGACTACGTCACCCGGACCTGGATGGCGACCGCGCCGCGGCCGCTGGTGAAGCGCCCCGACACCGTCGAGGCCTAGCGCGTGCGGATCGACAGGGACCACCCGGGCGAGCGCGGGAAGTACGACACCGTCGAGGTCGTCGTCCCCGACGTGGAGTCGCTGCGGGCGCTGACCGTCGCGCCCGGAGTCCGCGCGTTCCGGGTGCAGCTGCGGACCGAGCAGGGGACGGAGTCCCACGAGTTCGAGTCCCGGGTCGCCGTGCGCGACGTGGTCACCGAGCTGGGCCGCCAGGCGGTGTGGCCGGCCCGGCTGCCCGCGCCCGGGCTGGGGACCGAGGGCATCGACGTCCGCGTGCACAACCCGGTCGGGCTGGTGCTCGACGGCTCGCCCGTCCCGGATGTCGGCGACCTGGACGCGGGGCAGGTCGCGCGGCTCGAGATGCAGGGGGTGCCGCTGGCCTACGACCCCACCGGCGGCCTGACCGTCGAGGAGCACAGCATCGTGGTCCGGCGGGCAGCGCTCGACGCGTACGGCGCGATCCCGCGACCGTCCGTGTCGGTCGTGATGGCCACGCGGCGGCCGGACCTGCTCGACCACGCGATGGCTCAAGTCGCCCGGCAGCGTGGAGCACCGGATCTCCAGCTCGTCCTGGCGACGCACGGATTCGAGGCCGACCCGCCCGGGGTCACGGTCGTCCCGATGCCGGCCGACGCGGTCTTCGGGGACGTCCTCAACGCCGGCGTGGCCGCAGCCGAGGGCGAGGTCGTCCTGAAGATGGACGACGACGACTGGTACTCGCCCGACTTCGTCGCCGACCTGCTGCGGGCCCGGGCCTACAGCGGCGCCGACCTGGTCGGGGCGCCCGACGACCTCTACTACCTCGAGGACCGGGACCTGACGGTTCGCCTGGGCCACCCGGGCGAGGTCTACAAGGGCTTCGTCGCCGGCGGCACGATGATGATCGGCCGCGACCTGCTCACCGAGGTGGGCGGGTTCGCGCCCGTGCCGCGCCACGTCGACAAGGCGCTGACCGCCGCGGTCCGCGACGCGGGCGGCTCGGTCTACCGCACCCACGGGCTCGGCTACGTGCTGCGCCGCACCGCGTCGGGACACACCTGGGACGCCGACCTCGACGACCTGGTCGCGCGCGCGGTGCAGACCTGGCAGGGGTTCAGACCTGGACGCCTCATGGAGCTCTGACCCGGTCGGCCCTACGCTGCCGACATGCGCGTCCGATCAACCCTCGTCGTCCTGCCCCTCCTCGCCCTGGCCCTGGCCTGCGCGCCCGAGGACGACACGACCGACACCGCCGACGACCCGGCGGGCGGCGACGAGACCACCTCGGCCCCGGCGACCGACGAGCCGACCGCGTCCGAGTCCGCGGGCGGCCTCTCGCCGGAGTGCGCACCCGACCAGCTCGACCTCAGGACACCGGGCGTCCTCACCGTGGGCACCGACTCCCCGGCGTACGAGCCGTGGTTCGTCGACGACGACCCGACCAACGGCGAGGGCTTCGAGTCCGCGGTGGCCTACGCGGTCGCGGACACGCTCGGGCTCCCGGTCGAGTGGACGGTCGTCCCCTTCAACACCTCCTACAAGCCAGGCCCGAAGGACTTCGACTTCGACATCAACCAGATCTCGATCACGCCCGCCCGGGCCGAGGTGGTCGACTTCTCCGACGGCTACTACGAGGCCGCGCAGGCGGTGATCGCGCTCAAGGGATCGCCGGTCTCCGAGATCACCTCGATCGCCGAGCTCGCCGACTACAACCTCGGGGCGCAGACCGGGACGACCTCGCTCACCGCCATCCGCGACGTGATCAAGCCGGCCAACGACCCGGCCGTCTTCGAGGACACCAACGCCGCCAAGCAGGCGCTGCTCA
>NZ_JAEMSS010000204.1 GCF_016462705.1 Nocardioides sp. | reverse complement strand
CTCGATGACCCCGGCGCCCAACCCTGGGGGCTACGTGAGCTCGAAGACGCTCACGGTGGCGTTCAGCGGTGCGCACACCGATGCCGACACCGGCAGCATCGGCTTCGAGTGCCAGTTCTACAACACCGCGGCGGCACCGGCCGACTGGAACACCTGCACGAGCCCGGCGACGTACACCGGGCTGAGTGACACCACCACGACGCCCTACACGTTCCGGGTGCGGGCCGTGGACACCACGGACCGGGCGGTCCAGGCCTGCGACGCCAACCCGTTCATCGACGGATGTCTCGGCGACCCGGACCTGCCCGACCACGAGCCCGGCACCTCGCGCACCATCGCGGTCGACACGGTCGCGCCCAACACCTTCCTCAACCGGGAGCCGGTCGACAAGATCCGTCCGGACTGGCCGGTCGTCCTGACCACCAGCCCCACCCTGGAGGTCAACAGCAACGAGCCGGCCGGCTTCAGCTGCGCGGTCAACGGCGACCCGGTCACGCCGTGCGGGCGCGGCACCGTGACCCTGCGCAACCTGGCGGCCGGCGACACCACGTTCGTGGCCCGGGCCGTCGACCGGGGTGGCAACCTCGACCCGACGCCGGTGACGACGCGATTCTTCGTCCCGGCCGACCTCAAGCCCAGCAAGGGCTCCGGCTGGAAGAACGTGCGCAAGACGGGGCAGGGGCTGTTCGACAACGACTACGTCGAGGCCCGCAAGGTCGGCCAGACCCTGGTGGTCAAGCGGGTCAAGAAGGTGCGCGAGGTGCGGCTGATCGCACCCGTCGGGCCCAGGTCCGGCACCATCCAGGTGCGCGTCGGCCGGAGCCAGTGGTACACCGTCGACCTGCGCTCGAAGACGGCCCGGACCGCGCAGATCCTGGTGCGCGACGCGTTCTCGCCGTTGCAGAGCGGCACCATCCAGATCCGGGTGGTGTCGCTGCGGGGCACGAAGTCCAGCGTCCGCCTCGACGCCCTGGTCGCCCGCAGCTGACCGTCCCCCGTATCGGGCAGGCGCGCCAGCCTGCTCGTGCGCTAGTTTCCCGCGCATGACCTCACGGCCAAAGCAGGCCGCGCGGCGAGCCCTGCGGGCGATCGCCGCGACGGCCGACGACGGTGGTGCGCAGGACGTCGCGCCGAAGCTGAAGGCGATCCGGAAGCGACAGCGCCTGATGGCGGTACGGATGCAGGCCCGGCTCGAGGCGCTCGCCACCGAGACCCGGGCCCGCCACGCCGAGCTGGCCGCCCAGGTCAACACGACGGCGGCGCTCGCCGCGACACCGCCGCCCGGTCACGACCAGTCGGACCTGGTCCGGCGCATCTGGCTCCACGAGGAGTGGCTGCGGGCCGTGCCCCCGGCAGGTGTGCCCGTGTCGGTGGTGGTGCCCACCCGGCACCGGCCCGAGTTCCTCCGCCGGGCGCTGCGGTCCCTGGTCGCGCAGACGTACCCCGAGTGGGAGGGCCTGGTCGTCGACGACGGCGACCCGGACCGGACCCATGAGGTACGCGCCGTGCTCGACGAGCTCGCCGACCCCCGGTTGCGGCTGGTCCCCTCCCACGGTGGCAACGAGGGAGCGGCGCGCAACGCGGGGCTGGCGGCGGCGTCCGGGGAGCTCGTCACCTACCTCGACGACGACAACGTGATGTTCCCCGTGTGGCTGGCGGCCCTCGTCGACGCCGCTCGGCGGCATCCCGAGGCGCCTCTGCTCTACGGGGCGCGCGTGGCCCGGGACGCCGCGGGCAACGAGCGGGTCCACCTCGACGACTTCGACCGCAGGCTCCTGGAGCAGCACAACCTCGTCGACACCGGGCAGATCGGGCACCGCGCGGACCCGGCCGTGCGCTGGGACCCCGACCTGCCCCGGTTCAGTGACTGGGACCTGGTCCTCCGCCTCACCGATGACGACCCGGGCGTCCCCGTGCCCGCGCGAGCGGTCGGCTACACCACCGACGCGCCGGACCGGATCTCCGACGGGCGAGACATCGACGGACCGGCGGCGCGGGTGCGAGCCAGCGCCCGGCGGCGCCGGCCGTTGCACGTCCTCGGCGTCAACGCCCAGTTCCCGCTGCTCTCCGAGACCTACATCGCCGACGAGCTCGGCGCGCTCGCCGCGCACGGCGCCCGGCTCGGCTTCGTGAGGATCAAGAAGCCGGTCGCCCCCATGCGGGTCGACGCCCCCGTGTGGGGCGACCTGGCCACCGGCGTGCGCGAGTTCGCTCCGGACGTCATCGTCATGCACTGGGTCGGCGTCGCCCACATGCTCGCCGACCAGCTCACCGAGCTCGGGATCCCGTACGCCGTCCGCTCCCACGGGTTCGACATCGACCGCGGCGCGGTGGAGCGCGTGCTGGCGGACCCGCTCTGCCTGGGCGTGTGGGCCTACCCCACCGCGAGCCAGGGCTTCCCCGGCACCCACGCGCTCCCGCTGCTGCTCACCTCGCACGAGCGCATCCCGGCCCCGGATCCCAGCCGGACCCGTGACCTGGTGCTGTCCAGCTCGGCCGGGCTGCCGAAGAAGGACTTCGACCTCCTCTTCGCGGCGATGGACCAGCTGCCGGGCGTCGAGCGACGGATCGTCGTCGCGGCGACCGAGGAGTTCGAACAGCTCCCCGGGGACCTGTTCGAGCGGTGCGGCGACCGGACCGACCCACCCCTGGTGCAGGTCAACCTGCCCCGGGAGGACGTGTTCGCACTCCTCGGGCGGACGGCGCTGCACGTCTACACGCTGCGGCCCGACGACCCGTTCGGGATGCCGATGTCCGTGGCCGAGGCGCTGTGCGCCGGCGCGTCGGTGTGCCTGCCGGACCGGCCCGAGGCCCGCGCGTACGCCGGCCCGGGCGCCCGGTTCTACACGACCGCCGAGGACATCGCCCGGCACGCCCGGGAGGTGCTCGCCAACACCCCCGAGGTGCAGGAGGAGCGCGCCGCCAACCGGCGGTGGGCGCTGGAGCGGTTCTGCGACCCGGCGGCGGCCGAGCGGTTCAACGAGGAGCTCCGCGCCGCGCTGGCGCGGCACCGGGGCGAGGTGGTCCTCCCCCAGGTGCCGGCGCCGGCGCGCAACGGAGCCTCGAGGGGCACCGCGGACCTGGTGTCCTGAGCGGGCCCGGCGTCAGGTCGGTCAGGTCGTCAGGCGGGGACGACGTTGACGGTGACCGTCGCCGTCACGTCCTCGTGCAGACGCACCGTGATCTCGTGCGAGCCGAGGGCCTTGATCGGGTTGGCGATCGCGATCGTGCGCTTGTCGACGTCCTCGCCGGTGACCTCGGCGAGCGCGCCCGCGATGTCGGTGACGGTCACGGCGCCGAAGAGGCGGCCGGTCTCGCCGGCGCGGACCTGCACGTTGACGGGGGCCGCCTCGAGCTTGGCGCGGATCTCCTCGGCGTGGTCCTGGCCGCGGAGGGCGCGGCTGCTACGGGCCGCCTTGATCGACTCGACGGTCTTCTCGGCGCCGCGGGTCCAGCGGATCCCGAGCCCACGCGGGACGAGGTAGTTGCGGCCGTAGCCGTCCTTGACCTCGACGACGTCGCCCGGAGCACCGAGGCCGGTGACCTCCTGGGTGAGGATGAGCTTCATGTCTTCAGGTCTCCCTTGATGCCGGTCAGCGGCCGGTGGACGTGTAGGGCAGCAGGGCCACCTCGCGGGCGTTCTTGACCGCGATGGCGACGTCGCGCTGGTGCTGCACGCAGTTGCCGGTCACCCGACGCGCGCGGATCTTGCCGCGGTCGGAGATGAACTTGCGGAGCAGGACGGTGTCCTTGTAGTCGACACCGGTCGCCTTCTCCTTGCAGAACTGGCAGACCTTCTTCTTCGGCTTGCGCAGGACGGGCTTGGCCATGGGTTCAGTGCTTCCTTCAGTGGTTCGTGGAGTTCAGGGAAGAGTCCGGGTGGTGGATCAGAACGGGGGCTCGTCGGCGGGCACGCCGGGTGCCCCCCACGGGTCGTTGCCGGGCGAGGAGGCCGCCGGGGCGGGGGTCGCCCACGGGTCGTCGGCCTGCTGGCCGCCGGACGAGGCACCACCGGACGGCGCCGCGCCACCCGAGGGGGCACCGCCGCCGGAGTAGCCCTGGCCGCCGGAGCGGCTGACCCGGTTGACCTTGGCGGTGGCGAACTTGAGCGACGGGCCGATCTCCTCGACGTCGATCTCGAAGACGGTGCGCTTCTCGCCCTCGCGGGTCTCGTAGGAACGCGCCTTGAGGCGGCCCTGGACGACCACGCGCATGCCCCGCTGCAGCGACTCGGCGACGTTCTCGGCCGCCTGCCGCCAGATCGAGCAGCGGAGGAACATGGCTTCGCCGTCCTCCCACTCGTTGGTCTGCTTGTTGAAGTTGCGGGGCGTCGAGGCGACGGTGAAGTTCGCGACGGCCGCGCCCGACGGGGTGAAGCGCAGCTCCGGGTCGTCGGTGAGGTTGCCGACCACGGTGATGAGGGTCTCGCCTGCCATAGCAGTCTCCTAGCTAGGTCTGTGATCTCGCGGCGGTGTCGTGGGACGGCCGGACGAGCGCTGGTGCGCCCATCGTGGCCCTCGACGCCGACACCTGCCAGGTGCAGTCCACAGGGACGGCACCGCCGGGATCAGGAGGCTGGGGCCGCCACGGGAACCGTCGGCCGGATGACCTTGGTCCGCAGGATCGACTCGTTGAGGGTCAGCTGGCGGTCGAGCTCCTTGACGGTGGCCGGCTCGGCGGTCAGCTGGATGACGGCGTAGATGCCCTCGTGGTGCTTCGCGATCTCGTAGGCGAGGCGACGACGGCCCCAGACCTCGAGGGAGTCGACGGTGCCACCGTCCTTGGTCACGACGCCCAGGTACTTCGTCAGCGACGGCTCGATGGTCCGCTCCTCAAGACTCGGGTCGAGGATGACCATCACTTCGTAGTTGCGCACAGCAGTCCCTACCTCCTCTGGACTAAGCGGCCACGGGCGATCCGTGACAGGAGGGATGCGGTTGCACCGGCGCCCCGATGGGGCACGAGCAACAGCGAGCGAGATTACCAGCGGCCGGACGCTGCCTCCCAATCGCTGGGCTGTGGAGAGCGGCCGCCGGCGACGCCGTACGCCGCCTAGCGTCCGCCCATGGGCTCCGGGCCGCTCCTCGCGCGTCGCTACGAGCTCCGCGACGTGGTCGGCCACGGGGCGTCCGGGGTCGTCTGGCGGGCGTGGGACCGGCGGCGCCGGACGTGGGTGGCCGTCAAGGTGCTGGGCGCGGCGGTCCCGGACGTGGACGTGGACCTGCACCACCCGCACGTCCTGGCCCAGACCTGCTCGGTGGCCGAGGACGGCACCGCCTTCGCCGTGATGGACCTGGTCCGCGGCGGCTCGCTGCTCGACCTGTGCCGGGAGCACGGCCGGCTGCCGGAGGCCTTCGTGGGCGTCGTCGTCGACCAGCTCCTCCAGGCGCTGTCCGCGGCACACACCCGCGGGGTCGTGCACCGGGACGTGAAGCCCGCCAACTTGCTGCTCGACCCCACCGGGGCCGGCCGGCCGCGGGTCCGGCTCGCCGACTTCGGCGACGAGACGACGATCGGCACGCCCGGTTATCTCGCCCCCGAGCGCGAGGCGGGCGCCCCCGCGCACGCCAGCCAGGACGTCTACGCCGCCGGGGTGCTCACCCGGCGGCTGCTCGACCGCCCCGGACCGCTGGCGACCCTCGCCGGCGCGATGACCCGCGCGGACCCGCACAAGCGACCGACCGCGCAGGTGGCCCTGGCCCGGCTGCGGACCCTGCCGTCGCCGCGCGCGGACGCCTGGCCCACCGTGCCCGACCGGCTCGGGCACGTGTCCCACCGTCGGTAGCGGCTCGTAGATTGCCCTCATGACCCTCCGCATCGGTGCCCACGTGGAGCAGACCGACCCGATCGCCGAGGCCACGGCCCGCGATGTCCCGCTGGTGCAGTTCTTCCTCGGCAACCCGCAGAGCTACAAGGGCCCGGTCCTCGCCTACGAGGGTGGCGCGGCCGGGCTGAGGGCCGACGCGGAGGCCGCGGGCGTCGACCTCTACGTGCACGCGCCGTACCTGATCAACGTCGCCACCACCAACAACCGCCAGCGCATCCCCAGCCGCAAGCTGCTCCAGCAGCACGTCGACGCCGCGGCCGAGATCGGGGCGAAGGGGCTGATCGTGCACGGCGGCCACGTCACCGACGACGACGACCCCGCCAAGGGCTTCGACAACTGGCGCAAGGCGGTCGAGGCCACCGACCTCAAGCTCCCGCTGCTGATCGAGAACACCGCGGGCGGCACCAACGCGATGACCCGCTACCTCGACCGGATCGCCGGGGTCTGGGAGGCGATCTCCTCGACCGAGCAGTTCGACCGGGTCGGCTTCTGCCTCGACACCTGCCACGCCCATGCCGGCGGCAACCCGATGGAGACCATCGTCGACGACGTCTTGGCGATCACCGGCCGGATCGACCTGGTGCACTGCAACGACAGCCGGGACGCGTTCGACTCCGGCGCCGACCGGCACGCCAACCTCGGCGCCGGCCAGCTCGACCCCGACCTCCTGGCGTCCGTGGTCCGCGAGGCGGGCGCACCGGTCGTGCTCGAGACGCCCGGCCCCGCCGACGCGCACGTCGCCGACATCGCCTGGCTCCGGGAGCGCGGCGTCTGACGGGTGGCGGAGTCACCGGATATCCGGGGACTCATCCACGGCGGAGGAGACTCCTGCACCCAGTCCGACGCTTCTGCACCCAGATCTCGGTGCAGAAGC
>NZ_JAEMSS010000203.1 GCF_016462705.1 Nocardioides sp. | reverse complement strand
GCGTCCCCGCCGTGCTCGGCGTCCTGGCGCTCGTCGTCTCGTTCCTCACCCTGGGCCTGGTCGCGGCCCCCGCCGCGCAGGCCGACGGGCCCGGCGTGGGCTCCCCGTGGGTGGTCAGCGTCGGCGACTCCTACATCTCCGGGGAGGCCGGCCGCTGGGCCGGCTCCTCCAACAGCTCGTCGGCCGCCGCCGACGCGCTCGGCCCGACGGCGTACCACGACACCCCGAGCGGTGAGGCGATCAACCGCTGCCACCGCAGCAAGTCCGCCGAGATCTACCTCGGTGGCGGCGTCAACGGCCTCAACCTCGCCTGCTCGGGCGCGAAGACCACCACGGCGACCGGGAACACCTTCAAGCCGGGGCTGGACTTCTACAGCAACGGGACCCAGCAGGGGCAGGCCCGGATGCTCCAGACCTTCGCGGCCACCCACAACGTCAGGATGGTCGTGGTCTCGATCGGCGGCAACGACTTCAACTTCGCGAGCATCGTCCAGCAGTGCGTGCAGGACTTCCTGGCCTCGCCCTCGTGGTGGAAGGACTACTGCAAGGACGACTCGTCGGTGACCGCCAACTTCACCGCGGCCAACGTCGCCACCGTCAGGTCGCGCATCTCCACCGCGCTGCAGAACGTCCGCACCGCGATGCGCAACGCCGGCTACGGCGACTCCGCCTGGACCATGCTCGTGCAGACCTACCCGTCGCCGATTCCGAACGGCAGCGGGTTCCGCTACTCCCAGAGCGGCTACACCCGGCAGAGCACCGGTGGCTGCGGCTTCTGGAACTCGGACGCCGACTGGGCCAACGGCAGCGCGCTGCCCACCATCAACAACACCGTGACCGGGGCGATCGCCCAGGCCGGGATCAGCAACGCCAAGGTGCTCAACCTGTCCTCGGCACTCAACGGCCGCCGGCTCTGCGAGACCGGCGTCGGGCTCTACGAGGAGGTCGGGCTCTCCTCCTGGACGCAGCCCGCCGCGGTCGACCGGACCGAGTGGGTCAACCAGATCCGCACCGTGACCACGTGCTGCTCGGGCAGCCCCTACTACATCCAGGAGGGCCTGCACCCGAACTTCTGGGCGCAGCTGGCCTTCCGCAGCTGCGTGCGCCAGGCCTACAACGGAGGTGTGCCGCGCGGCGGGACGTGCACCCGGTCCGGCAACGGGCTGGTCAACGGCGAGCCGGTGATGTCCCTGTCCTGACCGGCGAGGGTTGGTCGCCCGCGGCCGCCCCGCCGACGCCGCCCCCGTGGCAGTCCACCTCGGGGGCCGGACGGTCGGTGCCACGCAGCAGCCAGATGGTCCGCCGGTGGTCCGGCTCGGTGCCGCAGCCCGCTCCGTGCGCGACGTACCGCTCCTGGACCAGCGCGGCCAGCTCCTCCCCGGCGGTGTCGTTCCAGGTCTCGAAACCCACCCACTCCACGATCCAGGTCGGGGCGTCCGGACCGGTGACCACGGCCTCGAGGTCCTCCAGGTGGGGGTCGAGGGTGCGCATCGGCAGCGACCACAGGTGCTCGTACGGCGACGGCAGGCCACTGGTGAGCTGGAGGTCAGCCCGGCCGCCGAAGACCACGAGCGTGTCGTCGGGCGCGGCCGCCTCGTGCAGTGCCTCGCCGGTGTCGACCTCGTCGAACTCCTGCAGCCCCAGCGCCTGGTAGCCCGCCCACCCGGCGAGCAGCACGACCGTGGACACGGCCGCCGCGGCGATGACCGACCGCATCGCCACCCCCCGCTTGCTGTGCCGCCGGGCCAGCAGCGCGGCGCACAGGGCGGTGGCCGGGAGGAGGGGGAAGAGGTAGTCCCGCCAGAAGCTGCCGCCGAGCACCAGCCCGGCGACGTCCACGACGAGCATCCCGGCGACCGCGGCGGTCAGAGGCGCGTCGTCCTCCCACTCGCCCCGGATGTGCACGACGAAGCCGCCGATGACCAGCAGCATGCCGGCGCCCAGCGCGCTGACGACGAGCAGCGCGGCCCGGACCGTCTCGGTCTCGGCGCTCCCGGACGCGAGCACGCCGGCCGCGTCGAACCGGAAGCCGTAGACGGCGTACCAGAGGGCGTCGAGGTCGACGCCGGCCGCCCGGGCCCACAGCACCGTGCCCAGCAGGGGGACGAGCGCCCCCGCGGACGCCGTCAGGGCGAGCCGGACGAGGTCGGCCAGGCCGATCCGGCCGGCGAACGTGCTGGCGACGAACAGCACGGCGGTGAAGACGATGCCGCCGACCAGGTTCTGCTTGAAGCCGAGGGCCAGGCCGGCCAGCAGCCCGCCGCCGAGGGCGTAGACCCACGAGCGGTCGCGGACCGCCAGCAGCGCCAGCCACAGGCTGCCCATGAGCAGCGGCAGCGCGAGCAGCTCGCCCTTCACCGCGACCGCGTTGATGGCGATGTTGCTCGTGATCGCGGCCACGGCGAGCGCCGTCCACCGCGAGGCGGTCTCGGTCGCGACCAGCCGCGCGACGTACGCCGCGGCGACGACCAGGAGCGCGCACGCGACCGCGCCGACCAGCCGGATGAACAGGGGCCCGCCCACGTCGTCGGCCCAGCCGTAGGTGGCGATCAGTAGCGGTGGACGGTCCACGAAGTAGGGCCCGTAGACGCTGGCCGGCTCCGGGTCCCAGGCCCGGGCCACGAGGAGGAAGCCGGCCTCGTCGGCGCGGATCGGGCGGGTCAGCCCCGGCAGCCGCAGCAGGAACGCCGCGGCCGCGGCCACCGGGATGGTCCAGCGGGAGTCGACGAGCGCATCGGTTCGTCGCGCCAGACGGGTCCACACGCAGGTCAGGGTTCCAGAGAGGAGGGAGCACCTCGGCGTCGACCCGACGTTGCACCGCCGAAACACTCCCGACCCCGACCGGCAACCTGTCCGGCCCACGCTGCCTTCATGCTGTGGAGGGTTCGTACGACGCTGCCCGACCGTCCCGGCGCGCTGGCCCTGCTCGCCGAGCAGTGCGGCCTGGCCGACGTCAACATCCTGGGCCTGCAGATCTTCCCCGGGGTCGAGGCGGTCACCGACGAGCTGGTGCTGCGCACGCCCGAGGACTGGGAGCCGGCCCAGATCGGCCGGCTGGTCGAGGGCGCCGGGGGCTCCGACGTCGTGGCGATGCCGTGCAGCGAGGACGCTCTGGCCGACCAGGCGACCCTCTACGTCCAGGCGGCGCGGATGGTCCTCGAGCGCCCGATGACGTTCCCGGAGGTGGTGGGCCGGCTCTTCGACGCCCGGCTCGAGTCGGTCGACGGCAGCCCGGCCACCGACGACGTCATGGAGATGACCGTCGGCGACGTCGAGGTCCAGGTCCGGCGGGCGACGGCGTTCACCGCCACGGAGCACGCCCGCGGCGCGGCGATGGCGGCGCTGGTGAGCGACGTCCTGGCGCGCAGCGCGTCGCCGGGGATCTCCGGGGAGGCCAGCGGGCGCCGGGTGGGCGGCGGCGCCGCGCCGGCGTACGCCGTCGAGGGCGACTCGGTGGCGGCCCGGATCGACGACGTGGTCGTCGGGCGGGCGACCCTGGCGGAGACCGACGAGGCCGGGGTGCTCGCGATCGGGCTCGGGGTGGACCCGGCCTGGCAGCGGCGGGGCATCGGCTCGCGGCTCCTCGTGGACGCGGCCCGGCTGGCCCTGGCCAAGGGCGCCGACGAGATCCTGCTGACCACCCGCTCGGACAACCAGGCGGCCCTGCCGATGGTGCTCGCGGCGGGGCTGCGCGGCCGGATCCGGATGGCGGGGGACCAGCTCACCGTCCGGATCGCCGTGCACGACCTCAAACCGCTGCGCGCCTAGGCATTTGGGGTCCCGGTCGCGCCGGTAGGCTGGGGGAGTGGAGCTCCCCGACAAGTTCGCGGCCCTCGGGCTCACCTACGACGACGTCCTGCTGCTGCCCGGTCACTCGGACCTCGTGCCGGCCGACATCGACACCACCGCGCGGCTGACCAGGGAGCTGTCCCTGCGGGTGCCGCTGGTCAGTGCCGCCATGGACACCGTCACCGAGTCCCGGATGGCGATCGCGATGGCCCGCCAGGGCGGGCTGGGCGTGCTGCACCGCAACCTGTCGATCGAGGACCAGGCCTACCAGGTCGACCTCGTGAAACGGACCCAGACCGGGATCATCTCCAACCCGGTCACCATCGGTCCCGACGCGACGCTGGAGGACCTTGACCGGATCTGCGGCGAGTACCGCGTCTCCGGTCTCCCGGTCGTCGACAGCGACATGCGGCTGCTCGGCATCTGCACCAACCGGGACCTGCGGTTCACGCCCGTCGCGGAGTGGGCGACCACCAAGGTCGACGAGGTCATGACCCCGATGCCCCTGGTGACCGGGGCGGTCGGCATCGCCCGCGAGGAAGCGACCGCGCTGCTGCGCAAGCACAAGCGCGAGCGGCTCCCGCTGGTCGACGAGAAGGGCCGCCTCGGCGGGCTCATCACTGTCAAGGACTTCGTGAAGTCCGAGCAGTTCCCCCTGGCGTCCAAGGACGCCGACGGACGGCTCATGGTCGGCGCCGCGATCGGCTACTTCGGCGACGCCTGGCAGCGGGCCACCACCCTCATCGAGGCCGGCGTCGACGTCCTGGTCGCCGACACCGCGCACGGCCACGTGACCCTGCTGCTCGACATGGTGCGCCGGCTCAAGAACGACCCCGCCACCCGGCACGTCCAGGTGATCGGGGGCAACGTCGCCACCCGTGAAGGCGCCCAGGCGTTCGTCGACGCCGGCGCCGACGCGGTCAAGGTCGGCTTCGGACCCGGCTCGATCTGCACGACCCGGGTCGTCACCGGGTGCGGCGTCCCGCAGGTCACCGCGGTCTACGAGGCCTCGCTGGCGTGCCGGCCCGCCGGCGTACCTGTCATCGCCGACGGCGGCCTCCAGCAGTCCGGCGACATCGCGAAGGCCATCGTGGCCGGCGCCGACACGGTGATGATCGGGTCGCTGCTCGCCGGCTGCGAGGAGTCCCCGGGCGAGCTGATCTTCGTCAACGGCAAGCAGTTCAAGTCCTACCGCGGGATGGGCTCGCTGGGCGCGATGTCCTCGCGCGGCAAGAAGTCCTACTCCAAGGACCGCTACTTCCAGGCCGAGGTGTCCAGCGACGACAAGATCGTCCCGGAGGGCATCGAGGGCCAGGTCGCCTACCGCGGACCGCTCGCCGCCGTCGCGCACCAGCTCATCGGCGGCCTCAACCAGTCGATGTTCTACGTCGGCGCCCAGACGATCCCCGAGCTCCAGGACAAGGGCCGGTTCATCCGGATCACCTCGGCCTCGCTCAAGGAGAGCCACCCCCACGACGTGCAGATGACCGTGGAAGCGCCCAACTACACGGGGTCCTGAATCTCGTACTTGCCAGATTGGAAAGTACGACCCATACTTTCCGATATGGAAAGTATGTCCGCGCTCCCGTCCGACCCCGCCGGCCAGCTCGCCGCGGCCGAGTCGGCCCGCCAGCGCCTCGCCGCGTCGCTGGGGACGCCCGCGTGGTTCCACACCTGGCTCGGGGTCGCGACCACCGTCCAGATCGGCGCGGTGGCCTACGGCCTGTCAGATGACGCGAGTGGCCCTCGGCTGGTCGCGGTCGCCTTGGGTGCGCTCTTCTTCGCGGTCGTCGTGGCCGTCCTCTGGCTGCGGTTCCGGAGACTGAACGGCGCCCGGGTCGGTGGGCTGTTCAGCAAGGCGCTGATGGGCACCTCGAACCGCGCCGCCCTCGCGGAGACCGCCGGCCTGGGGGTCGCCGTGTGGGCGGGACTGGTCGGCCTGTGGTGGCTCGTCGCTCTGGCGTCGGTCTCTGGTGGGGTCGGCTACGCCGTGAGCGCCCGGCTGTGGTGGCGCGACTACCAGCGGGACCCGGCGTCCCACGCTCATGGTGACTCCCGGGGCATGCTGGCCGTGGTCGGCCTGGCCACCGTCGCCGGGCTCGTCGCCCTGCTCGTCCTCGGATGATGGGCCGCGCATGACCGGGATCGACCCGCTGATCCACCCGCCCGCGCGGCTGCAGCTGATGACGATGCTGACGGCGGTGTCCGAGGTGGAGTTCGTGACCCTCCGCGAGGCGCTGGGCGTCAGCGACTCGGTGCTTTCGAAGCACGTGTCGGCCCTGGCCAGAGCCGGGTACGTCGCCATGCGGAAGGGCGTCCTCGACGGCCGGCGCACGACGTGGGTCAAGCTGACCAAGTCCGGCGGCCGAGCGCTGCGGGCACACACCTCGGCGCTGCGCGCGCTGATCGAGGCGGTCGATGAAAGACTCCTCCCGTGACCGAGATCGAGATCGGCCGAGCCAAGCGCGCCCGGCGCGCGTTCGCCTTCGACGACGTGGCGATCGTGCCCTCCCGGCGTACCCGGGACCCCGAAGAGGTGAGCATCGACTGGCAGATCGACGCCTACCGCTTCGAGCTGCCGATCCTGGCCGCGCCGATGGACTCGGTGATGTCGCCCGCCACCGCGATCGCGCTGGGCCGGCACGGCGGCCTGGGCGTGCTCAACCTCGAGGGGCTCTGGACCAGGTACGACGACCCGGAGCCGCTGCTCGAGGAGGTCAGCGAGCTCCGGGGCACCGACGCCACCGCCCGGATGCAGGAGATCTACGCCGAGCCGGTCAAGGTCGAGCTGATCAGCGAGCGGCTGCGGGAGGTGCGCGAGGCGGGGGTGACCGTTGCCGGGTCGCTGTCCCCCCAGCGCACCCGGGAGTTCGCCAAGGCCGTGGTCGACGCCGGCGTCGACATGTTCGTCATCCGCGGGACGACGGTCTCGGCCGAGCACGTGTCGTCGCAGGCGGAGCCGCTCAACCTCAAGGAGTTCATCTACGAGCTCGACGTCCCCGTGATCGTCG
>NZ_JAEMSS010000041.1 GCF_016462705.1 Nocardioides sp. | reverse complement strand
GGTCACCGACACCCGGGGCGGGGCGCTGCTGGTGACCGACTACGGGGCCGGGCGGATCTGGAAGGTCGGCCGGCGCGGTGAGGTCAAGGTCTGGTTCACCTCGCCCGCGCTCGAGGGCGCCCTGGGCTTCGGCACGACCGGCATCGTGTTCCGCAAGCGGGAGCGCGACCTGCTGATCACCCAGCAGACGACTGCCGACGGTGGCGGCGTCACTCCTACCCAGGGCTTCCTCTACCGGCTGCCGATCCAGCGCGGCGGGCGCCCCGGACAGCTCGAGACGCTGTGGACCTCGCAGCCCGGGGACCTGCCCGACGGCTTCGGGATCGGGCGGCGGAGCGGCCACGTCTACGTCGCGATGGCGGGCCTGACCAACCAGATCGTCGAGATCGACCCGGCCACCGGCGTCGAGGTCGACCGGTTCCCCGACGCGCCGCTGACCGGGGACAACGGGTCACCGATCCCGTTCGACACCCCGTGCAGCGCGACGTTCCTCGGCACCCGGGTCCTGGTCGCGAACCAGTCCGCGATCCGGGGCGACGCCAGCCACCAGGCGATCCTCGCCGTCCAGGTCGGCGAGAAGGGTCGCAAGCCCTTCCTGCCCAGGAGACCGGTGTTCGTACGCTGACTCCCGTGAGCGGCGCGCTGGCGGGACTGGTCGACAAGGGGCTCGTCGCCCCCGACTGGGCCGAGGCGCTCGCCCCGGTGGACGACCGGATCGAGGAGCTGGGGCGCTTCCTGCGCGCCGAGCTCGCGGCGGGCCGCCGCTACCTGCCGTCCGGCGAGCACGTCTTCCGGGCGTTCCAACGGCCACTGGCCGGCGTCCGGGTCCTCGTCGTGGGGCAGGACCCCTACCCGACCGTCGGGCACCCGATCGGCCTGAGCTTCGCGGTCGACGCGCACGTGCGCCCGGTCCCGCGGAGCCTGGCCAACATCTACCGCGAGCTGCACGACGACCTGGGCCTGGTCCCGCCCGAGCACGGCGACCTGTCGGCCTGGAGCGACCGCGGGGTGATGCTGCTCAACCGGGTCCTCACGGTCCGGCCGGGCGTCTCGGACTCCCACCAGGGCAAGGGCTGGGAGGACGTCACCGACTGCGCGATCGACGCGCTGGCCGCCCGCGGCGGCCCGCTCGCGGCGGTCCTGTGGGGACGGAAGGCCCAGAACCTGCGGCCCCGGCTCCGCGGCGTACCCGCGGTGGAGTCCGCCCACCCGTCCCCGCTCTCGGCGAACGGCGGGTTCTTCGGCTCGCGGCCCTTCTCCCGCGTCAACGCGCTGCTGGTGGAGCAGGGCGGCGAACCGGTCGACTGGTCGCTGCCGCCGGTGGTCCCGGCCGACTGAGGACCATCGACCCGCCCGCGGGAGGCCACGGACCCCCTAGCCTCACGACGTGAGCGGACTGCGACGGATCCGGCTGGCGCTGGCGGCGCTGGCCGGCGTCACCGCGTTCGGCATCGTCGGCTACCTGCTGCTCGGCTTCACCCTGCTCGAGGCCGTCTACCAGACCATCACCACCGTCGCCACGGTCGGCTTCCGCGAGGTCAGGCCGCTGGACGCGACCGGGCAGGTCTTCACGATCGTGCTCATCCTGCTCGGCGTCGGCACCGCGCTCTACACCTTCGGCGTGCTCATGGAGGCCGTCATCGAAGGCCACCTCACCCACCACCTCGAGAGGCGTCGCATGGATGCCAGGATCGCCGCGCTGCGCGGCCACGTCGTCATCTGCGGGCACGGGCGCGTGGGCGCCTCGGCCGTGGAGTTCCTGCACGGCGCAGGTCATCGGCTGGTCGTCGTGGACGCCGACCCCGAGCGGCTCACCGGCCTCCCCCCGGACGTCCCGTTCCTGGTCGGCAACGTCAACGACGACGAGGTCCTGCGCCAGGCCGGCGTCGAGCACGCCCGGGCGGTGATCATCGCCCTGGACACCGACGCGGACACCGTCTACGCGACGCTCTCGGCCCGGGCGATGTGCCCGGACACCGTGATCGTCGCCCGGGCCCGGACCACGGACTCCAAGCACAAGCTCGAGCTCGCCGGCGCCAGCCGGGCGGTCAACCCCCAGCGGATCGGCGGCCGGCGGCTGGCGGCGTTCGCGCTGCAGCCCGACGTCGCGGAGTTCCTCGACGTGGTCATGCACGACGACAACCTGGACTGGCGGGTGCAGCAGATCGGGATCGCGGACGGCTCCGCGCTGGCCGGACGCTCGGTGGCCGAGATGCGGATCGCCGAGCGGACCGGCGCGCTGCTGCTCGCCGTACGCCCGTCGCCCGGCGCCGCCCTGCTGCCGAACCCCGGCGGCGACCTGACGGTGCCGGCGGACGGGCTGCTGATCGCCCTGGGCACCCAGGCGGAGCTCGAGCAGCTGACCGCGCTCGCCGCGCCCGGCCGGTGACCCGTGCGGAACAAAGTTGAATATGCAATCATTGTGGTGACATGACCACGAACCGGATGCCCGCGCTCTACATCGGGCACGGCGCTCCCCCGCTCCTCGACGACCCGATCTGGTCGGGGCAGCTCGCGGCGTGGGCGCAGGACCTGCCGCGGCCGACGGCGATCCTCATCGTCAGCGCGCACTGGGAGTCGGCACCGGTGAGCCTGTCCGCGGACGGTGTCGACCTGGTCTACGACTTCGGCGGGTTCGACGCGAAGTACTACGCGATGACCTACCGGACGCCGCCTGCGACGGCGCTGGCGCAGCGGGTCGCGGCGATGATGCCGGCGACCGAGCCGGTGCACCAGCACGCCAGCCGCGGGCTCGACCACGGCGCGTGGGTGCCGCTGAAGATCATGTACCCGCACGGCGACGTCCCGGTGCTGCAGATGTCGCTGCCCACCCACGACCCGCAGCGCCTGCTGGCGCTGGGCGAGCGGCTCCGCCCGCTGCGCGACGAGGGCGTGCTCATCATCGGCTCCGGGTTCCTCACCCACGGCCTGCCGTTCCTCACGGAGTTCCGCATCGAGGCCGAGGCCCCGGGCTGGTCGCGCGACTTCGACGCCTGGGCGGGCGAGGCGCTGGCCCGCGGTGACGTGGACGCGCTCGCCGACTTCCAGCACCAGGCCCCCGGCATGCCCTACGCCCACCCGACCGTCGAGCACTACAGCCCGCTGTTCGTCACCCTCGGCGCAGCCACCGATCCCGCCGAGCCCGGCCTCCAGGTCGTCGACGGGTTCTGGATGGGGCTGTCGAAGCGGAGCCTGCAGGTCGCCTGACAGCCCCGCCCCGGACGCGAATCGTCCGCGCGCCTGAGCGGAGAATGACCCGTCAGATCGCAGACGAATCCCCGACGGTCAGCGGATCCGGGTCTTCCGCATCATCTTGAGGCCGGACAGCATGCTCGTGACGTACTTGTCGTAGTCCTGGCCGGGGCGGGCGCCCATGACCTGCTTCTTGAGGACCGCGAGGTTCTGCACGTCGGTGTACTTGAGCAGGCCCTGGTCGCCGTGCCGGGCGCCGACGCCGGACTGCTTGACGCCGCCGGACGGCGTGCCCTTGGAGGCGAACGCCGTGGCCAGGATGTCGTTGACGTTGACGTTGCCCGACTCGATCCGCTTCCCGACCTGGCAGGCGGTCTCCACGTCGCCGCCCCACACCGAGGCGTTGAGGCCGTAGTCGGTGTCGTTGGCCAGCGCGACCGCCTCGTCGACGGTGGAGTACCGGTGCAGCGCCACGACCGGGCCGAACGTCTCGGTGACGCCGGCCAGCATGTCCTTGGTGACACCTTCGAGGATGGTCGGCTCGAAGAACGCCGGGCCGAGGTCGGGCCGCGCCTGGCCGCCGGTCAGCACCCGGGCACCCTTGGCGACCGCGTCCTCGACGTGGGCCTGCACCCGGTCCTTGTGGTCGGGCGAGACCAGCGAGCCGACGTCCATGCTGAAGTCGTAGGACGCCCCGACCCGGAGCGCCTGGGTGGCCGCGACCAGCCGACGCTTGTAGTCGTCGTACTGGGAGGCCGGCAGGTAGACCCGCTCGATGTGCATGCAGATCTGGCCGGTGTTGCCGAAGGCCCCGAACATCAGCCCCTGGACGACCTCGTCCTTGTTGGCGTCCTCGAGCACGATCATCGGGTTCTTGCCGCCGAGCTCGAGGCAGCAGCCGATCAGGTTGCGGCCGGCGCGCTCGCCGATGACCCGGCCGGTGGCGGTGGAGCCGGTGAACATCACGTAGTTGGCGTTGTCGATGAGGGTCGGCCCGACGTCGGGGCCCTCGCCGCACACCACCTGGAACAGGCCCTTGGGCAGCCCGGCCTCCTCCAGCATCTGGACGCCGTAGAGCGGCGACAGCGCGGTCTTGTTGTCCGGCTTGAGCACGATCCCGTTGCCGGCCATCAGCGCCGAGATGGAGTCGGAGATCCCGGTCGCGAACGGGAAGTTCCAGGGCGCGATGATCCCGATGACGCCCTTGGGCTGCCGGATCTCGGTCGAGGTCGACACCATCGGGACCGGGCCGCCGCGCTTGACCGGCTTGAGCAGCTTGGGCGCCCGCTTGAGGTAGTGGCTCATCACCATCACCGGGTCGCAGGTCTCCTCGATCGCCATCCGCCGGTTCTTGCCGGACTCGACCTGGATCAGGTCCGTCGTCCGCTCGGCGTTGTCGATGAAGAGGGTGTGCGCCCGCTTGAAGACCTCGAGCCGCTCCTTGAGCGGACGGGCGGCCCAGTCGACCTGCGCGGCCCGCGCGGCGGCGTACGCCCGCTCGACGTCGGCCGGGGTCGACTGCGGCAGCTCGACGAGGACGTCGCCGGTGTAGACCTCGGTGAGCTTCCAGGTGCCGCCGCTGGTCGACGGGACCCGCGCGACCAGCTGGTCGAGGAACGCGTCGGTGATCGATGCCGGTCGCTGGAGCGTCATGGGCACATCAGCCTTTCCCGAGGACGAGTGAAGCGCCGCGCTCGCCGATCATGATGGCGGGCGCGTTGGTGTTGCCACCGGTGATCGACGGCATGATCGACGCGTCGCAGACCCGGAGGCCCTCGACGCCGCGGACCTTGAGCTCCGGGTCGACGACCGCGAGCTCGTCGACGCCCATCCGGCAGGTCCCGACCCCGTGGTAGACCGAGGTCGCCCGGTTGAGGATCGCGTCCCGGAGCGCCTGCCCCTGGAGCTCCTTGCCGGGGTGCGTCTCGGCCTTGACCGAGCCACCGAACGCCGCGCCGGCCATGATCTCGCGGACCATCTCGGTGCCCTCGGTGAGGAGGTCGAGGTCGGCGGGGTCCGCGAGGTACTGGAAGTCGATGAGCGGGGTGGCCGTCGGGTCCGCGGACGCGAGCCGCAGGGTGCCGCGACTCTTGGGGTAGATCAGCGTCGTCAGCACGGTGAGCGACGTGCGCTTGTCGACGGCGTGGCGGATCGGCTCGTCCTGGTTGGGCGAGACGTACGCCCACGGCAGCAGGTGCAGCTGCAGGTCCGGCACGGTCGTGGCCTGCGAGGTCCGGAGGAACGCCAGCACCTCGAAGACGGAGTTGGCGAGGAAGGTGCCTCCCGGCCGCAGCGCCTCCTGGATCACGCCCCGGGCGAAGTAGGGAGCGGTGCCCTTGTTGCGGCTCGCGCTGCTCTGGAAGGTCAGCGCGTGGAACATGTGGTCGTGCAGGTTGTCGCCGACGGGCAGGTCCGCGACGACGTCGATGCCGTGGTCCTTGAGGTGCTGGGCGTGGCCGATGCCCGACAGCATCAGGATCTGCGCGGACCCGACGAACCCGGCCGAGAGGATGACCTCCTTGCCGGCCCGGATCGTGCGCGTGGCGCCCTTCCCGCGCTTGCTGACGTCCTGGACCTCGATGCCGACGGCGCGGCCGTTCTCGATGACGACCTTGCGGGTGAGCGTCTCGGTCTGGAGCTGCAGGGTCCGCGGGGCCAGGTCGTGGATGTAGCCGCGGGAGGCGCTGTAGCGCAGGCCGTTCGCGGCGTTCTGCTGCATCCGGCCCACGCCCTCCTGCGACGCGCCGTTGTAGTCGTCGAGGATCTTGCAGCCGATGACGTCGGCGGTCGCCTGCAGGAACTGGAGCGACCCCTCCTGCGGCCTCTTGTTGACCGTGACCCGGATGGGGCCGCCCTCGCCGCGGAACGCGTCCTCGCCGCCCTCGTAGTCCTCCATCCGCTTGTACGCCGCGTTGACGCTGTCGGCGTCCCAGCCGGTGTTGCCCTCGGCGGCCCAGTCGTCGAAGTTCGCGCGGTTGCCGCGCACGTAGACCATGCCGTTGATCGAGCTCGAGCCGCCGACGACCTTGCCGCGCGGCACCGGCATCTTGCGGTCCAGGATGTGCTTCTGCGGCACCGAGTAGTAGCCCCAGTCGACGGTCCGCTTGATCTCGGGGACCGAGTGCATCGGACCGATCATGCCCGGCTTCATCGTGAGGAACTTCAGGTCGGTCTTGCCCGCCTCGACCACGATCACGCTGGCCCCGGACTCGGCGAGACGGCCGGCGATCGCGGCCCCGGAGCTGCCGGACCCGACCACCACGTAGTCGGCCTCGTCGGCGTAGGGAGCACCCCGCTTGCTTGAACGCTGTGGCATGGGCAGAACTGTAACTTGTTCTAGTTTGTCCGGGTAGGTCGTCCGGCGGGCTGACACCATGGTCCCCGTGCAGGTGCTCTCGATCCAGTCGTCGGTGGCCTACGGGCACGTCGGCAACTCCGCGGCCGTCTTCCCGCTCCAGCGGCTGGGCCACGAGGTCTGGCCGGTCAACACGGTGCACTTCTCCAACCACACCGGGTACGGCGCCTGGCGCGGCCCGCTGCTCGACCCCGCCGACGTCCGCGAGGTCATCGCCGGGATCGACGACCGGGGGGCGCTCGCCGGTGTGGACGCCGTGCTGTCCGGCTACCAGGGCGACCCGGCCGTCGGGGCCGTCATCCTGGAGGCGGTCGCCCGGGTCAAGGAGCTCAACCCGGACGCGATCTACTGCTGCGACCCGGTCATGGGCGACGTGGGCCGGGGCATGTTCGTCCGTCCGGGGATCCCCGAGTTCATGCGCGACACCGTCGTCCCGGCCGCCGACATCCTGACGCCCAACCACTTCGAGCTGGACTTCCTGGCCGGCGTCACGACCCGGACGATGGCGGAGGTGCTCGCGGCCGTGGACGTCGTCCGCGCCCGCGGCCCCCGCAACGTCCTCGTCACCTCGGTGATCGTGGAGGGCACCGCACCGGGCTCGCTCGACGTCGTCGCGGTCTCCGACACCAAGGGCGCGTGGGCGGTCACGACCCCCCTGCTCCCGATCACGCCGAACGGTTGCGGAGACCTCACGGCTGCCCTCTACCTCGGGCATCTCCTGAGCTGGAACTGGTCGGTGCCCACGGCCCTGGAGCGCGCGACGTCCTCGGTGTTCGCGGTCCTCGAGGCGACCATCGCCATCGGGACCCGCGAGATCCAGCTCGTCGAGGCGCAGGAGATGATCGCGACGCCGCCCTCGACCTTCACTGCCAGAGAGCTGCGGTGAACGAGTACGTCGCGCTCACGCTCGACCTCGTCGGGACGTTCGTCTTCGCGCTGACCGGCGCCCTGGTGGCGGTCCGCAAGCGGCTGGACATCTTCGGGACGCTGGTGCTCGCCGTCGCGACCGGGCTCGGCGGCGGGCTGGTCCGCGACGTGCTCATCGCCGACGTACCCCCGCCCGGGCTGACCGACTGGCGCTACCTCCTCGCCGCGGCGCTGGCCGGCGTGGCGACGTTCCTCTGGCACCCGCTCGTGGCGCGCTGGGAGAACCTCATCCTGACCCTCGACGCCGCCGGCCTCGCGCTGTTCTGCGTCAACGGCGCGGTGAAGGCCTCCGAGGCCGGGCTGTCCGTGGTCCCGGCGGCCCTGCTCGGCATGATCACCGCGGTCGGGGGCGGGATGGTCCGCGACGTCCTGGCCAACCGGGTGCCGGTGGTGCTCGAGGCCGGCACCGGCTGGTACGCCGTCCCGGCCCTCGCCGGCGCGACCCTGGCCGCGATCGGCCACCACTACGGCTGGCCGACGCCGCTGGTCCTCGCACCGGGGATGGTCGTGTGCTTCGGCTGGCGCATCCTCTCGATGCGACTCGGCTGGGCCCCGATGCAGGCCCGCGGCGTCGAGTGACTTCGCGAGTCGGCGCTACTGCTCGTCAGTAACGACGACTCACCCCACGACCCGCGCCCCTCGACCCCGCGAGTCGGCGTTACTGCGCGTCAGTAGCGCCGACTCGGCGTCAGCAGGCGGTGCCGCGGTCGACCGAGAGGACCGCACCGGTGACCGAGGCGGCCGCGTCCGAGGCCAGGTAGGCCACCGCGTCCGCGATGTCCCGCGGCGGCATGAACCCATAGCGGCCGCCGGCGGTCTCGGTGAGCAGGCCCCAGTCGAGCTTCGAGTCGGCGTGCTCGGCGGCGGCCGCCATCGGCAGATCGGTGTCCACGCCGCCCGGGCAGACGGTGTTGGCCCGCACTCCGTCGGCGTGCAGCTCGAGCGCCAGCGACTTCATCAGCATGACGACGCCGGCCTTCGAGGCGCAGTACGCCGCCTGGTAGGGCTGGGCGCGCAGGCCGGCGATCGAGGCGATCGTGACGATGTTGCCGCGGCTCGCCCTGAGGTGCGGCAGGGCGGCCTGGCTCATCAGCATCGGCCCGGTGAGGTTCACGTCCAGGTGGCGGTTCCAGATCTCGAGGTCGAGGTCCTCGAACCTTCGGAACTGGTCGATCCCGGCGACGTTGACCAGCACGTCGAGCCCGCCCATCTCCTCGACCGCCGCCGCGACCGCCGCCGACACGGAGGCCGGCGAGCCGACGTCGCAGGCCCGTACCCCGTCCGCCTCGCGCAGGTCGACGCCGACGACCGCAGCGCCCTCCTCGCGCAGCAGGTCGACGGTGGCGCGACCGACTCCCCCCGCCGCGCCCGTCACCAGTGCCCGCTTGCCCTCGAACCGTCTCGTCACGCCGGGCATCCTGGCAGGTCGGCCCGGACGAGGGCTCAGAGGACGTCCCGGATGGTGACCTCGTCGAACTCCGCGGGCATCGGGTCGGGGCTGACGCAGGTCAGGGTCACGGTGCTGTCCTCGGCGATCCGGCCGGCGCTGGTGCACGTCGACTCAGCGAGCACCTCGTCGGCCAGCAGCAGGCTGATCGTCACGAAGGCCTGGTCGGTCCGGTCCCGGTCGTTGCGGACCTCCAGCCCGTCGACCGCCAGCATCCCGGCGGGGTCCGGGCCCAGCGTCCAGCCCGCGGCGTACTCGAAGCCCGCCACCTCGAAGGCCTCGCCCGGCACGATCGTCAGCGGGTTGTTGGGACCGCCGAGGCTGTCGTCGTTGACCGCGTCCTCGACCTCGTTGCTCACCACGGCGACGATCGCGACGCAGCCGCCGACGAGCAGCAGGAAGAGCACGCCGAAGGCGATCAGAAGGTTGCGCACCAGGTGGCTCTTCCGCGCCGGCGGCTGGACGACGCCGTAGGGCTGGGTGGCGCCGTACGCCGGGGCGCCGTAGGGAGCCGGTGGAGGCGCGATACCGACGAGCGGCCGGGTGTGCTCGGTCCAGGCGCTGCCGTCCCACCAGCGCTCGACGCCGTTCGCCGGGTACCACCCGGCCGGCGTCTGCGGCGTCTGCGTCATGAGGGCAGCCTCCCGTGCGACGCCGCCGCCGGTCCACTACCGGTCCAGCACAACTCTCGCCACCGCGGCCGCGCGCTCCGACGCCACGACGTCCTCGAGCAGCAGCGGGACGCCGTCCGGCCCGGAGAGCGGCACCCGCCAGTTGGGGTACTCGTCGACGGTGCCGGGCTGGTTCTGGGTACGCCGGTCGCCGACCGCGTCGGTGAGCGCGACGCACAGCAGGCGGGCCGGGGTGAGCGCCAGGTAGCGGTGCAGCGCCAGGACCGTCTCCTCGAGGTCGGCGTCCGGGGCGAGGCCGGTGCGCCGGCGTACCTCGGCGAGCCAGGTCTCACGGTAGTCCGCAGCGGCGGCGAGCTCGTCGTCCAGGGAGCCCTCGAGCAGCCCGAGGGAGTGCTGGAGCCGGACGCCGTCGCCGGCGAGGTAGCCGGCCGTCGGTGGCAGGTCGTGGGTCGTGACCGAGGCCAGGCACCACTCCCGCCACCGTTCGGCGGGCAGTGCCGCGTCCCCGTCCGCGCGCTCGAACCACAGGATCGAGGTGCCGAGGATGCCGCGCTCGCGGAGGTAGCTGCGCGCCTCCGGCGCGACGACGCCGAGGTCCTCGCCGACGACGACCGCGCCGGCCCGGTGCGCCTCGAGGGCCAGGACGCCGACCAGCGCCCGGTGGTCGTAGTGCACGTAGGTGCCCTGGTCCGCCGGCCGCCCCTCGGGGATCCACCACAGCCGGAACAGCCCGATGATGTGGTCGACCCGGACTCCGCCCGCGTGCCGCAGCACCGCGCCGATCAGGTCGCGGAACGGCGCGTAGGCGTGCTCGACGAGCCGGTCGGGGCGCCACGGCGGCTGGCTCCAGTTCTGGCCCAGCTGGTTGTAGGGGTCGGGCGGCGCGCCGACCCGGACACCCCCGGCGTAGACGTCCCGGAGCCGCCAGGCGTCCGCACCTCCGGGGTGCACGCCGACGGCGAGGTCGTGCATGGTGCCGAGCCGCATGCCGGCGGCGACCGCCCCCGCCTGGACGGCCTCGAGCTGCTCGTCCAGCGCCCACTGCAGCCACATCGCGAAGTCGATGCGCTCGGCGTGCGCCGCCGCGAACCCGGTCACCGCGTCGCCCTGGGCGTCGTGGAGCTCGGCCGGCCAGGTGCGCGCGTCGTTGCCGTGGTCCTCGGCCAGCACGCTCCACGTCGCGTACTGGAGCAGTGCGTCACCCTCGCGCTCGCGGAACGCGGCGTACGCCGCTTCGCGCTCCGGCCGGCGCGGGACGCCGTGCACGAGCAGGAGCGCGGCCCGCTTGGCCGCCCACGCCGGGTCCCGCTCGATCGCGGAGCCGACGTCCAGCCCCGGAGGGACCTGGGACCGCAGCTGCTCGACCGTTGCCTGGCCGGCCGGCGGCAGCTCGGCGTACTCGTGGATCTCCTCGACCCGCAGGTAGAGCGGGTTGAAGAACCGCCGCGTCGACGGGAGGTACGGCGACGGCTCGAGCGGCGGCAGCGGCTCCGCGGCGTGCAGCGGGTTGACCAGCACGTAGTCCGCGCCCAGGCCGGCGGACCAGGCGGCCAGGGTGCCGAGGTCGGCCAGGTCGCCGACGCCCCAGGACCCGCGGGAGCGGACGCTGTAGAGCTGTGCGGCGAACCCCCACTCCCGACCCTCGTCGATCCCCTCGGGCAGCCCGAGCCACGCCGGGGTGACGATCAGCGTGCCGGTGACCTTGGCGTCGTCGGAGCTGGCGTGCAGGGTGTGGTAGCCGAGCGGCAGGTCAGGCGGCACCGCGAACGTCGCCTCGCCGACCATCGTCCCGTCGACGTCACGGGGGTCGACCCAGCGGTCGGTCTGGTCGAGCCGGCGCCACGTCCCGTCCTCGAGCTCGACCTCGAGATGGGCCGGCTCCCCGTCGACCACGTGCACCCAGCACGTGCTCGCCTCACCCTGGACCACGACCAGGCAGGGCGGCACCATCCGCCGCCAGTGCGCGAGCTCCTTCTCGGCCAGCGCGTGCGCCGGGTCGGAGACGTCGACGTCCATCGCGGCCAGGACCGCCTCGATCGTCTCCGCCGAGACCCGGACCGGCGACCCGCGGAAGTCGACGTACTCGGTCATCACGCCGTACGCGTGGGCGAGATCGATGAGCGGACCCGAGGGAGATGTCACCCACCCAATCTTGTAGGACGGTTCAGTAGGACTTGCCCTCGGCATACCGCTGTCGACGGTAGTGACGGCCGTTGCCGCGGTTGCGCATCTTGAACGTCGGCAGCTGCGAGTCGCAATTGGGACAGATCAGACGCAGGTTCTCGCGACGGTTGTTCATCGCGTCTCCGTCGATGTGGTCCAACACGAACGCGATCGGCAACCCGTTCCACCGGGGCGGCATGCGGCACACAGAGCAGAGGCCGCATTGCATCTGGAAGAGATACCTGCGGACGTAGTGGGTCCGATAGGTGGGGGCCATGCTGAGCTCACCAGTCCTGAGCCAACGAGCGAGGTTGTGACGACGCTCCAGCTCCCGCTGGCACTTATTGCTGCAGTACTTGCGGATCCGGCGACCGTTCATCGTCACCCCGCAACCGAGACAGGTGAACATGATGCTCTGACGCTACGAACGACCACCGACAGAGCCGCGTGGGAGAATCGAACTCCCGACATTCGAGTTACAAGGTCGATGCTCTACCAACTGAGCTAACGCGGCATGTGCGCCGGCAATCGTAGTTGCCCGGTCAGAGGTCGCGCAGACGAGTGCTGCCGTCGCGAGCGTCGTCCTGCGGAGCGCCTGGCGAGGCGGAGGAGCGAGACGCAGCGGAGCCACGGCGACCGATGACAACGCAGCCAGGCGCCCGCAGGCGGCGCGCAGCAGGCACGACCCGTCTGCGCGACCTCTTCAGCTCATCCCGCCATCGAAGGCCAGGATTGAGCCGGTGATCATCCGGGCCTCGGGTGAGGCCAGGTAGACGATGGCGTGGCCGATCTCCGCGGGTGTGATCGCCGGGCCGGGGAGCATCATCATCAGCCGGTCCATGACCCGCGGGTCCAGGTCCGGCGGGAAGTTGGCGGCCACGTGGTCGACCAGTGGCGTGGCGACGGTGCCCGGGCAGATCGCGTTGACCCGGATGCCCTCCGGGGCGAGCTCGAGGGCCATCGCCTTGGTGAGCTGGGTGAGCCCGCCCTTGGCTGCGGAGTACGCCGCCGAGTAGCCCTGCGGCTTGTTGCCGGCCACCGACGACACGTTGACGATGTTGCCGCCGCACGCCCGCAGGTGCGGCAGGGCGGCCTGCATGAGGAAGAACGGTCCCTTGAGGTCGACCGCGAGCACCCGGTCGTACTCCGCCTCGGTGATCCCGTCGACCCGGCCGAACTGCACGATGCCGGCCACGTTCGCGAGGACGTCGATCCGGCCGTGCTGGGCGCAGTGCGCGACGGCCGCGTCCACGGCGGCCTTGTCGCCGACGTTGCACTCGACGTTCTCCACGCCGTCGGGGACCGTCGGGGAGATGTCGAGTCCGTAGACGAGGTCGCCGCGGTCGCGGAACAGCTCGGCGGTCGCGTAGCCGATGCCGGAGGCGGCACCGGTGAGGACGACGACGCGCTGGCCGTCGGTGGGAGCAGTGGTCATTGCCGGACCGTACTAGAACACGTTCTAGTCTGACGACCTCAAGTATCGTTGAACTATGACCTTGACCATCGGGCAGCTCGCCGAACGCTCCGGCGTGGCGACCTCGGCGATCCGGTTCTACGAGTCGCGGGGCCTGCTGACCTCCGAGCGGACGACGGGCAACCAGCGTCGCTACGCCCAGTCGACGCTGCGCCGGGTCGCGTTCATCCGCACCGCCCAGCGGGTGGGCCTGAGCCTGGAGGAGATCGGTGAGGCGTTGTCGACGCTCCCCGACGGCCGGGCCCCCACCAAGGCCGACTGGACCAGGCTCAGCCAGGCCTGGCGTCCCCGCCTGGACGCCCAGATCCGCCGGATCGAGCTGCTCCGGGACCGGCTGGACGGCTGCATCGGCTGCGGCTGCCTCAGCCTCCGCTCCTGCGCGCTCACCAACCCCGGCGACGACCTGGCCGAGCTCGGGCCGGGCCCGGTCCTGCTGGAGCCGGAGAAGCGGCCGTGGTGACCGGCGACGGCACCGTAGCCTGACCCGCATGGCACTCCGGATCGTGGCGAGCCGGCCCGACCCGGCGATCGTGACCCTTCCCTGGTCGACACCGCTCGAGGACTGGGGGGACCCGCACGTCATCCCCCTCCCCCGCGGGCTGTCCCGGCACGTCGTCCGGATCGTGCGGCTCAGCGACCGGACGTACGCCGTCAAGGAGACCGTCGAGGAGATCGCGTTCCGGGAGTACCGGCTGCTGCGCGACCTGCACCGGCTCGGGCTCCCCTCGGTCGTGCCCCAGGCCGTGGTGACCGGCCGCGTGGACCCGTCGGGCGAGCCGCTGCCGAGCGCGCTGCTCACCGAGCACCTGCGCTTCTCCCTGCCCTACCGCAGCCTGTTCTCGCACGGCCTGTCCGCCGACAACCTGCCGTCGCTCGTCGACGCGCTGGTGGTGCTGATCGTCCGGCTGCACCTGGCCGGGTTCTTCTGGGGCGACGTCTCCTTGTCCAACGTGCTGTTCCGGCGCAGCGCCGGAGGGTTCGCCGCCTACCTCGTGGACGCGGAGACCGGTGAGCTCAAGCCCGAGCTGTCGGCGCAGCTGCGGCAGTACGACGTCACGATCGCGACCGAGAACGTCTTCGGCGAGCTCCTCGACCTGCAGGCCAGCAACGCCGTCGGCGGCGAGGTCGAGCCCCACCACATCGTCGAGATGCTCGAGGAGCGCTACCACGCACTGTGGGGCGAGCTCACCGCCCAGGAGGAGTTCGGCGCCGACGAGCTGTGGCGCATCGAGAAGCGGATCGAGCGGCTCAACGACCTCGGTTTCGACGTCGACGAGCTCGACATCGTGACCGACTTCGACGGTGACCGGATCGTCATCCAGCCCAAGGTGGTCGAGCTCGGGCACCACCAGCGCGAGCTCCAGGCGCTCACCGGGCTCCACGTCGAGGACGCCCAGGCCCGGCGGCTGCTGAACGACATCGCCTCGTTCACCGCGCACCTCGAGCTGGGCCGGGAGGACCGCAACCTGGTGGCGAACCGCTGGCTCACCGAGATCTACGAGCCGATCCAGGCCATGGTCCCGGCGGGCGCCCGCGGCAAGCTCGAGCCGGCCGAGGTGTTCCACGAGATCCTCCAGCACCGCTGGTACCTCTCCGAGCAGCGCGGCGCCTCGGTCGACACCTTCGAGGCGGCCGCCGACTACATCGCCAACGTGCTCAGCCGGAAGCCCGACGAGGCGCTGGCGACGCCGGGCGGGGACGCGGACGAGGACAGCGTGGGCAGTCCGTGACACATCGTTGGTCGAGGAGGTCGCGCAGCGACCGTCTCGAGACCTCGCAAGCCGTCGCTGGGAGGCGACCACTGTGGTTGCGCTGGGAGCCTTCGCTGCGGAGGTTTCGAGACAGCCGCTAGCGCTCCTTCCTCAACCACCGCCATGGGGAGGACTAGGGACGGCAGACCCGGCAGGCGGTCAGGTGCCCGTTGTTCTCGCCGACGGGGCGCAGGTCGTCGCGGTGGGCGATCAGGGAGCAGTCCCGGCGGTGCATCGTCGTGCCCTCTCCGGCCGTGACCGGCAGCGCGTCGACGTCGACGCCCTGGTCGTTGACCGCGGCGGCCCGCGAGGTCACGTCGGCGAGCACGAGCAGCGTGTCGGCGAGCCGCTTGTTGGACTCGCGGCCGTCGTTGGCGATCCGGGCCAGCCAGGCGCCGAAGTAGAGGAAGCCGCCGACGAACGTGAGACCGAGGCCGAGCAGGCCCCCGGACACCAGGTAGGACAGCTGGTCGTACTGGTAGGGCGTGTTCGCGGCGCCGTACCAGCCGAGCACGATGACGACGAGGCCCAGGGGCAGCAGCACCGCGCCCGCCCAGAACAGGACGACCTGCAGGAGCTGGTAGTTGTTGTTCTTCAGCGGCGCCGCACCGCTCGAGCCGGCGCGCGGCAGGCTGGCCGAGCCGGCGCCCATCCGGGCGCCGCTGGCCCGCTGGGCCGTCGGATGGGCGGTCGGCGCAGCGGCACCGGGGCTGGTGGGCACGGTGGTCATGAGTTCACCTTTCGCAGGTCGGGCAGGCCCGAGTCGAGGCCGTGTGAGCAGGCGCCGCCCCCGCCGAGGGCCGCGAGCCCCAGCCGGCGGACGTAGCTGCCGGCGACGCAGGCCCCGGCGATCGCGCCCATCAGCAGCAGGCCTGGGATCGAGAAGAGGTCGGGCAGGCCGGAGGCCAGCTCGGAGGGCGGAAGAGCCGTCTCGGACGTCGTGGGTGCCGAGGCCGTCGGCGTGGTGGCCGGCGTCGTGACGCCGCCGGTGGTGCCACCGCCGGTCGTACCGCCACCGCCGCCGGTGCCGCTCTCGTCGGTGGTCTCCTCGTCGCCGGTCCCGGGGTCGTTGTCCGGGACGTAGTCCGGGATCGTGATCGGGTCCGCGGTCTCGAGCTTCGACGTCGCGCGCCCGAGGTGGACGACGATGCGCGGCGAGAGGTTGATCCCGGCCTGGATCGCCTTCTTCAGCTCCGCCAGCTCCTCGGGGAGCTGGTCGAGGATGTCCTGGAGCGGCAGCGTGCGCAGGGCGTCGGTGAGCGTCGCGGTGTCGATCTCGACGACGAGGCCCTCGACGACGCTCTTGATCTCCTTCTCGTCGACCTCGTAGACCGGCTGGGGGACGGTGATCGTGAGACCGAGCTGGGCGAGTGCGGCCTTCGGCTCGTCCGGGAGGCCGGGGATCGCCGTGCCCTGGCCGCCGCCCTCCACGCCCTCGGGCCCGATGGCGAACTCCTGGCCGGCGATGGTGATCGTGCCGTAGGTCGCCTTGCCCTTGCCCTTCGGCGCCGTGCCGTCGCTCGACGAGGTGACCTTCGCCTTGACTCCTGACATCGTGACGACGCCGCCGATCAGGCTGATCTCCCCGACCGCCGTGCGGGAGACACCGGCGATCTCGCCGGCCGAGCGCTCGGTGTGGCTGGAGGCCTCGAACCCGCCGAAGGTGACCAGCTGCGCCAGCTGGGCAGGGATCTGGCACTCGGCGGCCGGCTCGTCGGCGGCGGCGGTCCGGGCGGAGCTCCGGGTCGTCGGGGCCGGTCGCTCGGTCAGGGTGCTGACCAGGGCGTCGAGCCCGGGGACCGGGATGGGGAGCTCGGGCAGGCCGGGCAGGCCCGGGATCCCCGGGAGGCCCGGCGCCTCGCCGCCACCCTCGCCCTCGTCCGTGCCCGAGGTGTCACAGGTGCTCGAGTAGCCGGACTGGGCGTACGTCGTCTTCTCGGCCGCGCCGGTGCGCATGACCACGCCGGGGATGGGCTCGTTGGCCTCCGCGGCGGTGCCCGACGGGTAGCCCGAGTTGACCTGCACCGGGTAGCCCTGCTCGGCGATGGGCGCCACGACCTCGGGCGGCAGGTTGAGGTTCTCGAGGATCGTCTTCATGCCCTCGCCGACCGCGTCCCCCGGCCACAGGAACGACGCCCGCCCGCGGCTGCTGCTGCTGTCGGCGACCACCTTCGTGTAGCCGAACTGGAGCTCGGCCTGGGGGTACGCCGGGATGGGGATCGTCGGCTCGTAGATCTCGACGTAGACCGGCGTCGCCGTCACGAGCGCGCTGTAGCCGAACTTCTTCTCGCCGTCCTCGGCCGCGGCGGCGGCCACCGCGGGGGCCGAGCCGGTGAGCGGCAGCGCCAGCGCCACCAGGCCGGTGGCGACCACGGGCAGGGTGAGCCGACGGTGGTGGCGTGCGCTCATGCTGCGCCTCCGAGGATGACGTCGGACATGGTGGCCATGATTTCCTCCGGTTCGCCGGTGGCGACGATGCGCCCTCCGGTCATGACGGCCGCGTAGTCGGAGACCCGCAGGGCGGTGCGTGCGAACTGCTCGATGCAGAGGATCGAGACGCCGCTCTGGGCGATCTGGGCGACGGTCTCGTAGAGCTCGTCGACGATGAGGGGGGCCAGCCCCATGGACAGCTCGTCCAGCAGCAGCAGGGCGGGGTCGGAGGCCAGCGCCCGGGACATCGCCAGCATCTGCTGCTCGCCGCCGGACATGGTGCCGGCCAGCTGCTTGCGGCGCTCGAGGAGCCGCGGGAAGTAGGCGAACGCGGTCTCCAGGACGGCCTCGGCCGGCACGCCGGCGTAGGACATCAGGGTGAGGTTCTCCTCGACCGTGAGGTTGGGGAAGACCGAGCGGCCCTCGGGCACCGTGCACAGCCCGACGCGGGCGAGGTCCTCGGGCGCGGCGTCGCGGAGGTTGACCCCGGCCAGGTGGACGTGGCCGCTGGTGGGCGCCTTCTGCCCGCTGATGATCTTAGTCAGCGTCGACTTGCCGCCGCCGTTGGGGCCCAGCAGCGCCATCACGGCGCCCTTGGGGATGGTGAGGTCGACCCCACGGAGCACCTCGATCCGGCCGTAGGAGGCGTGCAGGTCGACGACCTCGAGGATGGGGATGCTCATGAGGTGACCACCGGGATCTGCTGGGTGGTCTCGACCGCGGGCAGGTCCGTGAGCGTGTGGTCGGAGCTGTCGGGGTCCTCGGCGTCGGAGTAGCCCAGGTAGGCCTTCTGCACGGCCGGGTCGTTGCGGATCATCGACGGCGGACCCGAGGCGATGATCGTCCCGAAGTCGAGCACGTGGATCTCGTCGCAGACCGACATCACCAGGTCCATGTCGTGCTCGACCATGACGATGCCGCGACCCTCGGCGGCCAGCTCCTTGAGGAGCTCGCCGAACGCGTCGGTCTCGCTCTCGTCCTGCCCCGACGACGGCTCGTCGAGCAGCAGCAGCTGGGGGTCCCCGGCCAGGCACCGGGCCAGCTCGAGGAGCCGCGCGGTGCCGGTCGGGATCGAGTCGGCCCGCTCCTCGGCGTACGCCGCGATGCCGACCCGCTCGAGGAGGCCGTCGACGTCGGCCTTGGCGGGCCGGACCAGGCCGAGGAGTCCGGCGTGGATGTCGTGGGCGACCCGGACGTTCTCGCGGACGGTCAGCGACCCGAAGGCCTCGAGCCGCTGGAAGGTGCGGCCCATCCCGCGCTTGGCGCGCCGGTTGACGGGCATCCGGGTGACGTTGCGGCCCCGGAACCGGATCGTGCCCGACGTGGGGCGCTGCAGCCCGGTGATGACGTTGAAGCACGTGGTCTTGCCGGCACCATTGGGCCCGATCAGGCCCGTGATCACGCCGGCCGCGGCGACGAACGAGGCGTGGTTGACGGCGGTGACCCCGCCGAACTGGACCACCACGTCCTCGACGCGCAGCAGGGCGTCGCCCCTGTCGAGCGCAGCGTCAGCGTGCGACATGAGCGGGCACCTCCCTCGGCTCCCCTGCGGGTCTCCCCGCGACCACGGTCGACGTGACGGTGGTCTCGTCCTCCTCAACGACGCTGTCGTCGTTTCGTGACGCGGGTCTCTCGTCGTCGGCCGGGAGGGCCGGCAGCCGGGAGAGGAGCACCGGCCCCAGCCGCCCCTGGAGCCAGTTGCCGAGCCGGAACAGGTAGATCGCGAGACCGTTGGGGTTGCGGCCCAGCAGGACGGCGCCCACGGCGATGAGGATGAACAGGAGGCCCTGGGCGTCGGGGTAGTTGTAGAGCAGCATCAGCCCGGTGCCGCCGAGGGCCGCGCCGGTCACCGAGGTGACGCCGAGGACCACCGCGAGCAGCAGCAGCGGCAGGCTGTTGAAGAACTGGAACTCGGCCGCCCCGACGCTCTGGCGCAGCCCGGCGTACAGACCGCCGGCCAGGCCCGCCATGCCCGCGGAGGCGGCGAACAGGCCGACCCGGAACCAGCGCATGTCCAGCCCGAGCGTGCCGCAGGCAGCGGGGCTGTCCCGCATCGCGATGAGCATCCGGCCGATCACGCCGCGCCGCACCAGGAGGAGCGCGAACGCCATCAGCACGAAGAACGCGGCCATCACGAACACGTAGCCGGAGGTGCTGGTGATCGACATGCCGAGGATCGACAGCCGCTCGGCGGGGAGGGTGCCGTTGAAGCCGAAGGCGAAGTCGGCCTGGAACAGCATCTTGTCCATGATCGCCGCGAACGCGAGCGTCGACAGGGCGAGGTAGAGGCCGGTCAGGCGGAGCACCGGGAGCGCCACCAGCGCGCCCACGCCGGCGGCCACCAGGGCCGACACGAGCAGCCCGTAGAGGTTGGGCTCGTCGAGCTTGGCGTAGGTCAGCGCCCCGACCCCCGCGAAGGTGAACTGGGCCAGCGACACGTGCCCGCCGTAGCCGGTGAGCAGGACCAGCGAGAGCATCACGATGGCGTACGTCGCCGCGGTGCCCACCAGCAGCAGGTTGGCCTCCGAGGCGGTGCCGGAGAGCAGCGCCACGAAGACGAGCAGCGCCGCACCCCAGCCGAGCGCCTTGGGCAGCGACGGCAGGGGGGCCGAGACGATGCCCTTGACCTGGCCGATGCGCAGCTGGGCCTGCGGCATCGCGACGATCACGATGAAGAGGAACAGCGCGGGGACGACGTTGTCGACCGACCCGATCAGCCCCTCCTGCGGGAGGTAGACCGGAGCGTAGGAGCTCAGCAGACCGAGCCCCATCGCGCCCAGGAAGGTGAGCGGCAGGCTCTTGAGGCGGCCCAGCATCGCCGCGGCGTAGGCGTTGATGACCAGCAGGGTCAACGAGTAGGTGTCCAGGCCGACGGTCGAGACCAGCAGGATGCCGCCGAGCCCGGCGAGCGAGATGCCGATCATCCAGGAGAGCGTGGCCACCGCCTCGGGCTTGCCGCCGAACAGCTTGAGCAGCTCGGGGTTGTCGACCGACGCCCGCATCGCGGTCCCGATCCGGGTGCGGTTGAGCAGCAGGTAGAGGCCGACCGCCACCGCGATGGACGCCAGGATGGTGATCACCTGGTGCGCGGTGATGTTGGTCTCGCCCAGGGAGAAGCTGGTCTCGGGGAAGAACGGCAGGACGGTGCGCGCCTCGGGCTTGTAGACCTGCGTGGCGAAGCCGATGCAGCCGACGAGCAGGCCCACGGTGACCACGAGCGAGACGCTCACCGGGGCCTCGCCGAGACCCTTGGCCACGAACCGGGCGATGAACCAGCCGATCGCCGGCGCCACCACGAACAGCACGAGGACCAGCGACAGCCAGATCGGCAGCCCCTGCTTCACGCTGAAGTCCCAGAAGAGGTAGGACAGCACCATCCCGAACGCGCCGTGGGCGATGTTGAAGACCCGGGTGGTCGTGTAGGTGAGGACGAGCCCGCTGGCCGCGATCGCGTAGGCGGCGCCGGAGAACAGCCCGAAGATCGTGTAGGCGAGGAACGAGGACATGTCAGCCTCCGACGTCGATGAGAGGGCCACACGTGAAGTCGTTGCCCGAGACCGGGCTCCACTTGCCGCCGTTGAGCTGGATGATCTGCGCGCAGTTGTACGTCGTCCGCGCGCCGACCTGCTGGGGGACGTGGAGACCGTTGCTGGTCCAGTCCTTGACACCCGAGAACGCCTTGACGAGCGAGGCCCGGTCGAGCTTGCCGCCGAGCTTCACCGCCTCCTGGACGAACAGCCGGGCGGCCGACCAGGCGTAGAGGCCGTAGTAGTTGGGGACGGCGCCGGGGCTGACCTGGCTGAGCCAGGATCGGTACAGCGCCATCTCCTTGTTCTGCATGTTGTCGAAGAGGGCGGTCGACGAGTAGACGAACGTCCCGTCACCCAGCGAGCCGGCCTGCTCGACGTAGTTCTCGTCGTAGATCGTGGCGTCCTGGAGGAACACCGTCGGGTCGAAGTCCTGCTGGTCCATGGCCTGCTGGAGCTTGACCGTGTTCTGGTAGGGGCCGACGTAGACGACCAGGTCGACGTTCTTGTCCTTCATCTGCTGGACGTACGGCGCGAAGTTGAACTCCGAGACGTCGATCCCGGCGAAGACGTCGATGTTCCAGCCGGCCTTGGTCCACGCGGCCCGGAACTTCTCGGCGTTGGGCGGCGACGCGCCGGCGTTGATGTAGAGCAGGCCGACGTGCTCGGTCGAGCTCTTGTAGTTCTTCAGGAAGAAGTCGGGCACCACGCTCGGGACGAGCCCGACGTTGACCGACTGCGCGCTGAAGCACGTCGAGCACTGGGTCCGCTCCGGGTTGACGGAGGTCGAGCGGATGTCGGGGAGCCCGCAGCCCTCGGCCGCCCCGGCACCGCCGGAGTCGAAGGCCGACATCGAGCCGACGGCCGCGAACGCCTCGGCACATGCCCGGGTGTAGGCCTGCTGGTCGGCGCCGGCGTCCGCGCGGGTGTCGAGGAGCGTGACCTCGAGCTTGCGGCCGCAGATGTCGCCGGTGGAGTTGAAGTAGGCCGCGTAGGCCCGCGTCGCCTGCTGGGCCGACTCGAAGATGCCGGGCACCGGACCGGAGATGTCGGAGGCGTTGGCGATCACGATCTTGTCGTCGGTGATGCCGGTCTGGTTCTTGAACCCGTCGCAGCTGGCCGCCTCGTTGCCCCCGTCCGCGGCGTTCTCGCCGTCACCCTGGTCGCCGCCGCCCCCGCCGGACCCGCCGCCGCCGGTGGTGCCGGCCGAGCCGGTGCCGCCCGTCGACCCGGTCGTCGTCCCGGGGGCGCCGGCGGTGGTCCCCGCGGAACCACCGCCGACGCCGGCCTGGTCCGGCACGCCCGAGTCCGTGCCGGGCACACCGGTCGTGGTCCCACCGTCGCCCGCGCCCGTGCCGCCTCCCGCCTGGGAGACGTCCTCGGGGTCGAGCTGCGACCCGCAGGCGGTCAGCGTGAGCGCGCCGACCACCAGGGCGGCCAGGATCGCGTGGCGACGGGGGTTGCGGGATGACACGGGTCCGCCCTCAGCCCGCCGTCACGCCGGCGCACTGGTACTTGGTGCCACCCACTGGCGACCACTTGCCGTCGTTCAGCTGGATGAAGCGCCAGCAGTCACCGGTCTGCTTGGTGCCGACGTTCTGCGGTGAGTGCAGGTCGTTGGCGGTCCACTTGCCGGTCGACTTGACCGCGTTGATGAGCGACGCCCGGTCGAGGCCGCCGCCGAGAGCGATCGCCTTCTCGACGAAGAGTCGGGCCGCGGACCACGAGAAGACCCCGAAGAACGTGGGGTCGGCCCCGGGCCGGACCTGCTGCAGCCAGCTGAGGTAGAGGGCGGTCTCCTTGTTCTGGCTCGCCTCCTCGAACGGGGTGAAGTTGGTGAAGACGACCGTCCCGTCGACCGCGGAGCCCCCGGACTCGACGAAGTCGGGATTGTAGTCGGTCGGGTCGCGCATGTAGAGCTTCGGCGTGTAGTCCTGCTGCTCCATGGCCTGCCGCAGCCGCACCGACTGCTGGTAGGCGCCGGTCCAGAAGACGACCTCGATGTTCTTGTCCTTGAGCTGCTGGACGTAGGGCGCGTAGTTGAACTCCGCGATGTCGATGCCCTGGACGATGTCGAACTTCATGCCGCGCTTGGTCATCGCGCTGGCCTGGACGGGCGCGTTCTGGGCGGCGGCCCCGGCGTTGATGTAGAAGAACGCCGCGTGCTGGCCGGCCTCCCCGTAGTTCTTGAGGATGTAGTCCGCCACGATGTTCTGGTGCTGCCCGGTGTTGGTGGACTGGGCGCCGAAGCAGGTGGCGCAGGCGTTGCGCTCGTTGGTCACCGCCGCCGAGCGGATGTCCGGAAGGCCGCAGGCCTGGGTGGCCGAGGCGCCGCCGCTGTCGAAGGCCGACATCGAGCCGACCATGGCGAACACCTCGTCGCAGGCCTTGGTGTAGGCCTGCTGGTCGGCGGACGCATCGGTGCGGCTGTCGTAGGTGACCAGCTTGAGCTTGCGGCCGCAGATGTCGCTGGTGGCGTTGAAGTAGGCGACGTACGCCCGGGTGGCGTCCTGGGAGGCCTCGAACAGGCCCGGGACCGGGCCGGAGATGTCGGACGAGTTGCCGATGACGATCTCGGTGTCGGTGATCCCGGGGCCGTTCTTGAAGCCGTCGCAGCTGACGCCCTTGTCCTCGCCGCCGCTGGCGGAGTTCTCCCCGTCGCCCTCGGTGCCGCCGCCCCCACCGGCCCCACCGGTCGTGCCGCCGGCCGTGCCGCCCGTGCTCCCGGCGGCGCCGGTGCTGCCGCCCGTCGTGCCTGCGGTCGTGCCACCGGTCGGGTCACCGGTGGTTCCCGTCGTGTCCCCCGCGACCGTGCCGTCGGGGCTGACGATGCCGCCGTCGGCGGTGCCGCCACCGCCGCCCAGGCCCTGGACGTCCTCCGGGTCGATGTTGGACCCGCAGGCCGCCAGTGTCAGGGCGAGCGTGACCGCAGCCGCCCCCGAGACGAGCTTGCTGACCTGGTTGCCGGCACGAAGCACGGGGACCCTCCACTGGTGAACCGTCTGGTGCGTGACGAGCGGAACTAGAACGCGTACTAGTTCCGCTCGCTCCAACGACGGCCCGCCGGAAAGGTGACGGGTGTTACACGGTGCTCCAGTCAGCCGGGTGGGGCTCCTGGTCAGCCCCGGATCGACGCCACCGCGTACAGCGCCACGCCGGCGGCCACGCCGGCGTTGAGCGACTCGACCTGGTTGGCCATCGGGATGGACAACAGCTGGTCGCAGGTCTCGGAGACCAGGCGGGACAGCCCGCCGCCCTCGGCGCCCACCACCAGGACCAGTGGTCCGTCGGCGAGGTCGAACGTCGTCAGGTCGACGTCGCCGTCGGCGGCCAGGCCGACCACCATGCAGCCCGCCTCCTGGTAGTCCTTGAGCGCGCGGACCAGGTTGCCCGCCTGGGCCACCGGGATCCGGGCCGCGGCGCCGGCGCTGCTCTTCCACGCCGAGGCGGTCATGCCGGCAGCCCGGCGTTCGGGGATGACGACGCCGTGCGCACCGAAGGCGGCCGCGCTGCGCACCACCGCCCCGAGGTTGCGCGGGTCGGTGATCTGGTCGAGGGCCACGATCAGCGGCTTCTCCCCGACCTCCGCGGCCCGGTCGAGCAGGTCGGCCGGGTGGGCGTACTCGTACGCCGGGATCCGGGCGGCGAGACCCTGGTGCACGGCCCCGCCGGTCATCCGGTCGAGCTCGCCCTTGCCGACCTCCATCAGGCTGACCCCCGACTCGGCGGCCAGCTTGAACGCCTCGCGGAGCCGGGCGTCCCGGTCGGCACCCTCGGCGACGTAGAGCCCGGTCACCGGCACGCCCTCGCGGAGCGCCTCGACCACGGAGTTGCGCCCGGCCACCCACTCCGCGTCGCCGCCGGTACGCCGGCGTGGCTTTGCGCCGGTCGCCTTGGCGGCCTTCTTCGCCTTCTTGTGGGCCTGGTGGTAGGGCCGGTCCTTCGCCTTGGGCGTCGGTCCCCTGCCCTCGAGGCCACGCCGCACCTGTCCCCCGGAGCCCACGGTCGGCCCCTTGCCGGACTTGCGGATCGCGCCCTTGCGCTGGCTGTTCCCTGGCATCAGCTGAGGCTCCACTTCGGGCCGTTGGGGGTGTCCTCGATCTCGATGCCGGCGGCCTTGATCCGGTCGCGGATCGCGTCGGCGGCAGCGAAGTCCTTGGCCGCCCGCGCCTCGGCGCGCTGCTGGAGGAGACCGGAGACCAGCGCGTCGACCGCGCTCGTGAGCCGGGCGTCGCCGCCGCCCGAGCTGGGCCAGGCCGGGTCGGCCGGGTCGAGGCCGAGCACGCCGAGCATCGCGCGGACCTGCTCGGCCACCGCGGTCGCGTCCTCACCGGCGGCCAGGAGGCGGTTGCCCTCGCGCACGGTGTCGTAGAGCACCGCCACCGCGGACGGGGTGCCCAGGTCGTCGTCCATCGCGGCGGCGAACGCCTCGGGCACCTCGCCGATGCCGATCTCGTCGGCCGCGCCGGCCCGGTCGAGGAAGTTCTCGATCCGCCGGAAGCCCTGGGCCGCCTCGTCGAGCGCCTCGAAGCTGAACTCCACGTGGCTGCGGTAGTGCGCGGCGACGATGTAGTAGCGCAGCTCGATCCCGCGGACCCGCTCGAGCACGGCGGGGACGAGCAGGCTGTTGCCCAGGGACTTGCTCATCTTCTCGCCGGAGGTGGTGATCCAGGCGTTGTGCATCCAGTAGGAGGCGAACGGGTGTCCGGCCGCGCGCGACTGGGCCTGCTCGTTCTCGTGGTGCGGGAACCGCAGGTCGACGCCGCCGCCATGGATGTCGAAGGCCGTGCCGAGGTACTTCCCGGCCATCGCGGAGCACTCGATGTGCCAGCCCGGGCGGCCCGGCCCCCAGGGGCTCGGCCACGCGGCGGTCTCGGGCTCGGTCTCCTTCTTCCACCCCTTCCACAGCGCGAAGTCGCGGGGGTCGCGCTTGCCGCGCGGGTCGGCGTCTTCCGCGGCCTCCATGTCGTCGATCGCCTGGTGGGTGAGCTCGCCGTACGCCGGCCAGGACCGCACGTCGAAGTAGACGTCGCCCGACCCGTCGCCCGCCGGGTAGGCGTGGCCCTTCTCGATCAGCTGCGCGATCAGCTCGAGCATCTCCGGGACGTGGCCGGTCGCGGCCGGCTCGTACGTCGGCGGGGCGACGTTGAGCGCCTCGTACGCGTGGTCGAGCTCGCGCTTCATCGCGTAGGTCAGGTTGTACCAAGGGCGGCCCTGCTCGGCGGCCTTGGCCAGGATCTTGTCGTCGATGTCGGTGACGTTGCGGATGAACGTGACCTCGTAGCCGCGGTGCCGCAGCCACCGCTGGAGGACGTCGAAGTTGACCGCGGAGCGGACGTGCCCGACGTGCGGCTCCGACTGCACGGTGAGCCCGCAGACGTAGAGCCCAGCCTTGCCCGCCTCGAGCGGCACGAAGTCGCGGACCTCGCGGGTCTGGGTGTCGTAGAGCCTCACCGGCCGAAGTCTAGAGAGCGGCGGCCCACCCACCGACTCGCCGACGATTCCCGGTACACGTGGTGCTGCTGTGACCTACGGTGACAGAGTGCGTCGGTCGGCTCCTCTCCTCGTCGGTGTCCTGCTCGGTCCCCTGCTCGCCACCCTGGTGACTCCCCCCG
>NZ_JAEMSS010000202.1 GCF_016462705.1 Nocardioides sp. | reverse complement strand
AAGTCATGGTCGGTAGTCGCCGCCTTGCAGGAAGCGGGTCTCGAACTGGTCGGCGGGCAGCAGCTCGGCGGTGCGGGCGTCGATGATGATCCGGTTCCGCCGCGCCACGCCGGTGAGCCGCGAGGCCATGTTGACCGGTGGGCCGAAGACGTCCCCGAGCCTCATCACGACCGAGCCGGAGGCGAGGCCGACCCGGACGTCCGGCATCCGCAGGTCCCGGCCGACGACGGTGATGATGCCCTCGGCGGTGTCGTAGGCCTGGATGGCGTCGTCGTTGACGAAGAGCACGGAGTCCCCGATCGACTTGATGACCCGGCCGCGGTGGGCGGCGACCACGTCGGCGCAGCGCGCCTCGAAGAGCTCGACCATGTCGCCGATCCGCTCCTCGGAGAGCTCGTTGGACAGCGCCGTGAAGGAGACGATGTCGGCGAACCCCACGGTCAGCTCGGTCGTGTGCAGGTCCTCCTCGCGGGCGCCCATCGCGGCGGTGCGGGCGATCGCCGCTGCCAGGTGGCGCCGCCAGACGTAGACCAGCAGGCTCTCGAACGGGGTGCCGATGCTCTCGATCATCCGCATGGCGACCTCGGCGCGGCTCTCCTCCACGTCCTGGCCGGCGCTGCGCTGCTCGCGCTCGAGCTCCTCCACCCGGTGGATCAGCGCGGACACCTCCCAGTCCGAAAGCCGCGCCATCGTCTGACCGACCGCCCGGGTGAGGTTGACGGCGAGGTCGAAGTCGAGCAGCCCCGTGTCGACCAGCCCGATCAAGGTCGACAGCGCGCCGACGTCGCCCCGGGTGAACGCAACCGCGTTGCCGTGCTCGGGGAACCCCAGCGCCCGCCACAGGCGTTGGGCCTGCTCGATCGTGGCGCCGGTCTCGGTGGCGACGTCGAGCGCGGTGAAGACCGGTTCCTCGCCGAGGACCGCGCGCTCGTACTCCTCGCCGGGTGATCCGCCGGTCCCGGGAGGGACGCCGGGTGGCTCAGACACCTTCGTCGCGCGGGTCCTCGGTGTGGATGTCGTGCAGCAGGTCGCTCAGGTCGCGCTGGACCTTCTCGATCCGCGGGATGTCGGGCAGCGCGACCTGGCCGTGGGTGCTGGCGTCACTGATGATCAGCGTGCCGCAGCCGAGCAGCCGGTCGATCAGGTCCTTCTCGTAGGCGACGTCGCTGATCCGGCTCAACGGGATGTCGTGGCCGCGGCGGGTGATGACGCCGTGCCGGGTGATCAGCCGGCGGGTGGTGATGGCGTAGGTCGCCGTGAGCCAGATCAGGAAGGGCCGGAGCACGAACCAGACGACGCCGACCGCGACGATCGCCCAGACGACCAGGGTGACGATCTCCTGGTCGACCACGCGCTGGACGACGACGCCGACCGCGAGGAGGACGACCAGCGCCAGGATCGGGAGGATCAGCGCCTTGGGGTGCGTGCGGGTGCTGATGACGATGGTCTCGCCCTCGTTCAGCAGGTCCTTGTCGATGGCCACGGACGGATCATTGCACCGAAACCGTCAGGCGTCTCGGACGTGAACGACGTCCCCTGCCCCCACGGCCGTGCGCTCACCGCTCCCGGTCGACACGACCAACCGGCCACTCGGGTCGATCTCGACCGCGCGGCCGGTGAGCGTCTCGCCTGAGGGCAGCGCCACGCTCACGTCCCGGCCGACGGTGCCGCACGACTCGGCGTACGCCGTGGCCAGCCGGGCGGCACCCGCCTCCCCGCCCTCCTGCCAGGCGACGTAGGAGTCCCACAGCGTGTCGAGGAGCAGACCGAGCAGCTCCGTGCGGTCGGGCGCCTCCCCCTCGACGGCGAGGGACGTGGCCTCGGGCACCGGGAGCTCGTCGGCGGTCATCCCGACGTTCAGCCCGATCCCGACGACGGCCGCCGGGCCGGACGGCGTCTCGACCCGCTCGACCAGGATCCCGGCGACCTTGCGCTCGCCCAGCAGGACGTCGTTGGGCCACTTGACGGTGGCGTCGAACCCGGCCGCGCGCAGCGCCGCGCGCACGGCGTGACCGGTCAGGAGCGGCAGCCACGGCCACGACGCCGCCGGCACCGTCGGCCGCAGCAGCACCGAGAACGTGAGACCCGACCGCGCCGGGGCCTCCCACGACCGGTCGAGACGACCACGTCCCGCGGTCTGGTGCTCCGCGAGGACCACCAGACCCTCCGGTCCGCCGGCCTGGGCCCGCTCCGCGACCAGGGCGTTGGTCGACCCGGCCTCGGCGACCACCTCCACCTGGTGGTCGGGGAGGCGGGCTGCGTCGACCGGTGACCGATCGGATGGGCGGGCGGGATCGCTGGTGGTCATGGCCGTTAGTCTGCTCGCCGTGACTGCCCAGCCCGGTGAAGGCACCGACCTCCCCGCTGACATCGACACCCACACCACCGCCGGCAAGCTCGCCGACCTCGAGCGCCGCCTCGACGAGGCCGTGCACGCCGGGTCGGCCAAGGCCGTGGAGAAGCAGCACGCCAAGGGCCGGCAGACCGCCCGCGAGCGGATCGAGCAGCTCTTCGACGAGGGGTCCTTCGTCGAGCTGGACGAGCTGGCCCGGCACCGCTCGACGGCGTTCGGCCTGGAGAAGCGGCGTCCCTACGGCGACGGCGTCGTGACCGGCTACGGCACCATCGACGGCCGGCAGGTCTGCGTGTTCTCCCAGGACTTCACCGTCTTCGGCGGCTCGCTGGGCGAGGTCTACGGCGAGAAGATCACCAAGGTGATGGACCTGGCCATCAAGACCGGCTGCCCGATCATCGGTATCAACGAGGGCGCCGGCGCCCGGATCCAGGAGGGCGTGGTCTCGCTCGGCCTCTACGGCGAGATCTTCCGCCGCAACGTGCACGCGTCGGGCGTCATCCCCCAGATCAGCCTGATCATGGGCTCCTGCGCCGGCGGGCACGTCTACTCCCCCGCGGTCACCGACTTCACGATCATGGTCGACGGCACGTCCAACATGTTCATCACCGGCCCCGACGTCATCAAGACGGTCACCGGCGAGGACGTCACGATGGAGGAGCTGGGCGGCGCCCGGACCCACAACACCAAGTCCGGCAACGCCCACTACATGGGCGCCGACGAGGCGGACGCGCTGGAGTACACCAAGGCGCTGCTGTCCTACCTCCCGCAGAACAACCTCGACCACCACCACGTCTACGCCGAGGACGCGGACCTGTCGTTCACCGACCTCGACCGGACCCTCGACACCATCATCCCGGACTCGCCGAACCAGCCCTACGACATGCACGACGTCTTCACGGCGGTGCTCGACGACGAGGAGTTCCTCGAGGTCCAGGAGCTCTTCGCCCCCAACCTGATCATCGGTTTCGGCCGGGTCGAGGGGCACCCGGTCGGCATCGTCGCCAACCAGCCGATGCAGTTCGCCGGCACCCTCGACATCGACGCCTCCGAGAAGGCCGCCCGGTTCGTCCGGTTCTGCGACGCGTTCAACATCCCCGTGCTGACCTTCGTCGACGTGCCCGGCTTCCTGCCCGGCACCGACCAGGAGTGGAACGGCATCATCCGGCGCGGCGCGAAGCTGATCTACGCCTACTCCGAGGCGACCGTCCCGCTGGTCACGATCATCACCCGCAAGGCCTACGGCGGCGCGTACGACGTCATGGGCTCCAAGCACCTCGGCGCCGACATCAACCTGGCCTGGCCGACTGCTCAGATCGCCGTGATGGGCGCCCAGGGCGCGGTCAACATCCTCTACCGGAACGAGCTGAAGGACGCCGACGACCCGGAGGCCAAGCGCGCCGAGCTGATCGACGACTACGACCAGGCGCTGGCCAACCCCTACATCGCCGCCGAGCGCGGCTACATCGACGCGGTCATCACCCCCCACGAGACCCGGGTCGAGATCGTGCGGGCCCTGCGGCTGCTGCGCTCCAAGCGGGAGACGCTCCCCGCGAAGAAGCACGGGAACATCCCGCTGTGACCACTCCTGGCGATGAGCCTGCCCCGCAGCCCTTCCTACGGGTCGTCAAGGGCGACCCCACGGAGGAGGAGCTCGCCGCACTGGTCGCCGTCCTGGCGGCTGCGGGCGGCTCCGGTGAGACCCCGCGCACGGCGCCCCCCAACTGGGCGGCCCACCACCGCAAGGTGCGGGTGACCCTGCCGCACGGTCCGGGCGGCTGGCGCAGCAGCGCGCTGCCGCGCTGACGCCCGTGCCGACCCTCGTGCTGGCCTCCCAGTCGCCGGCGCGGCTGGAGACCCTCCGCCGGGCGGGCATCGAGCCGGTGGTGGTCGTCTCCGGCGTCGACGAGGACCAGCTCAAAGACCTGCCGCCGGCCGAGCTGGCGCTCCAGCTGGCCGAGCTCAAGTGCGCCGCCGTGGCCGACCGCGACGGCCTGCCCGAGGCCGCGCTGGTGCTCGGCTGCGACTCGGTCCTGGAGCTGGACGGCCGCGCTCTCGGCAAGCCCGCGGACGCCGCGGACGCCGCGGCGAGGTGGCGCGAGATGCGCGGGCGCGCCGGGGTGCTGCACACCGGGCACGCGCTGCGTGACGTCCCGACCGGGCAAGCCGCGTCGGCGACGGCCTCCACGACGGTGCGCTTCGCCGACGTCACCGACGCCGAGATCGCGGCGTACGTCGCGACCGGGGAGCCGCTGCACGTCGCGGGCGCGTTCACGGTCGACGGGCTGGGCGGTGCGTTCGTGACCGGGATCGACGGCGACCACCACAACGTGGTCGGGGTGAGCCTCCCGCTGGTCAGGGAGCTCGTGGCGGAGCTGGGTCACTCATGGGTAGGTCTCTGGGCGGCTCGCTGATCTCGTCGGTGACCACCGGGATCTCGTGGGTGTGGTCGTGCAGCTCCACGAACGCCAGGTCGAGCTCGAGGCCCGGGTCGTCCACCCGCAGGAACACGAACTCGCGGAACAGGAAGAACCTCGCGGCGTTGGCCAGCGCGAGCCCGACCACGTTGGCGGAGACGTTGTCCGAGATCGGGTCGTCCAGGCCGAGCCCGCGGCTGATCCCGAGGCAGGTCATCGGGATCAGCATCGTCGCCAGGTTGATGACCACGAACGCGACGACCCCGCCGTCGGCGTGGCTGGTCCGGCGGTCCCGGAACGCCCAGACCTTCGTGCCGCGGAAGCTGATCGCCATGCCGACGGCGTTCGCGAGCACGTAGGCCAGCTCCGGCCGATCGTTGAGCCACGCCCCGTCCATGGCGCCGAAACCGTGGACCAGGAAGTTGAAGAGGATCAGCGCGACGACGGTCGCGACGAGGCCCACGGCGAGGAACCGGCCCGCCTCCTGGCGGAACCGTTGCCAGGGGTTCTCCACAGGCTCAGCGTAGGCGGTGCGCCCGGCGGCTACTCGACAGGCAGGCCGAGGCCGCGGGCGATGAGCATCCGCTGCACCTCGGAGGTCCCCTCGCCGATCTCGAGCACCTTCGCGTCGCGGTAGAGCCGGGTGACGGCGTACTCCTCCATGAAGCCGTAGCCGCCGAAGACCTGGGTCGCGATCCGGGTCGCGGTGACCGCGGACTCGGTGGCGTAGAGCTTCGCGATCGCGGCGGCCTGCTTGAACTCCTTGACGGGGGCGTTGCGATCCTTCATCGCGGCCGCCCGGTAGGTGAGCAGCCGGCTCGCGTGCAGCATCACCTCGAGGTCGGCGATCTGGAACGCGACGCCCTGCTTGCGGCCGATCGGGGCGCCGAAGGTCTGGCGGTCCAGGGCGTACTCGACGCTGAGGTCGACGCAGGCCTGGATGCAGCCCACGGCCAGGGCTGCGATCGCGACCCGACCGTCGTCCAGCGTCGCGAGGAACTGCGCGTAGCCCCGGCCGCGCTCACCGAGCAGGTTGGCCTCCGGGACCCGGCAGTCCTGGAAGGTCAGCGGGTGGGTGTCGGAGGCGTGCCAGCCGAGCTTGTCGTACGCCGGCTCGACGACGAAACCCTCGGTCCCGGCCGGCACGAGGATCGTGCTGATCTCGGGCTTCGACCCTCCGACGCCGTCGTCGCGCGACCCGGTGCGCGCGGTCACCGTGACCACGCTGGTGATGTCGGACCCGGAGTTGGTGATGAACTGCTTGGCGCCGTTGACGACCCACTCGCCCTCGGTGAGCTCCGCCTTGGTCCGGGTGGCTCCGGCGTCGGACCCGGCACCGGGCTCGGTCAGCCCGAACCCGGCGAGCGCCTGCCCTGCGACCAGGTCGGGCAGCCACTGCTGCTTCTGCGCGTCCGTCCCGTAGGTGAGGATCGGGTTGATGCCGAGCCCCACGGCGGCCTCGAGGGTGATGCCCATCGACTGGTCGACCCGGCCGAGCTCCTCGATCGCGACGCAGAGGCTGGTGAAGTCGCCGTGCTCGCCGGCGCCGCCGTACTCCTCCGGCGCGGTGAGCCCGAACAGGCCCAGCTTGCCCATCTGCTGCACCACGTCGACCGGGAAGTGGTGGTCCCGGTCCCACTGCGCGGCGTACGGCGCGATCTCGGCCAGCGCGAACTCGCGGAGGCTCCGGCGGAACTCCTCGTGCTCGCGGGACAGCTCGTAGGTCATGCCGCCGATGTTAGCCGCTGAGGTTAACGTTTGTTAACCGTCGAGCGCCGGTCCCCTCATCCCGTCATCGCGGCCAGTGCCACCCAGAACCGCTCGCGCAGCAGGTACCGGTCCTGGTCCTCGATGTAGTAGTGCCCGGTGCGACCGGAGAGGTCGGTGAGCAGGGCCCGGTCGATGTCGCCCGGGATGAGCGGCTTGCCGGTCCGCAGCTGCTTGACCTCGTCGGGGCGGGCGCGCTGAAGCCAGGTGGTGAGCACGCTGGTGCACACCTCGTCGACCAGCTCCTGGGACGTGACCTCCTCGACCGGCAGCTCGCTGACCTGCCCGGACGCGGACGAGTACACGAGCGCCGAGGCCCGCACGACCTCCGGGGAGGGTGGGAC